>PXDF01000148.1 GCA_003566455.1 Desulfonatronovibrio sp.
AGACAAGGCTCTTACGTTGCTCGGTCAAAAGCCTGATGTTGACCTGGCAGTCAACTGGGCCATGATATCTGCCGCTTACCCATTCTGGTTTAATGTGGCCAGGCAGACCGGAAGGTTGCTTGCCTTGCAGGACCAGGTTTGTCAGATTCAAATAGTCAACCGGCTAAAAGAACAATACGGAGACAGGGAGACCATAACTCGTTACGCGAGCTACGCGCTCAGATCTTTTGTTGACTGGGGTGTGCTGAAAGATTCCCAAGCCAGGGGCTGTTATACAAAAGCAGCTCCCATTTCTATTACTGACCACAACCTGGCTGTTCTGATGGTTGAAGCAGGACTCCATGCCCTTCCTGAAGGCAAGTCAGCACTGGGTATTGCTTTGCACAATCCGGCATTTTTTCCATTCACCATGCCCGGCATGAGCGGCGAAGCCATTGCTTATAGCAGTGACCGGATCAGCGTTGACCGCTACGGCCTGGATGATGAACTGCTGAAGCTGAAGATGGTGGGGTGAAATTTTCTTATTGACAGTTTATTCAAGATATTATCTGGGCGTTTTCATTAAATCGAAAGTTTAAGGGTAGATGCTTATGAAGATAATTCCCTTTTATTATGCTCTTCCTGATAAAGTCAGGGATCATGTGCTGGAGAAGCTGGGGTAAACTAACCAGCAGGGAGTCAAGATGACTATTATATTTATTGTGATCACTGTTCTGGCTCTGGTGGGCTCAATGTATGCCTTTGTGAAAATCCTGCCCATGTGCGGTCTGAAAGGCGGCTGAAACTTCGGGAGCTCTAAAGGTTTAGAGCAGGAGAAGGAAGCAAGGGAAAAATCTTGATAGTGCTGCCTGGCTTTGACAAAGGTCTGTACAGTGCCAGATTTCTACATAAGGCAACGAAACAGCATATAATTCAGCCCTCACCTCTTACTTTTCCCTTCTCCCTGAAAAAACGAAGCCATAGGAGCCGTTCTAAGGCCTTTCAGGACCGCTCCGAGGGGTTTAGCATGGGCCAAACCGTTACACGACAAACATGGGCTTAATTCAGTCTGGACAGGCCTAGCAAAAATATTCGGATAAAAAGCACAGCGCGTCCTTATGCACGAGGTCTGCATATAGAGTCACCTAATGATATAAAAGGGTTAACCAGTCAGTCAACCGGGCATGAAAAGCGAAGTGAAACGTAGCTTTTCATGCCCGGTTACTTTATCGTTATAGAAGACTTCGGCTACGGGACTTTTTGCAGTCAAATCCTATTAAGTCCAGAGCTAAGTCCCGACTATGCCGGGGAGAGTAGAAAAACTTTGCTGTAGTACTTGAAAAGAGAAGCTCCTTTCGTACAATGACAAGGAGCTGAATCCGTGACCGAAGATTTGGAAATAAAGCCACTGTCTGGATTGAGTGCTTTATATTGTGTACATAATGTGTTCACCTAACCGCCCTTGCTTAATTATTCAAACGTCGGTGTCGCACTCTCATTGGCACAGAGGGTTATGAAAAAAATTAAACAGTTTATTTATTCGGTTACACTGTTTTTGGAATTTTTGCCAGGGCAAGCAAGAAGTCGTATCCGTTAGAAATCCATTGAAGCATGACCTGGATAACCCCAACAATTATTAAAGGCCATTCCATAGCCACAGCTATTATAAAAAAATATGAGTAAACCCCCAGCATTTTGTTCAACGGATGTCCAAAGGATCCACTCTTACCACCTCCCCACCAGATAATTGCCTGAGCCGCAATTTCAGGTATTGCTCCCGCAAGGATTAATCCAAGCCAGATGCCTGGAAGCAGGTCAAGAAAAAAAAGCAGCAACAGAGCACATAAGAAGAAAATTCCATCAGCTGCTAAGTCAAGAACTGCTCCAATCTCACTTTGCACTCCCAGACGACGGGCAATGAATCCGTCTAGTGCATCCGAGATGGCCGCGCAAAAGAGAATTACAAAAAGCAAAGCACCTTGAAGACAGAATTTTATAAGTATAATTCCAAAGACAACACGCGTAACAGAGAGAGCATTAGGTAGCTGGGCTAAGAAAATATTCATTTCCTGATGGCCATGAAAACTTCTCGGATCAGCTGACGCAGACTGGCCTTAAGGTTTTCCGGCCTGGCCAGAGAGTATAGAACATTTTGCATATGCCGGCGTAGGGGGTAATTGGCATCATAAGGTTCACTGTACAAAGTGGCCAAAAATTTCTCTGATCGAAGAGATAAAAGTTCTCCGGGTTTATTTTGGGGGATTGTATTCTGCAGCCTTCTTCGAATATTTTGCTCGATGCGGTCAGGAAGTTCAATTAAAAAACTTTCAACCTCATCTGGATAGAAAAGCTGCATTTTGGCAAGGATTTTTATAATCAGCAACCAGGCAGCTTCATTCAAAATGTTATGGTACTCAAAGAAGCATCGTAGCCCATAGAAGGCGACAACCCTCCCAGCTGGATCATATGTCCCGTATTCAACAGCGTTAACTTCCAGGACTCTTAAAATAATCTGATATAAGGGAGGGTTTTGATCATAATTAAATTCAGCGGGGTGGACATCATTTTTTAAAGCATGGTCGATCATTTCTTTAAGGATTGATGGCTTAAAATCACCATTCTGGGCAACAATAAATGGAAGTGCTGAGATAATAGATCCACCTTGGTATTTGCGTGTATTTGTGAAAACGGCTCCTTTGACGTAAAAAAAATTACGAACCACTTCTTCGGCTCGATGTGACCATTTTTCCTCCAATGGAGGCCGGCCCTGAATTCGAAGGCCGATCTGGACCATTCGAAGTTGATAGGCAAATTCCTGGCAACTCACATCAATTTGATCTTTCATAAGCTTCCAGTGTTGGTAGGAGTCTTCAAGAGCTGACATGTCTCCAGCCAGTGTCCGGTTCAAGACAGGCAATTGCAAAAGAATGTACATGAGCAGGGTTGACTTGTGTTTTTTGAGCAGAGGAATGGTTGCCCACATTGCCTCGCGAAATGTTTCCCTAGTTCCATAACCTGGATCACAATGTGCAATCATTTGGGCAGCATTATCAACAAGCTCAGGATCACTTGCCAGTTCTTTTTTGAAAGTCCGGAGTTCAGCAAGATTTAAAGGGTTGTAGTCGTCAGGCACTTTAGACAAAAAAGTGGATACATAACGAGGTAAAAGCCAGGCAAGAGGCCGGATGAGTATAGTCCTGGAGAGAGTATTGCTGGCGATTTCTCTAAGTTCTGCCCGGAATTCTTGATCTTCTGCGTGTTCAAACAAAAGCCCCAGCATACAGCCGACAAGGGGTTCAATCATGGATGGTCTTGGAAGTCCAAACATGATTGCCTGGTTACCCAATTTCTGCACAACATCTAATGAAGCTTTGGGATTAAGCCTTGAAGCACGAAATACACCCAGTACGCCAAGGCTTTTCACTCTTTGGTCAGAGTGCTGAACCAGTTTATTAAGAAAGTCCACGGCCACATTACGAGCCTGGTCGCAGTCCAGGAGTTCAACACATAAATCAGCACAGACACGGGCTGTTTGAGATGCACCTGGGTCAGGCCAACTTTTCCCTGATTTATTTCTGTCCGGAAAAAGATCTTGCAGAAAAGTCCGGGCATCCCCGGGATTGTTCCTCAAGCAGGCGGACAGGCATTCAGTGACTGCTCTGGCGGTTGCTGGGCCGGGAATACGGGCAAGGCCAGCCATATGAACGGATGACCGGGCAATTGAATGAGAACTCAGGGCCTTGACAGCGATGGAGAAGCTGGTCAGCAATGAGCCTGCAGCCTCCAGCAGGCTTGCCAGTACCGGCAGGTCTTCCATGGAAATAGCCTGGTTGCGAATCAGGGCCAATATGATCTTTTCCGTGACAGCTGATTTATTTTCATGGCTGATGGTGTATCTTAAATAGCTGATGAATATTTTCTCCCTTTCCCCGGCCAGGTCTTTGTGATTTTTCAAAAAATCAGCAAAACTGTCATGATATACAGATACTGTCCTGTTCCCTGATACGTCGATATCCTCGCTCAATATTTCCAGACAGACATCGACTGCCAGGATGGTCCTCTGAAGGTTAAACTGGTTGATGGCGGAGATCTGAGAAATTGTCAGCTGTTCCCGCGCGTAGGCAAGAGTAAGGAGTACTTTCAGCACGTCATTGCTTTCTTTCATCAGGCGTTTCAGGATTGATTCATAAACTTCTGAAAGTGACCCAGGGAGAAGGAGAACATCATTGGCCATCAATCTTCCCTGGAAAATTTCTTCAGAAAGAAGCTTGACATAGAGAGGGTTGCCTTGGGATTTTTCGAGCACAGCCCCAGCGTATTCAGGTTTCAGTTCGTATTTGCTTATGGGGCCGTAAAGAAGTCCACGAACCTCGTCTATGGAAAGACCTTCAAGAGTAACCTTTTGCTTGGCTTCCCGATCGAGCTCATGGTAAAGATCCATGATTTCTGTCCTGGGCCTGGCAGTCATTAGGATCAGAACATTATCCGGAACATGCCTGGGCAAAAGGTCAAGAATATTTTTCCCGCCTGTTCTGTTCTCAGGCCGGGCAAGGGCCTCGTCCAGTCCGTCGATAATAATGAGCAGTTTTCTTCCTGGCTCCTGGAGACTGTTTTTTGCCAGCTTTAGTTGATTATCAAGTTCGATTTGCATTTCTTCCAATGAACCCGCCACAAATCTGGATCCGAATGTCCGCGAAAGATCGTTTAACAGTCTGCGCAGGAACTCTATCGGAGTGGGACGGTCGATGCGGCGGATAAAGTGGCACAGCACATCTATGCCGACCCATTCATGTCTGGCAAGGCTCGCCGCCAATGCGCTTTTTCCAATCCCGGGAGGGCCAAGGACCATGAAAAATCCTTTACGGGCTGAAGATACCCACCTGGATATATCTTTAATTTCATCTTCCCTTCCAATAAAACCTTCGGCTTTTTCATCAATTATTGAAGCTATCCTGTCTTTTTCCCTGGCTGAGCGCCATTCAGGTATGGGAAATATCTCACGGAAGTACTCCGGAGCCAGGGTGTCGCGACCATGATGATTATTTCTGTAATCAAGATAGGTAATAAAAGTCTTTTTTCTATGGTCATTATAAAAAAGAAATTTGTATCGACCGCATATAAAACCGTCATGACCTTTATACAGACATTTTCCGTAGGTCAGCAATGGCGACAGTTCTAAAAGCGAATCACTGGATGGGTTTTGTAGAAAAGCGCTGCCTCGACTGCCGGGATGGTCTGAAGTTAAAGGTAGCAATTCTTCGCCCATGGCCAGAAACATTGATGAATCCTTCACGCAGATGAGCGGATACTCTTTAAGGAAGGCAGCGCCCTGCAGCAGTCGAATCAGAATGGGCATATTTTCGATGCAATGCCGGACGCATTGATCTTCCGGAGGAGTAGCTCCGTGAGCGTAAATATTTCGAAGGGCTAACAGAATATCAAGATCGGCTTTGAGATATTTATCCTGGTAATCCAGAATTTCCGGAACAAATGGCTTTTGATTTCGGTTGCTCAGTTCATGGGCGCAGGCCCTACAATAGCCTGCCCACTTTCCTAAATAAGGCATATTCAGGCTCTCTGCCAAAAGTTCCTTCAGGGTCTGAGGAAAATCCGGACCACGCACCATGTCTGAGATGACAATGGTAGTTATATATTTAATGAGAACTTCAAAAAGGTCGACCATGCGGTAGGCATTGCGGATTCCATTTCCAAGACTTTCATTGACTAGATCGCGGATTGTGTGAGCTATGGGAGCTGGCCATGCGTGACCAGGGGCTTGAATATCCTTCAAAGCCAGTCTCTTTATTTCACTGTGAACCATCTTTTCAAAAGCTTCGGTTTTAAGCTTATTTCCGGCAAAAACCTGGAGGGCTGGTAAGTCATGTGAAATACTTATTGAAAGACCGGATATTCGTGCCAGAACAGCTCTAAGCACTGCCAGACGGCTTAAGTGTTCAGGATTTAATATTGATATGGACATGATTACATCTCGTTTCTTTTTGAGCCCTTTTCATGAACAGAGTTCAGCCCCTTTATGGAATGGTAATAATGTTGGTTCTGGAGAGCATTGTTTATCTTGCTTTATGCGGAAAAAAATCTTTCGTATCAGCCGCCATCCTTATGTATAATCTTGAAACACATTCCCCAAACCATAGCCAGCATCACGGCAATGATCAATGAGGATAAGTCTCCCGAAGAAAAATTTAATGAGAGTATCTTGATAAAATACTCAGAAATTCTTTCCATATATTCCATGGCAAGGGGATGGTGATCATAGCTGAGTCTGACCAACCAGCCTGAGCAGATTGTGCAGAAAAATACGGCCAGGCCATGGGATGATGCATGTTTTTTCATAGTTTTACCTGATTTATTGTATTTTTAAAAAAATCATAATCTTCCAATTCATCATCACGCGGTTTTGCGTATTATTGATTATTACCTACGGCGACAAAACAATGCTTAAGTGATCTGAAGAATAATCGCCTGTTTTGTTATGTATTGCCATTTGATTTAAAAATAATACGTTGATATAGTTGAATAATTTAATTAATTCAGAGTTGCGAAAGAGATTGTGCCTCAAGCTTTAAGGTATGTTTTGCAAGGACTGATGCTCATCACGGACATGTGAATTTGAAAAAAATATATTCCAGGATTTTCTCGATCCAGTTCAGAATTTGCTTGAGAGAAGCAATGGGGGAGGATTGGAATACCTTATCCGGTAGACCTGCACAAAGGAATTTATCCCGGAACAAAGTTGTATTCAGGCGTTGAGGCTGTTCACATGATTTCAAAGTCAATATGATAATGGTCATCATGGCGGACCCAGGAGGGGTTCTTTGAAAACGGGACTCTGCCGTAAATTAGTTTACCGGCTTTGGTGTCAAAAAGATGTTCCTGCAGGTCAGGAGCAAATATTATCCGGCTGATCCGCAGGCCATTTTTTTGTGCGGTATTGATCAAAGTGTCAATATGCGCGGCCATAGCCTCAAAATCAATCCTGTATTCCCTGTAGACTCCCTGGTGGTCGAATTCAATTCCATAACCGAACTTGTTGAAAACAGATCCAGGCAGAGGAACGGACTGGCCTTTTGTGTTGACTACCGGGACCATGAAGTCAACGCTGAGTCCATTTTGATGGGTCCTGTGCGGACGGAAACTTCCCCCGCCAGGCCAGCCTGTTTCACCGTAGACGAATGTTGTGTCAGGATATTCTTTTGCCAGGCGGCCATAGGTCTGGATGACCGTATCGCGAACCTTGTGATGAATGCTGTTTCGGCCCAGCAAAGCACCCAGATATGAATAACATATAAAGTTTTCCCCGCGGGTCGGCAGTCTTTTTCCGTTGATCAGGCTCCCGTTGGCTGTTGTGCCAATGCTTTGACTGGGCTCATCTGATTCAAAAAAGATATAAATTGTGTTTCCGTACTTTAAGGCAATAAATCCCAATAAGAGTAACAGGAGCAGAAAGAAAAGTTTATTCTTCATGTTGAAGGCTCTTTTTAAGTTTGAATGCGTAATCGACTTAACCAGGTTTTCCATGCACTCCGGTCAATTCGTCTCACCCCACTCGGCCATCTAGGCGGGCTGGTTAAAAACATTGTCCAGCCAAGTTTATTCGCTGGAACCAGCACGTTGAGCCAGGAAGTTTGTTGATGATCTCTTATGTTCTGCACGTCAGCCAAGAAGTTTACTTATTATTATTTCAGCTGTCTGATAAAACCTATACCAGTTCAATGGATATTATGGGGATGTTTTAGAGAT
>PXDF01000149.1 GCA_003566455.1 Desulfonatronovibrio sp.
ATCTTCAGTATCCTCATATATTTTCATCAGGGGTTCTTCAAAATTCCGTCTTATAATGATCCTTTCAAGGCTTAATAACATCGAAGGTAATAAAATTAAATTTGATGTTACCGCGATCAACAAAGTAAAGGAAACCAATACTCCGAGGGCTACTGTTCCTCCAAAACCTGACAGGGAGAAAATTCCGAAACCAAAAAACACCTTATTCCACCATGACCAAACAACCTGCAGTTTACATTCTGGCCAGCAAGAGAAACGGTACTATGTACATTGGTGTCACTTCGGATCTCAAGAAAAGAGTCTGGGAGCACAAGCACAATATGGTGGAAGGTTTTACAAAACGTTATAAAGTCCATCAATTGGTGTGGTATGAAGTGCATGAGGATATGGAGTCTGCAATAGCACGAGAAAAACGACTGAAAGAATGGAAGAGGGATTGGAAGCTTGAGTTAATAGAAAAAAATAATCCGGCCTGGTTGGATTTATATGAAACGCTATTTGATTAGGGAATTTGGGAATCTGGATACCGGTTTCACCGGTATGACAAGAAAGGCAAGCACTGAACCCAATGAACCCAAGGTTCCGTCAACCTAAGCGGAGCCTGCCCCGGTTCCGATTCTCTTCTCAGTCATTCCGGCGGAAGCCGGAATCCAGAGTTTGATTCTTTTCTTCGTCATCTCGGTTAAAGCCTGTCCCGGTGAAAACCGGGAATCCGTAATCCAGAGCCTGCCCCAGATCCACGGAATTATAATAGTACAGGACATGCTTTAAACCGGGGCCTAGAATTCAGAAAATTTCAGCCTTTCTCTTCTCCGTCATTCCGGACTAGATCCGGAATCCAGTCTTGGATATTCTACAGTCCCTACAGACCGGGGGACAGACTAGTGATTGGGGCCAAAATCCAGAAAATAAAGACACTGGACCCCGCTTTCGCAGGGGTGACAAGAAAGAAAACAGGCACTTGCCCCCAAATCCGTCCCTATTCTCCGTCATTCCGGGCTAAGAGCCTGTCCCGGTGAAAACCAAGAATCAGGAATCCATAGCCTGCCCCGGACTTGATCCGTGGTCCAGTGCATTTTCTTTGCAGCCTACTTCAGGAAAACCTCGAGCAACAATCCAGAAAAATAAAGACACTGGACCCCGGCTTCCGCCGGGGTGACAAGACAGGGCAGGCCAAGAATCCGGTCTTCTTTCCGTCAATCCAGACCAAAAGCCTGCCTCGGACTCGGTCTCTCTTCTCCGTCATTCCGGGCTTGATCCGGAATCCAGTCTTTCTTCCTTTTCATCCTGCTGAACCTGTCCTGGAGCCTGTCCCGGTGAAAACCGGGAATCCGGAATCCAGGATTATTTTCTCCTCCTTCTTCCCGTTGAATCCTTCACCGCTGCACAGCCCGGAGTTCATTCATAATAGCAGATAAGGCACTGGACCCCGGCTTCCGCCGGGGTGACGGAAAAAGAAAAACCGGAGTGATTTATGAATGGAAGCCCGGTTCATCAGAGTCGCACTCTCTCTGTCATTCCAGATGTAACCTGCCCCGGTGAAAACCGGGATCGCGGAATCCGTTATGATTTCTTCTTTCGTCATTCCGGAGAAAGCCGGAATCCAGTCTTAAATGATTTTTTCCTGAATCAAGCCTTCACAGGATCAGATCCAGTGTCCATTTTGTCAGTCTTTATCCGTTCTTCTTCGTGGGCAGGAATCCAGAGAAGGAAAGAATACTGTACGCTGACATTCGCTAGCTGATTCTACAAAGATACCTATCAAAAAAATCTCCATTTTCCATGCCTAAAATAAAATTCCGGTTTTTTTGGAAATTCTCATTTTTCTATTTTAAAAATTATTTAATAAAAGATTAAAAGAATAGATTGCTTACAAGATTTCCAAGCCGAATATTTTTCTGAAATTTTCAGATAGCCTTAATATTAATAATTCTAAGCAATCTATGAAATTGCATTTCTTATGTAATCCAACATTTTCGGAAAACTGGCACATTTATTGTAAAGTTCAGGCCATTAAATTCTAATATTTTTGATGCATATAAAGATAAAGACTTAAACCTTTAGCCTTGCATATTTATAGGCGTTAAAATGCATAAGCCAAAATATACAGAGCATATAATAGTGTCCTTTGCCCTGATCACTCTGGCGCAACTTGGATATGCCTTTAAGGCCGGAGTGTTCAGCGGGCAGCTGGCGGATCCAGACTGCTATACCTGGCTGGTCCGAGCGGTTCAATTCCAGGAAACCAGGTTGTGGTTCGACGCTACATTATACAGGGTCGATCCACCATTTGGCCTGGAACAGCATTGGACCAGGCCCTTTGATGTCCTGCTGCTTACCGGTGCCTGGGCGCTTACTCCATTTATCGGATTTGAAAAGGGATTGTATGCTTGGGGAGTGCTGATCAGTCCTGTCCTGCTGTATGCATCGGTGCTGTTTCTTATCTGGGGATTCGCACCTGTATATAATCACAGGCAACTTCTCTTTCTGGCCCTTGGATTTATTGTCATGCCCGCAGTTTTTGCTTCATATCTGGCGGGCCGCCCTGACCATCACAGCCTGATAACATTTTTATTTGTCGTAGCCCTGGGTTTTGTAGTCCGCATGATGCAGGAGCCTGCCAGGAAATTGTGGTCCTGGGGGGCAGGCTTTGTCTCTGCTCTTGGCTTCTGGGTGTGCATTGAGCTTGGGATATTTGTTATTCTGCCGATTATAGTTTTTTTCAGCGTACTCTGGTTTCTTAAAGAAAAGGATGCCGGGTCAGCTCTTCTAAATTATTCAGCATCTCTATTTATTTTTTCAACTGGAGCGCTTCTTATCGAGAACGGATTCAGCGGATTCTTCCATGTGGAAGTGGATCGATTATCAGTATTTTTTATTTTGTTTTTTGCGTTGATCACTTTTTATTCATTTTTTATCCAGAAATACGATTTCTCAAATAATATTGCTTACAGAGTCTTATTTTCTGGAGCAGCAGGATTTGTAATCTTATTATTGATGTATACCTTCAAACTCTTTTATGTTGAAGATCCTCAAGTAATAGCAGGATATGGATTGGATGCTTTATACCGAGAAGTTCGTTCACCAAATATCGGGCAACATCAATTAATATACAGCCTTGAATGGCCCCAAGGATTTATTAGATTTATTTTCTGGGCAGGTATTATTATTCCAACCTCTTTATGGTTTGCACATGGGTTGATAATCAAAAAATGGTGGCAGAATTTTAGTAATATCAATAAGAATAGCATATACGTCAGGCTCTCTATATTTATTATTTTGTGTATTGTTCTGTATGCTGGCTATGCAGTAAAATTACGTTACGTAGTTTATCTGCAGATAATTTTTCTTCTTGGCTATGTAGTATTGATGGATACTTTGGTAAGGCATATCGAATTACGATTCAGTATGTCCAGGTTGCTGCTTGTTATTCGTCCTCTGGCAATTTTTTTAATGCTGACCTGGTTTTTCTATCCTCTGGCTCTGCATGGAAATAAAGAAAGTTTAGAGCCGGGTTATGATTCCAATATAGTGAGTGCAAGTGCTTATATCCATAATATAACCAAAAATGATTACAGGCCTCTGAATATAATGGCTGCTCCTGAGCTGGGATCAACTTTATTATACCACACAAACAACAATGTTTTTACATTCACCAATCACCGCAACCTGCATGGCTTCAACGACTGGTACAACATTATGACCTCTGAAATTGATGAGCAGGCGCTCTCGATCATCGATGCAAGGCAGGTGGACATGATCCTGGTCAACAGACCTCTGGATAGAATATATTTTCATGATCAGAAAGAAAACGCGCTGGTTCACAGGCTGATGGCAGGGGAAGAGGTTTCCTGGCTTGAGCGGATAGATACTCCAAACGACTTTCCCCAGGATATCCTGATTTTCATGGTCCAACGCAGGAGCGATTTTTATGAAGCTCATCATTCAGATACCCTGCTACAATGAGGCTGAAACCCTGCCAGTCACCCTGGCCGATCTGCCAAGAGCGGTGGAGGGGTTTGACCGGGTGGAGTGGCTGGTCATTAACGACGGCAGCACGGACGATACCGCCAGGGTGGCCAGGGAGCACGGCGCGGACCATGTCGTCAGCCACACCAGAAACCAGGGATTGGCCAGGGCCTTTATGACCGGCCTAGACGCCTGTCTGAACCTGGGCGCGGATGTGATCGTGAACACCGACGCTGACAATCAGTATAATGCCGCCGACATCCCGGCATTGGTCAAGCCTGTGCTGGACAAAAGGGCGGACATTGTCGTAGGGGCAAGGCCTATAAACGGCATAAAGCATTTTTCGTTATTAAAGAAAATCCTTCAGAATATAGGCTCCTGGGTGGTGCGAAAAGTGAGCGGGACGGATATTCCTGATGCTCCGAGCGGATTCCGGGCCTTTTCCAGGGAAGCGGCCATGCGCCTGAATGTGTTCAACCAGTATACCTATACTCTGGAAACCATCATCCAGGCCGGACAGAAGAACATGGCCATCACCTCGGTTCCGGTACGGGTAAATGAGGATCTGCGCCCCTCCAGGCTGCTCAAAAGCGTTCCTTCGTATGTCCAGCGCTCCATCATGACCATTGCGCGCATCTTTGTGGTCTACAAGCCTTTCAGGTTTTTTTTCGCCATTGGAGCGGTGCTTTTCGGGATCGGCACTCTGATCGGCATGCGTTTTTTATGGTATTATTTTGCCGGTGAGGGTGCAGGGCATATCCAGTCCCTGATTCTGGCGGCAGTGCTTCTGATCTCAGGTTTTCAAACCATTCTGGTGGCCTTCCTGGCAGACGTCCTTGCCGCCAACAGGAAGATGCTCGAGGATGTGAAGTACAGGTTGAGTGTGATTAACCATGACAGCTTAAACGGAAAGGCGAAAGACATTGTTGAGTATCAGCAGCCTGACGCACAAATTACTGAAAAAAGAATGGACCGCGCAGGATATTCATGAGCTTGCAGGTGAATACAAGGAAACCTGCACAGCTTATGCAGTAGATGACCGTATCCGTCTGGGAGGAGCTTCTGGAGGGGTAACAACTGCTATCCTGGCATGTGCGCTGGAAAATGGAGTAATTGAAGGAGCTCTTGTCTGCAGGACAGTGGTTTCCGATCAGAATGAAGTCAGGACGAAATTCTTTATTGCAAGGAACAAGTCGCAGCTGCTTCTTTCCCAGGACAGCAAGTATGTTGGGACCAGCTTTGTGCCCGAGGCCCTGAGACTCATTGATGACTTTGAGGGCAGGCTTGCTGTGGTGGGGCTTCCCTGCGACTTGACAATACTGAAAAGGAGGATGTCGAGAAATCCGCAGCTGGCTCATAAAATCCGCTTTACCATAGGACTCTTCTGCGGTCACAATTCCCAGCCACAGCTGATAGATAGTATCGTACACAAGCTGACCCCCACACCAGACAGCAAACTGGATTATTTCAGGTTCCGCACAGGCCCCTGGCGGGGTTATTCCCTGGCAAAATTCGATCAGGGCAGTATCATAGAAAAGAAGTCATCGTATTATAAGCTGTATCAAAACCTGTATTTTTTCTGCCAGAAAAAGTGTCTTCACTGCCATGATCATTTTGCTTACAACGCAGATATTTCCGTTGGAGACATCTGGTCTTTGCATTTAAAGAATCAGAACATCAAGCATAACTCAGTCATCTGCAAGAATGAAAAAGGGATGGAGGCTTTTGCAGCAGCCCGTAAGTACGGCTACGTAAAGGCAGAGCCTGTAACAATTGAGGATATACTTGACGGACAGGCCAGAGGTGCTCCCACTCACAACAACACCAGCGCCAAGAGCAGGGCTGCCAAACGATTCGGCATGAAAATCCGGGACAGGCACGACAGGAAAGTAAAATGGCATCAGTACCTGGTGGCCTGGATTATTCTGTTCAATTACAAATGGAGCATTAACCAAAAATATTTCAGGCTGATATTTAAAGTTCCCCGCAGGATTTTGAAGGCCTATCTTGTGTTTTTCAAGGGCCTGGAGTCCTTGAAATGAAAAAAATTTCCATAATCGGAGCAACCATTTCCGGGAACCGGGGGGCTGAAGCCATGCTCAGCACTGTGATCGGCAGAATCAGGGAAAAAGAGCCTGACGCTGATTTCAATATATATTCCTATTATCCTGAAGAGGATAAAAAACTGTGCAGGGACCGGAACGTGAGAATATTTTCAGCGACTCCGGCATCGCTTGTTTTTATCCTTTTTCCTTTGTCCTTAATCCTGGGATTCTTGAAGCTCGTACGACTCGGCCGGGCAGGTCTTTTTTTTCCAGGAAGTATCAGCGCTCTGGATGAGTCTGATGTTCTGATAGATATCTCCGGTGTTTCCTTCATGGATGGCAGGATTATTTACATTCCTTTCAACATTCTGAATATTTTTCCGGCAATACTTGTGCGTACGCCTGTAGTCAAATTCGCTCAGGCCCTGGGACCTTGCAAAAACCCGCTGGTGTTTATTGCAGCCAGAATTTTTCTGGCCAGATGCTTAAAAATATTTGCCAGAGGCTCGACTACCAGAAAAAACCTGGAGGATACTGGCCTTCGAAGGGATATAATTGATGATGCGGCTGACCTGGTCTTTCTACACAAAGACAGTTACTCGCTTTCGGACGAAAATCAAAAGTACCTGGATTCTTTGATCAGTAAGATTGAAGATCTGAAAAATGAAGGAAGGACGATTATCGGACTTTGTCCCAGCTCTGTTATTGCTTCCAAAGCCCGCAGGGAAAAGTGGAACTATACCCAGATGCTAAGCGACATAGTTCAGAGATTGAGCAGACAGGGGTACGCAGTGCTGCTCTTTCCCAATGCCACAAGGGAGAAAAGCGGCAAGCTGCGCAACAATGATCTTCCGGTAATTGAAAAGACCGCCAGATATCTGGCCGCGTTCAACGAATATCCCGAGGATCTTCTGGTGGTCACAAAGGATATAAATACAGTTGGAATTAAGAGGCTGATGTCTTACTGCGACTTAAATATAGTATCCAGGTTTCATGCCATGATAGCCTCCATAACCTTGTGTAAGCCCCTTTTAGTTATGGGATGGGGACACAAATACCAGGAGGTTATGCAGCAGTTCGAAATGGAGGATTATGTTTTTGACTACAAGAGCAATGATCCGGGACTGCTACTGGAAAAAGTCGAATCTGCTCTGTATCACAAAAAATCTATTGAAAAAGATATAAAGCAGAATCTTCCCGAAGTGCAGAAGCAGTCCTTAAGGCAGTTCGATTTCCTGTATGGCGAGTTCAGCAAAGACTTATGAGAAAAGATGTAATCCATTTCATGAAATGGGCATGGGTTGCTGCTGTAATAATCTTTATCGCTTTTTTGGTGCAAAGAAGGCATGCTGAATTCCTGGAGGCGCTTCAGCAGATACATGTTTTTCATCTTTTTTTATCCTTTATTTTTATCTTGGCTGCAAAAGTCGTACTTCCGCTTTTCATGCAGTATGTCGTGCAGAGCATCGGCAAAAGCATGGATTTTTGGACCTGTTTCCGCATATACAGCATTACCCAGCTCGGCAAATATATACCCGGCAATATCTGGCACTTTGTAGGCAAGGCTGCGGAGTACAAAAGTCATAATTTCAGTCTTGGAAATGTAAGGGATGCGCTGGTAATTGAAAATGCCTGGCTGGTC
>PXDF01000201.1 GCA_003566455.1 Desulfonatronovibrio sp.
ATCATGCGGGTCATAAACCTTGAAAACAGTGCCCGGCTCAAGGCCTATGTCAACACATGCGTCCACTGCGCTTTATGTTCAGACGCATGCCACTATTTTCTTTCCAAAGACCGCGACCCCAAATACGCACCGGTTGGCAAAATCAAGCAGACCCTGTGGGAAATGATCCGGACCAAGGGCAGGGTAACTCCTGAATTTCTGGTCCGGGCCGCAACCATAGCTTACACAGAATGTAACCTGTGCAGACGTTGCGTCCATTATTGCCCTTTTGGCATTGATACAGCCTATCTGATCACGGTTGTTCGCCGCATCTGTCATCTTCTGGGAGTCACGCCCCAGTATATTCAGGATACCAGCCACAGCCATTCCGCCACCATGAACCAGATGTGGGTCAAGGATGATGAGTGGGTAGACAGCCTGCAATGGCAGGAGGATGAGGCCAGGGACGAAATTCCCAGTCTGCGGATCCCCCTGGAAAAAGAGGGTTCAGATATATTTTACTCGGTCATCGGTCCTGAACCCAAGTTCAGAACGCAGCTTATATACCAGGCTGCGGTCATATTCAATGAAAGCGGGGCGGACTGGACCATGCCGGCCACACCGGGTTGGGATAACAGCGACATGAGTATGTTTTCCGGTGATTTTGAGATGATGGGCCGGCTGAAAAAGTACCATTATGAAACTGCCAGACGTCTCAGGGTCAAAAAAGTGGTCATGGGTGAATGCGGTCACGCCTACCGCTCGGTTTATGATACGGGCAACCGCTGGCTGGGCTGGAAGGACATGCCCATCCCGGTTATTCACGCTATCCAGTACTACTGGGAATTACTCCGGGACAAGCGCATCCGCGTAGCCTCACAAATCAGAGAACTCTGCACATTTCACGATCCCTGCAACACCGTACGGGGCATGGGACTGCATGAGATGGGCCGAGAAGTGGCCAAGGCCTTCTGTCCCAATTTTGTTGAGATGCACCCCAACCGGGAGCACAACTATTGCTGCGCAGCCGGGGGAGGGGTAATCAACTGCGGGCCTCCCCACAAAATGACCAGGGTTTTGGGCAACAGGATCAAGGCCGAACAGCTCAAGGCTACTGGAGCCAAAATTGTTATCGCTCCCTGCCATAACTGCCACGGCGGCCTGGAGGATATTATCCACCACTACAAGCTGGGTATGAAACTCATGTTTTTAGGCGACATTATATATGAACATATGGAAAAGCCAAATGCCGTTTAGGCAGGAGTAAGGAGGGTAAATATGATAAAGAAACTTGCGTACCTGCTGGGCATGGTTGCCATAGCCGCCTTTTTTGTTGCACCGGTTTTGTATTCACAATCGGACATGACTCATGTAATTGATGACGCTTTTGTGTCCAAACAGAGGCCAGCGTCCATCTTTCCCCACGACGAGCATAATATTCTGGCCGGAATCGAATATGACTGCTATATTTGTCACCATTTTGACGGCACAGACCTTGATCCAACTGATATGATGGGAAGCGTAGGGATTCCATGCTCTGACTGTCATCCGGTTGAGCCCGTGGACCGCGACGTTACGCCTCTGATGGAGGCCTACCACCTGCAATGCAAGGGTTGTCATCTGGAGAAAGGGGCTGGACCAATTGCCTGCGGCGAATGTCATGTTCGCCCAGGACCGTAAAACCCGATCTATGAAACCTGAACTTTTCTGCGCCCCCTGAAATTTGGGGGCGCAGATTTTTTCAAGCTTGACTTAGTATTTACATAATACCAGAGGCTTTTGTCCAATGAATAAATATCCGGAGGTAATGCTGTATGAGTGATATACAGATGGTTGCTGAGATTCGAACCGACTTTGATTGTGAGGTGGTGGGCCTGCCCTCTGAAATGTGGGCCGAATGCGTCATGAAAATCAATAACAGCGATGATTTTCATTTTGAAATCATTGCCGAAAAAAACCCGGTTATCCACATTATAATCGGAGATGTGCAGTGGAAAGGAACAATCCAGGGGCTGAAGAATCTTTTAGCGGGAAAAGAATAAATATCACCTGGCAGTGATTCACTGCATTTTACCTGAAAAAAAGCCCCTGTATTTTTTCCCTGTTTGAGGAAAAAGAGCAACGGACAGTGACAGCAGGCAGTCTCAAGACTAAGACCTGAAAAACTCAATGCTTGTGTTCTTGATCCCGCCTTTGCACATACCAAGCATCTGCCTGAGTTCCTTCTGAGTTCCATGTTCAACAAAAGTATCAGGAATGCCCATTCTCTTTATTATCAGCCCTGAGACAAGATCATGGTCAGTCAGAAATTCAAGCACGGCCGAAGAAAATCCACCAGCCAACACGTTTTCTTCCACCATGAGAACCCTCTTGAATCTTTTGACAAGATCCCTGATCATTTCTCCGGGAACAGGCTTGACAAACCTGGCATTAAACACGGCCAGTGACAGCGTTTTTTCCTTTTCAAGCTCCAGGGCGGCTTCCAGGGCAGGATATACTCTGCTGCCAATGGCCATGATCAATCCCTGATCCCCATCCTTGACCAGTTCTCCCTCGCCCATGGCAATAGGAAGAACATCATCTTTCAAAACTGAACCCACACCAACGCCACGGGGGTATCTTATTGAGGCTGGACCGGGATGGTTGATGCCGGTCAAAAGCATGCTCTGCAGTTCCGCCTCATCTTTGGGCGCCATGCAGATCATATTGGGGATATGTCTTAAGAATGAAAAATCAAACAGGCCATGATGCGTTGCTCCGTCTTCGCCCACAATGCCGCCACGGTCCAGGCATAAAGTTACCGGAAGGTTCTGCAGACAAACATCATGAATCACCTGATCATAGGAACGCTGCAGAAAGGTTGAGTACACAGCCACAACCGGCTTGAAGCCTTTAACCGCCATGCCCGCGGCAAAGGTCACCGCGTGCTGTTCACAGATGCCCACATCGAAAAAACGATCCGAAAATTGTTCAGCAAACCTGCTGAGCCCGGTTCCTTCGGGCATTGCCGCTGTTATGGCCACGATTTTTTCATCCCTCTCAGCCAGGGAACACAGGGTCTTGCCAAAGACATCCGTGTAAGTGGGAAGACATTTACCCTGAACCTTTTTAGCCAGGCCTGTTTCAGGCTCAAAACATCCAACTCCGTGAAAATATGTTGGATTTTCTTCTGCCGGCTTGTATCCTTTGCCTTTTTTGGTGAGCACATGAACAAGAACAGGTCCTTCCAGGCCCTTTAACTGGTTGAAAACCTGAATCATGGATTTGATATTGTGTCCGTCAACAGGGCCGATATAGTTGAATTTGAAGGCTTCAAAAAGGATTCCGGGAGTAAAGAACCCTTTGAGGGATTCTTCACTTTTTCGGGCATAATTCAGGAGTTCATCTCCAATCCTCGGGATATGACGCATCCAGCTTTCAAGCTCTTTTTTAAACCTGACCATCCATTTGGAAGACAGTTTCCTGCTCAGAAATGAGGAAAGAGCGCCCACATTTCTGGAGATGGACATCTCGTTATCGTTCAGAATAACTATAAAATCCCTGTCCAGATCGCCTGACTGATTAAGCCCCTCATAAGCCAGTCCAGCAGTCATGGAACCGTCTCCGATAACTGCCAGGACCTTGTTATTCTTTTTAAGGATATCCCTGGCCACGACCATACCAAGGCCCGCGGATATTGAGGTGCTGGAGTGACCCACTCCAAAATGGTCGAACGGGCTTTCATCTATCTTTGGAAAACCGCTTATACCCTCAAGCTTGCGCAAAGTATGAAACATTTTTCTGCGGCCGGTAAGTATCTTATAGGCGTAAGCCTGATGACCCACATCCCAGACTATCTGATCGTGCTCAAAATCAAAGACCTTCATCAGGGCCACGGTCAAATCCACCACCCCCAGAGAAGGGGCAAGGTGTCCGCCATTTTTGGACACAACCCTGATTATCATTTCCCTGACCTCTGAAGCCAGGGCTTCCAGCTGCTCAGGAGTCAGATCCCGTACTTGGGATGGACTGTCCAGGGTAGATAAAACACTTATATTGTTATCTGACATTTCAATTAAATAAATGAAAAAGGCGGCCACTGGCATTTCTGACCGCCCTGCTTATTGTGGGTCTGAATTTTCAGCCTGTTGGGAAAAACTATGTATTCGGGACGATCATGAAACCCGCACCAAAATAAGAAGCAGCTTCCAGAAAGCACTGACAACCTGACTGATTCAAGCGGGCGCAGAACAACAGTTATACTACCAATCCTTCTGAGCCTGCCGGGTATATGCTTGTTTTTGTTCTTCAAAGCTTTCAAAACCAGAATGGTGCAGGGCGTCTTCCACTGTAGTCTGCCAATCCCAGTTAGCATAAATTACTGGTTTATGAAAAGTCTCTCGAAAAAGATTAAGCTCCTGCCTGTAAAAATCTTCCTTGGCCGAACCAAGACTGGAATAAAGCTGATCATGAAGCCTGCCCAACTCTCCCTCATACCAGTCCATAAGATCATTTTCAGAGGAATACTTCTTCAGGATATGTTCGTAGTTATGCTTCTTAAGAAGATCACGAAGGCTGTTGTAATGCTGCTTCTTTATCCAGGTCCCAAGTTCACTGACGCTGATGTTTTCCTTTTCAGTATCTGCAAAATCAAACTTGGTCTGGCCATAGGTATCCGGAACAACAGAGGCTGAGACTATCCCGGCAATACACACAAGCCCCCTGATGATCTTGCTGTTTGAGACCCCCTGACCGCAAAATCCAACCTTTTTGCCGAATTTCTGGCCTGTAAAGATTGTTGAGAGTATGGCCCAGACCACTGCCGGATCTTCTTCATCATAAATATGTCTGAGCCTGGAATTATCACGGTCAGTGCCAAGGACCAGCTGGGTCATGTCATTGGAGCCGATGGAAAAACCGTCAAACTCACGGATGAATTCTTTGGCAATGATGGCGTTACTGGGTATCTCGGACATAAGGATTATTTTGAGCCCATCCTCACCAGAACGCATCTTATGCACATTGGCCAGATATCTCTTCATGCTCCTGGCTTCCTCCAGGGTCCGGACAAATGGAAACATCAGCTGTAAATTGCTTCCGCCAAAAGCCCCCCTGGCCAGCTTGAAAGCCTCCAGTTCCCAGTCATGGATATCCCTGGAAACTCCCCTGTAACCAAGCATGGGATTGTCTTCATAGTCTTCAAAAAGAGATCCGCCAAGCAGATTGCGATACTCGTTGGTTTTATAATCAGTAGTCCGGTAGATGATTTCCTTGCCGTAAAAGGCCATGGCAAAAAGGGCCAGGCCCTGGGACAGGGTCTGGACATAAAGTTCTTTACCTGAACGGTACCCCTTGGAAACAATACTCTGGGAGATATTGTCAGGCAGATCCCGGACACTGTCCATTTTCTGCTTTAAGCCGATTTTCTGGGCCACCTCAGTCCTGAGAAAACTGATCTGATCAAATATTTCGATGACATACTCGTCTTTTCTGATTCTCTTATAAATGGACTCAATTTTATCCTCGATCTCCTGCCTGGCCTGGACATGTTCAGGGTCATCACCGACCAGAAGCAGAAGTTCATCAGCAAACCCCATTATTATGGAAACATGTTCTCGAAGATTGATGGATGTTTTCAAGATATCAAGTCTCTTAGTCGCCAAATCTATATGTTCATCAAGTTTGTTGTCCAGTTCTCTAAGCTGTCTGTGCAGAGCCAGGACTTCATCAGTACCTCTGGCACCTTTTTGGTCTGTGAGTTTGTTAACCTTGTCCTCCAGGCCTGAAACTATTCCGACATATTTTCGCAGGTTGAAGTCAAGGGAGACAACTCCGGCTGCCAGCTGATCCCTGACTACCTTGGTCAGATCATTCTCCAGTTCACGCTGCTTCTTCTCCACAACTTCCTGCAGATAACTTTTATCATAAGCTTCCAGGGCCTGGGGATGAACTCCGATATTGCCGAGCATAAATTCTGCCCGCAGCAGGCCAACTTCAAAATCCGGAATCTGTCTCAGCCTGGATAAAAACAGAGCCTGGCCCACATCAGCCAGAATCAGGCCAACCTTGGTCTTGGTGGGAGGCAGTTTGCTCACGTCCATTTCCCCACCCACTTCAACCAGGGGAACAAGCCCTCGGAAAACCTGGCCCCGGGAACCATCAACAGTTACTTCCTGTCCATCAAGGGCGCGGAGGGCTTCCAGACGTTTAATCCCTATCACGGCGGGAATGCCCAGTTCTCTCGATGTAATGGCGGCATGGCTGGTGTCTCCGCCTGCGTCCGCCAGAATAGCCGAGGCAATACGCATCCCCGGAACCATATCCGGATCAGTTCGGTCAGCGGCCAGCACGTTGCCCTTATTGATTTTGTTAAGCTCCAGAGCGGAACGCAAAAACTTGATGGTCCCCTGACCGGCTCCCCTGGAAGCGCCATTGCCTTCGAGGAGAACCTCGGCTTTGGGAAGGGCTTTTTCATCAACCTCCATCCTGCGCATGAAAATGGTATGGGGATATTTTTCAAACTCTTCGTTCCATCTGGTTTCCGGCCTGGCCTGGACAAACCATAGTCGGTCCCACTGATCAATGCAGAATTCAGTGTCCATTATCATGCCGTCATAAGCCCTGCTTATGGCCCTGACTCCTTTGGCCACAGTCTCAGCCTGAGCCAGGGACAAAGACCAGCGAAATATCAGATCCTGGGAGACATTTTCAACTTTTGTGCCTGCCCCGGTTTCATCATAAACTATCTTTTTATCCTTATAGCCCATATTCCGGATTACGATTTCCTCGCCATCATCCCGCTGGAATACAAAAAACTTGTCAGGTGTGACCATGCCGCTGACTACTGCCTCTCCCAGACCATAACTAGCGTCAATGGAAACAAGATCCTCACGGTCTGTCCCCCTGCATCCCGTGGCGGTGTCTGCGCTGAACGCGGTTCCGGAAATAACCGGGTTGATCATGCGCATAATACACACAGACAATGAGGTATTCTCAATGGACCATTCTTCCTTTGCCTTGGCAGCAATGGAATCATCACCAGTTCTCTCGGCCTTGGCCACAGCGTCTAGAATTGCCTCTCTGCGGTATGTCATGCTGCGCAGATTGTATGCTGAAGAACAGTCCCAATGGTAAGCTTCAACCACATTGTTCTCACTGACAATATTGAGGTAGGTATCCTGCAGTCCGGCAAAGGCTTTTTTCCGGCTGTCTTCCCCAGCGGCTGATGACCTCACCGCAACGGGAACATTTTCCTGGCCCGCCTCCTTGCATATGGATCGATATGCCCGGCGCACCGCCTCTTCTACATCCTTTGGCAATTCAACGCTTAGTATGGCCACTTGAACCAGGACAGATCTTTTCCTGAGCTGATCTATTCCCTCGGGGGAAACAGCAAACCCTTCAACAACGTTATTAATAAACGTGCGAAGCTTGATCAGGGTTCCATCGGTCTTGAGATTTCTCTTTAATTTAAGAGCAAGCTTGCGCACGAACTTTCTTAAGAATTCAGGATCATTGTTGATGGCTTCATCACTCCAGTCAATGGAGTCATACTCCTTGTCCACGATGCTTCTGATCATGGCCGCGTTAACTTTTGTCTCATCCAGGAGTTTGTGAAAGGCAACGGCAGATATGGCCCTGAACTGGGGTGCGCGGATATTTTCAATGGTGTTCATTATGGCGGTGTTGTAATTTTTCCCACCAACCAAAAGCTCGGACTCAACTCCAATATCCATTATTTCCCGGGCATTCAGGACCAGCTGAGACTTGATTTTTTCAATTGCATCAGTCTTGTTAGCGTCTGCCTGCTTTTTGGTCCCAGCAAGAACCTTTTTTTCATCCTGCTGCTTCTTGTTGGACTTTGCCATTCCTTGCTCTCCTTTGGAATTATTTCATGCTCTTATAAAAAAAGGAAAAAAAAATTAAAAGAACGCTATTTTAGTAGCTGTTCGCCATATGAATAGTCAACAGAGAATATAGACATTTTTTGAAATTACATCAAAAAACTAACTCACCCTCTGTCCGCATTCTGAACAGAACTTGCTCCCATCAATGACGATATGGCTGCCGCAGCCTGAACATGTGTTGGGAACAGGCCCAAGTTCAACCAGCAATTCCCCTTCCCTGACCGGAACCATTATCTTGTCTTCCTGATAATCAGCAAACTTGAGCACTCTTTTAACCACTCCATCAACAGGAGATAGGACCGCTTTTTCCTGCTTCATTATGGAAATATTGAAAAGTTCCTCTCCCTTTTTAACCTTGTCTCCCGGTTTGACATGCATCACCCAGAGATCACAGTTATTGGGCGATCCCACGTGATAAATATTTTTGGGATCAGCCAGTTCCATAGAGTCTCTGGCCACGCCGAATCCCTCACTGACCTTGACCTGATAAGTAAGGAACTCAGAGTCAAGGGAATACCGGACAACGCTCATGCCGTTGCTGTCAGGGGCTGAAATATCCAGGATCATCAGGCTGTGCGGCTTGCCGCTGCTGTCTTCGAATGTAATTTCTTCTCCTGAAGGCAGCCCTTCAAACCAGACATCCAGAGGCAGCTGATTGGGATCACCGAACTGTGTCTTGAACTGCATGGTGGCCAGCGCGTCTCCAGGATGATTGAGATAGATGACCAGTTCTTCCCTGGTTGGTTCACGGTTGATGTGAGAAACAAGATTTTCCCGCTCTTTGTCCACGTTAATGTCCTCTAGACTGTCCAGAGGAGAACTTTCGGTTCTGGAAATGATTGCGTCCCTGTATTTTTCTCCAAAGGCGCTTTCATAGACCCAGTCCGGGGGAAAACCCAGAGGGAGCCGTCCAAATTTCCCCAATAGAAGATTTCTGAACGCGTCGTTGCTGTGCTTGTATATTTCCAGTCTGGCCTTTTTTGTTTCACTGTCCAGATTTTCCTCAGGCACAGAATTGACCTTGTCCAGGACCTTTAAAAGTCTGCGCACCCCTTTTTCCCCTTTTTCCTTGAAAACATTGGTAATGGCCAGAAAAGAGGTGTTCCAGGTGACCTGGGACCCTGGAGTCACATCATGGTAGCGGACGATTTTTCTTATCCCGGCCAGAAACCTGAGCATATAAGGCAGCAGGTGGATGTATCCCTGTTTCATTGCCCCTTCCTGAGATGAGGAAGTGGCACCCCCGGGCATGCCATGATCCACCACGTCATAATCAATGCCCTGAAAATATGGGGCGGTGTACCGGTCATAATAGGGCATGATCTGCTTGAGTACAAAACCGCATTTGCGGATCATTTCCTTGTTCAGACTGGTCTTCATGCCCAGCTCTTCAATATAGGCGGCAGTGGATAAGACCTCACCCTGTCCGTACCATCTCACGGCCGCTCCAATTCCTGTATCCACAATATGCGCGCCGGCCCTGGCAGCCTCGGCAACCGCCGGAACAAAAAGCCCGTCAGTGTAATGACGATGATAATGAACAACCAGATCTGGATAATCTTCCCTTATTTCCGCGACCAGCTCCCGGATAAAAGCAGGAGGACACATCCCGGCCATATCTTTGAGGCCAAGAATAAATTTTTTCTGAGCAGCCGCCTGTGACAGCCCGGTTACCTTTTTGATCATAGCCAGGATCTCCTGTACCACTCCCATGTAATGGACAACATCAAAACCCCTGGCATAGGAAAGAGAAATGGCTGGTTCAAATACATTTTTCCTGGAATTCATGGCCACTTCAGCAAAAGGTATCATATTGTCGATGTGGTTGAGGAAATCAAAACACCTGATAACATCATAATCCTCACAAATCATTTCGCCGGTCAGGCGCATGATGTTTTTTGGCTGTGGCTTATACCCCAGAATGTTAGTGGAGCGGATAAGTATCTGTTTCAGAGTTTTGGGAGCGAATTGGTTCCATTCTCTGGCCTCAGTAAAAGGATAAGTCATGTTGGCCATCATGGCCACATGAAAATGGGCTCCGCCTCCGTTTTCCAGGGAGAAGAATCCGCAATTATCCAGGTATGGACCGATGAGTCTGTCTTCAGCCAGGCGAAACCTGTTGCCGCTGTTGGATTGGGTAATATCCCTGGTGGTAGTGTCACAAAAATGTACATAATCAGAGTCCCTGATGAAATCCAGAATCGCATCCCTGTCTCCCCTGGGATAAGGATACTTATAATCTTCAATATGCGGCAAAACCGGCTTTATCCTGCCCAGACGCCTGTCATGAACAGACCGGTACTCTCCCAGCTGGACATATGGATTGTAGCCTTTGGCAGATATTTCTGCCACCAGACAGGATAATCTGAGGGCCTGAGGTTCCCGATCGCGGTAAACCATCAGCTCAGGTGTATTCCCCACGAAATTTGTATCATAATTCCCCTGTCTGAATTCAGTGTTGGTGATGATCTTACGGAGAAAGGGAATGGTTGTTTTAACGCCGCCGATAATATATTCGCGCAAGGCCCTCTCCATTGTTCCCAGGATCTTGTTCCAGGACTTACCGTAAACAATGAGCAGGGCAGCGGCTGAATCATACTGTGAAGGAAAGGTATAGCCCGCGGTTATGCACGAATCCACCCGAACGCCCTGTCCACCGGGAGACTGATACCTGGTGACAAGCCCGGCATTGGGGGAAAAATTCTTCTGAGGGTCTTCACAATTCACCCTGACCTGCATGGAATGGTTGGCAGGGATCATATTACTCTCATTGAATCTGAGTTCTGATCCGAAAGAAATGGCAATCTGCTCCTCAACAAGATCAATCCCATACCTGCATTCAGTGATGCCGTGTTCCACCTGAAGCCTTGTGTTGACCTCAATAAGATATGGGTTGCCCTGAGAGTCCACAAGAAACTCCACAGTTGCCAGAGAGTGATAATTAACTGCCTTAATAAGCTTTCTGGAGTATTCCTTGAGGCGCTTCCGCAAGTCCCCGGTCATTTTGGGCCAGGGCGAGGGAGTTATTTCCACGAGTTTCTGATGATTTCGCTGAAGCGTACAGTCGCGTTCGTCAAAGGCAAAAACATTTCCGTACTTATCCGCGATAACCTGAATCTCAATGTGCCTGACTGAAGTAAGCAGCTTTTCAACATAAAGCCTGGGATTCCCAAAGGACGCCTGAGCCAGAGCAGAAGCCTTGACATAAGCCCTTTCAAGCTGTTCTTCCCGGAAAACCTCATAAATTCCCCGGCCGCCGCCTCCGCCTTCAGCTTTGAGCATTACCGGAAAACCCATTTCATAGGCTATATCAAGAGCCTCTTCCACGGTTACTGCCCCTTCTGATCCTGGGACTACGGGCACCCCCAGCTTTTTGGCCAGACTTCGGACCGCGACCTTGTTACCCAGGGTTTCCATTGCCTTGGGATCAGGCCCGATGAACACCATTCCCGCTTCATGACATTTGAAGGGAAAGGAAAAATCTTCAGAGGCAAACCCCCATCCCGGATGAATGGCCAGAACTTCAAGAGCCTTTGCCTTGGAGATGATTCTGTCTATATCAAGATAGGCCCTGGGATTTTTACCAAGAAGAAGCAACTCCTGAGCCCCAGAGGTGAAAGGGGCAGTCTTATCTACATCCGTGGCTGTCATCATGGGAGTGGCATGAAACATTTCCCTTATGGACCTGACAATCCTTCTGGCCGGTATTCCCCGGTTGGCCACTAGAATTCTTTTATCCTGCAATTCAGATACGACCTGATCAAAAGTCTTTACACTCATCTTGGTATTCAACTCCTTTGAATAATTTACATAAGCTCCAATAAACGAACAATAAGCTCTATTTTATGATATTTCCGCTGGTAAGACGGGAAATCCCTCTGGAATTTTTGACCAGGATCTCCCCATTATCACCGACTCCTGCGAGTATTCCTTCAATGAGCTGCCCTTCGGATTCTATATTGACATTCTCACCCATCATCCACAAATTAGAATTAATTTCCCGGATAAAGTCAATTAATGAAAAATTGCACAATATTTCATCATACCAGAAATGAGCCAGATAGACAAGCCTGGCCCATAGCTCCAAAGGATTGGAAGCTGCGAAGTAATCTCCAAGATGTCCCGGTTCAATTACGAATGACTCCCTCATTCTGTCTGGTTCAGGACAACAGACAAGATTAAGCCCTATTCCCGCAACCAGCTTATTATTTTTTTCTTCGATGAGAATGCCGCCAACTTTTGTATTGTTATGGATTAAGTCATTAGGCCATTTAATGAGCAGAGAAAGCCCTATGCTGAGCATGGCCCGCCTTAAGGTAAGGCCCATAATCAAAGGAAGCAGGTTGTTACAAGGTCTGGATTTTGGATAGGGGATCAGCCAGGCAGCCATAATATTGCCTTGAGCAGACAGCCATTCCCGCCCCATTCTCCCTCTACCCCTGATCTGTCTTATACAGAGCACCGAGTCACCCGGATCTGCCCTGTTTTCCTGGATCAGTTCCCAGGCTTTATCCAGACTTGATAAACAGGAGTCATAAATAAATACGCGGAACAGACCGGGCTCTCTGCCAAACAGAATTGACCAGCCCCTGTTGCCTGAAAACGACTTAAATTTCTGGGGCAAAAGTTCTTTCAGAAAATATGTTTTTTCCGTGTTCATGTTAATTGATTTCTGGCCTGCATTGTATACTTGAACAACAAAACATTCGTGGACAATATTTCTTCATTGTGCAGAAAATTTGTCAGCAATCTCTGAACATTCCGGCAACAACCCTGATATGTGACTTTTCCTGTTCTGAAAGATGGTAAAAGGTATTTCGCATGTCCATAGGGAGATCTTTTTCCGCCAGGGTTCGATACATGTCGTAAGCCATGGTCTCAACTTCAAGAGCCAGTTCCAGAAAATAGGAACACAGCTCCTTCTGGTCAGTATCTTTCATCATGTTCAGCCAGGCGTCCGCGTCAAGTCCTCCCTCAACAATATCATCATCAACAGATTGAAAAACAGATTCAAAATCCTGCTCAAATACTTCTTTGCCCTGCTTGAAGATCACCTTTGCGTGGGCTGCTTCCAGGTCGGCCAGTCTCTGGATGCGCTTTTTCAGACTGGCGTCATCTATCCTGTCCAAAAAGGTCAGGTAGAATCTGTGCGCCCCTTTTTCCATTGCGAGAGCCTTTTTCAGAACCTTATCAACCCCATCAACATTATAAAAAAAATGAATTTTTGGATAGTCTGGCAGGGTTTTTCCAGTGAAAGCGCTTATGCCTCCCTGAAGGTTGAAAATCTCGCCGGATATCATTCCGCTGTCCCTGGCCATCAAGGCTGCCGCCATTGAACGTTTGCCGCTTCGACAATAAAGGATCAGGTCCTTATCCGGATCAACCTCGCCCAGACGGCCCTCAAATTCAGACAAGGGGATGAGCTTGGCGCCAGGCATGTGTTCATGAGAGTATTCCTGGGGAAGACGAACATCCAGAAGGACGTAGTCCTTCTCCTTGTGCTTTGAAAAAAAACCAGCCAGGTTTTCAGGAAAAATTTGTTTTATATCTTTGGATTTCATCTTTAGATACCTCTGTTTCCGGGCATGAAAAATCGTATCAGGCAAACCCGGGTTTTATGTTTTACAGGTAAGGAGTAAACAGCCAGCATAAAGAATCCCTGAGCCTCACGGGCATTGGTCTGGAATCCACGTCCATAAGGCTGACCTGGCTGGACCTGCCTATCCTGTCAAGGAAATGGCTCTTAAGAGTATTCGCCAGATCCCTGGAATACACTTCAACAACCATCTCAAAATTGAGCCTCAAACTCCGTGGATCCATATTGGCTGAACCAATAAGGGAATAAATATCATCAATAAGAAAAAGCTTGGAGTGATCAAAAGGAGGTGGCTGATAATAGACCTTGACCCCATACTGCAAAATCTCCCAAAGCATGTTCCGGGTGGCCCAGTGAACAAATGGCAGGTTGTTTCGCGCTGGCAGGACGATGTTAACGTCCAGGCCCTTGAGAGCCGCGACCTGCAAAGCCCCCACAAGCTCCTGGGAAGGAAGAAAATACGGCGTCATTATAAACACACTCTGCCTGGCCTGGGAAATCATTCCGGTGTATATCATGCGCAATTTGTCCAGATCCTGATTGGGACCCATGGTGATCACCCTGCAAACAGCAGATCCAAAGCTCGCGCAAGGATATGGGATTTCCCTTACAGGATAGTGGGTCCCTTTGCAGAAGGACCAGTCTTCCGTAAACACTTCCTTCATCTGACCGATAATGGGCCCTAAGAATTCAAATTGAATATCCTGCACGCCAGAGGCCCTTTTTTCATCAACCAGGTGACGATCACCAATATTCATCCCTCCGGTAAAGCCCACTTTATCATCAATAATCAGCATCTTTCTATGATTCCTGAGATTTATAAAAGGAGAAAGAGGAATGAGCCTGGGAGGCAGGAAACGGACAAATGGCACTCCGGCTTCTTTTAAATATCTGCCCGCTCTAGGCCATGAATAATACTCTCCTATACCGTCAAGAATCACCCTAACATCCAGACCCCTTTTATGGGCCCTGGACAATGCCTGGACAAACTGCCGGCCGGTCTTGTTGGTTTCAAAAATATAGGTGGCCAGAAACACATACTTTTCCGCCTTTTCAATCCGCTCCAGCATTTCAGGATAAGCCTGATTGCCATTAAAAAGGACTTTGACGTCATTTCCATCAAGAAGAGCCCTGTTGCTTATGGTTCTGGAGATATTATCCATCCCGGCCAGGTCAGGTCTTTCCTGAAAATTGAGAAAGGGTTCCGCGGGAATTTTATCAACAGCCCTTACTGATATCTTATCCATAAGAATCAGCGGTTCCATTCTCAATTTTTTGGCTCTGGTCTTTATCCGGTTTATGCCCAGCATAAAATAGAGAACAGGGCCAATGGTGGGAATTAAAAGACAGGTCACTATCCAACCCCAGGCCGCCCTGGGGTCCCGCTTATACATCAGAGCGTGCCCCGCTGCCAGAAAGTTGAGCAGTAAAACCAAAGTCAGAATAAACCAGCCCATCAAAACTTAATCCCCTGTGTTGTCTGTTGGCAAAAACCCGGGCGGATACAGTAAATGCAAATCAGTGCTGATGGCTGCATAAAAACCTTTATTTTTCAATCATAACATGATGGGGGCAAGAAATGAATATGATCCGACACTGCCTTGATAAATACTGGACATATAGTCCAACCAAGCATAACAATGCTTTTTTTGATTGAACAACAGGAGCTTGTCCATGTCAATTCTTGAGGCAATTATTTTCGGGATAGTCCAGGGCATTACCGAATTTTTGCCGGTTTCCAGCACCGCTCATATCGTAATCACAGAGCTTCTGCTTGGTTATCATTTCCCTGGGCTTGCTTTTGAAATATTTCTGCATCTGGCTTCAGTACTGGCTGTATGTGTCTACTTCAGAAAGGATCTTTCTGAGGTTGTTTCCGGTTTTTTTACTTATCTGCTTACCAGGAATGAATCTGACAGAATACAGTATTATTTTGGATGGTATATAATAACAGCAACCTTGATAACCGGTATTCTGGGGCTCAGCCTGAAAGACCTTATCGGGGATTCCATGAAAACACCCCCGGTGATTTCCGCCTCCCTCATTGTTACCGGATTTTTTCTGATTTTTATAGAAAGAATAAAGGTCTATGGCAGCCGGACTCAAGGCAGCATGAATTTCCTGGACGCCATAATTGTCGGTCTGGGACAAAGCGTGGCCATTTTGCCTGGTATTTCCAGATCTGGAGCCACTCTGGTCACCTCCCTCTGGCGAGGACTGTCAAGAGATACCGCCGTCCGGTTCTCTTTTTTACTGGCAATTCCAATCATACTGGGTTCTTCAGTGCTCATGCTCGGAGACGTGGGAAGAGAAGTCTGGCTTGAAACGGGAACAACTCCCCTTATTCTGTCATTTATTGCTGCCTTTGTTTTCTCCTGGATCGGAATTGTCTGGCTTATTCAATTTCTGAAAAGAAGCAAACTCATCTACTTCGCCATGTACTGCTTTGCAGTGGCCATAATGGTTTACTTTTTTGTTGACCCGGCAGTGACTTTCTAAAAGCTGCATTTCAGGTTGATGACGGGCTCACAATAGAAAGTTTTATCAGCCTTATATCCATAAGCATGGGCAGGAAGGGCGCAAAATTTCCAGACCTGGCTAAAACACAATTGCCTGAAACCAGTGCATTTTTGTTTCCGGATCTTTCCAGCAGTCATCCGCGAGCCCTGCTTTGCGGCAGGTATGACTCAGAAAAGTTTCCCGGTCCCACCCCCATTCCGTTGCCACCTGGGGCAATAAAAGCCCCCTTGAGCCTCCCTTGCTGATAAGCAGGCCATGACGCCCGGGAACGATCTTCGCGGGATCATCCAGAGACTGCAAAGGACTTAGGACTGAAATTTCAATATCCACTAAGTCAAGCTCTTCTTTTTTAAGAGGTGGGAATCTGGGATCATTAAAAGCCGACTGGGCGGCCAAATTTATTATTGTTTCCCATAATGGGCTGTCCCCGACAATATTCCCTATGCATCCCCTTAACCTGCCGTCTTTTTTCAGGGTAACAAAAGCTCCCAGCTTTTCAGTCATTTTATAGTTGGGAGGTTCTGGAAATTCTATCCCTTTTTCAAACCTGGATCTGATGCTCAAAACAGCCAACCGCTTGAGAAATTTCTTCTCATTCTCACTTAATTCAAAAATAAAATCAGACATGACTCAAAGCCTGCTAATAATGTGTTTTTAACTGGTTAATTTTGGTTCCTGGACACATTGAACGTATTTTTTTAAAAACATGGTGAACAGAAAATCCGCATCAAACGTCGATGAGCTATAAAAACTAGCCTGAAAGCTCCTTAAGATAGGATATGGCGGAATGTCCGGCTATGGCTCCTTCGCCCACTGCGACGCTGATCTGTAAAAACCTCCCAACGCAATCTCCCGCGGCAAAGACCCCGGGAATATTGGTTCGCTGTTCATGATCAGCCTCAATAAAAATACCCCTGGTGGTTATGCCCAGAGAATAGGCAAAATCCAACGATGAAGCTTCTCCCATGGCCAGAAAAATTCCATCCACGTCCATTGTCTTTCCATCCTCAAATACAGCCTTCTCCAGAAACTTATCTCCGCTGAGTTCTTTTACCTTTCCAGGCAGGACAGGTATATTTTGCTTTTGCAATAACGCGTTGTAATCATCGGAAATTTTCTCTTTTTTCCCCTGAGTGCATATCGTTATATGAGGAGTATAATTCTTCAATTCCAGGGCCTGGTTGGCCGCGAATATACCCTCACCAAGAACCAGTACTTTTTTGTTCTTGTAAAAGAAGCCATCGCAGCTGACGCAATACGATACTCCCTTGGCCTCGTATTCTGATATGTTTTTGATGCCGGGGCGAACACGGCTGACTCCTGTGGCCAGAATCAGGGCTCTGGATGATAATTCTGATTGATCAGTTTTAATATCAAATCTTCCATCTGCATTCTGGTAGACACTCAAGACTTTCTCACATCTCAGTTCAGCCCCGAATTTCTGAGCGTGTTTACAGCCCAGTTCTATGAGTTCTTGACCTGTAATGGATTCAGGGAAACCGAAGTAATTATCTATATCATAATTGCCGGCCACCTTGGGGTCGCAGCCCAGGACCGTGGTTTTCAGGCCGGCCCGGGCCGTGTATATGGCAGCGGAAAGACCTGCCGGACCCTGTCCGATAATGGCTATATCTGTCTTGTCCATAAATCCCTTCTCCTGTTGAAATTATTAAAAAGAATATAATCTGCAAATATAATAATCCTAATCGGGCTGATAAAAAATCTGATCTGTCCTTGATCAGTCTGATAAAGATTCTCCGGCTTTCCTCGTTTAACTTACACCTAAATTGAACGATTTTTCTATGTCATCGCGAGGGAAGCGAAGCAATCTCAGCCAGTTATCATGAGATTGCCACGCACACTTCGGGTTCTCGCAATGACAGGTTTATCAAGCAGTTCCAGGAGAAATCGCTCAATCCGGGTTACATTCACTTTTTTGCTTATAACATGTTGCTGCGCAATATTTACAAGACTTCAGGCCAATAATCAGCTGTTCCTGGACAGCATCCTGATTGCTTTTCCCGCGGCTTTCTGTTCAGCTTTCTTGACACTGCTTTCACTTGCGTCAACTTTCATCCCATTGGGCAGCTCCACCTGAACCCGGTAAATTTTTTCATGTTCAGGGCCTGTACTTTCCACAAGGATATACACAGGCCTGGCCTTGAAAAGACTCTGGGTCGCCTCCTGCAGCCTGCTCTTGTAGTCTTTGAAAGAGGGCATCAATTCAAAGCTTTCCGGTATGAATTCCCTGAATACCTTCTGAATGCATTCCTGGGAAGCGCTATACCCTGAATCCAGGTAAACCGCACCCAGTACCGCTTCAAGGGTATCGCTCAAAACCGAATCCCTGTCCCTTCCGCCCTGATGTTCTTCTCCTTTGCCCAGATATATGCACTCCCCCAGAGATAAGGACCTGGCTACCCTGGCCAGTGACTGTTCACTCACCAGTCCCGCCCTTAGCTTGGTCAAATGTCCTTCAGAAGCGTCTGGAAATCCAAAGAACAGAACCCTGGAAATGCACAGCTCCAGAACCGCGTCTCCCAGAAATTCCAGTCTTTCATTATGTTCCAGGCCATGTTCATTGGCAAATGAACTATGGGTCAATGCCTGGGTCAAAAGATCACTGTCCTTGAAATAAAAACCCAGCTTTTTCTGAAGATCGTTTAGATTATCATTGTTTTTCATATAGCATAAGATATTATAAAAGATTAATTTTTGCTTCAATCGAATTTTCCAATAGCTTCGAATTACTTACATATAACAATTTTCAGTCAATTTCAATGTATTGGCTTGAATCAAGAAAATCTCCCTCTTACCGGGTTTTTTTACCCATTCATCTATAACCTCATAATAAATGACATAAAGTCGGATAAAAAAACAAAAAAAGGAGGGATGCTTATGCTGGGGATTTATATAGGATCAACTGCTGGATACTCAGGCAAAAACATGGTTGCCATGTCAATGGGAAAAAAATTCCAGAAACTGGGATACCGGGTTGGCTACATGAAGCCGGTAGGAGTTCTTCCCAGGGAAAAAGACGGAAAAATGGGAGATGAAGACGCGTATTTTGTCCAGGAAGTCCTTGGATTATCCCAGGATCCTTCATTAGTCAGCCCTGTCCTGGTGGATCATGACTTCAAGATCAAGGCTTTCAAGGGTCAGTGCGAAAATCTTTTGCCGGTCATTGATAAAAATTATCAGGAACTGAGCAGGGATAAGGATATTATGATCGTATCAGGCTCAGGCAGCATGTACTCAGGCAAGTACTGCGGACTTGACGGGGTCAGCGTGGTCAAAACCCTTGATCTGAAAACAATTGTCATTGACCGCTTCAACAAAGAATTAAACTATGATTATCTTACCGTACTAAAGGACGCACTGGGAGAGAACATGCTTGGAGCTATCCTTAATGACATTCCTCCTTATTTCAATGAAGAGCTCAACTCAATGCTCATTCCATTCCTTGAAAGCAAACAGATTAAAACTCTGGGCGTTGTCCCCAGAGATCCCCTTATGGGAGCCATAAAGGTTTCTGATCTGGCCGGGAGGCTGGGAGGAAAGATAATTTCAGCTCCGGACAAGGCTGACAAGGTTGTGGAAAATTTTATTATAGGCACCATGCAGGTGGAGAATTTCATGCTTCACTTCAAGAAAAGCAAAAGATCGGCTGTCATTGTGGGGGGAGACCGGTCTGACGTGCAGCTGGTGGCCATGGAGGGAAATACCCAATGCCTGATTCTCACGGGAAATCTTTATCCCAATGATATAATCTTGACCAGATCTGAGGTTCTGGGCATCCCTATAATACTTGTCCGGGATGACACTTATACCGTGGCCAGACAGATGGACGCCCTTCTCTCTAGGCATAAGCTTCGTGATGTGATCAAAATCCAGCATGGAACCCAGCTGGTGAATTCAGTCCTGGATTATCAATATCTAAAAGAAGCAACCGGCTTAACAGGCTGATTGTTCTAAAGTCAGATACTGGGCGCGACCGGGTTGCGCCCTTATCTCTCTTCCTTGCCATACAGGGCGGCTGCTTCTCTGGCCGCGTCCCTGGCCAGAAGGTCGCACCTCTCATTATATCGGTTACCGCTGTGGCCTCTTACCCATTTGAACTCAACACAGTGCTTTTTCAAAAGCCTGATCATCTGCTGCCACAGATCTTTATTTTTTACATCACTGCGATTTGATGTCTTCCAGCCGCTTTTCTGCCACTTATCAAGCCAGCCAAGGTTTATTGCCTTGGAAATATACTGAGAATCAGTAAAAATTTTGACCTTGCAAGGATATTTCAAAGCCTCAAGAGCGGAAATCACGGCCATTAATTCCATTCTATTGTTGGTGGTGTCAGGAAAGCCCTTTGCGATTTCCTTGACCCTGTCGCCATGAATAAGTACTGCCCCGTATCCTCCAGGCCCTGGATTTTTGAGACACGCTCCATCGGTATAAATGGTTACACATGACGCGTAATCCTTATTGACCTGTTTCAATTACCATCATCTCCTGAAAGAACAGCGCATTCAATATCGGATCGATTGAGAAATATTTCGTAACAGGTATGTGAATCCTTTCCCTGAAAACCTGTTGGTTCCATTTCCTTGTCATGAACACGAGCCATCATGGAAATACTTAAACCTTGTCCGGCCAGAGCGTCCTCAATCTCATCTTCATTAATACAGACCAGAATTTTCAAACCCCTTGATTCAGTCTTTGAGAACTTCATTACAACAGCCTCTCCTAAGCAGTATCTGTCCTGGTCAACCGGGGATTCGGCATCTCTGGTGTTTTTCCATATCCATAAAGATCCCAGCACGATAACATGAGCCAGGAAAATATACAGAATTTTTTTCATACTCAGGACAGCTCTTTAATCCATTTTTTAAGAGGATTTTCAATAAGTTCCCGCAGTTCAGCCAGCCTGGCTTCTGACTCTGCCTCAAACCTCAGCACCAGAACCGGCTGGGTGTTGGACGCCCTGAGCAGAGCCCACCCATCTTCAAAGGTGATCCTGACTCCGTCGACATCAACTATGTCGTAGTCCTTCCGAAAATAGTCCTGGGCCATTTTAACTACCTGGAACTTGATTTTTTCAGGACATTCAACGCGCAGTTCAGGCGTATTAAAGGTTTTGGGCCAGTCATCAAGGTATTGACTTACCAGAATGCCTTTTTTCCTGGCCACAATTTCTACCAGCCTTTGAGCAGAGTAAATTGCGTCATCAAAACCAAAATACCTGTCTGCGAAAAACATATGCCCGCTCATTTCTCCTGCAAGGGGTGCATTTTCTTCCTTCATTTTGGCCTTGATAAGGGAATGCCCTGTTTTCCACATAATTGGCTGGCCACCATGTTTTTGGATATCATTAAAAAGAAGATGCGAGCACTTGACCTCGCCAATAATGCTTGCTCCGGGCCTGTTCTTGAGGACATCACGGGCGTAGATGGCCAGAAGCTGATCTCCGTATATCATTTGCCCCTTCTCATCAACAACTCCTATCCGGTCTCCGTCCCCATCAAGACCGATTCCCAGCTGGGCTTTTTCTTTTATTACAGTTGCCACCAGGTCTTTATTGTTTTTCATAACTGTAGGATCAGGATGGTGGTTGGGAAAATTTCCGTCCGGTTCACAAAATATGGGTATAACCTCAGCACCAGAGTTTTCAAGAGCCTGGACGCAAACCAGTCCGGCTGCGCCGTTGCCTCCGTCAACTACAACCTTGACCTGATCAGCTATTGGTCCCTGATCTTTAAGATATGACAGATATTCAGGCTCTATATCCATTTCGCTTGAAATTCCTCTGCCCACGACAAATTCTTTCTTGACCATTATTTCATAAATATTCTGAATTTCCTCGCTATGGATAGTGCTGTCACCGGCCCAGACCTTGAACCCGTTAAAGTCCGAAGGGTTATGGCTGGCCGTGACCATAACCCCTGCCCTTCGCCCCAGTTTCTTAACCGCAAAATAAAAAAGCGGGGTAGCCACCATATTCAGAAATATCACATCAACACCAGTGGATTGCAGGCCCCTGACTATGCTTGCCTGATATTCAGGAGAGCTGTGTCGGCAATCATGCCCCACCACAGCCTGATCTATTCCAAGGCCCTTGAAATATGTTCCGCAGGCTTTACCCAGAGTCTCCACCCATTCCGGATCGAAATCCTTATCAACAATCCCTCGTATATCGTAAGCCCTGAAAATTTCCCGGTTGATTTCTTTCATAATCCGCTCCTGTTTATTATTTTCTTTCCAGCCCAGCATATCGGGTTTTTCGATAATCACAGCCAGATAAAATTGCCCCACTCTCTTCCCGACGTCAGAAGTCTGATTCTTTCAATCCCTTAATCGCAATACATATTAAAAACATCAATGCTTGTAAAACACTTTTGTTTTTCTTGACCTTGTCTCAAGAGTGGATTATTTCATCTTCTATTATGAATTGGGATTGGGAAAAACTACAACAAAAAAGGCAAAGGCACTTTTCTCGAGAAGGCGGCCAGCGCCCTGATTTCGGAGATTTTCAGGAAAAGCTCAACAAGCTCAAAAACATCCGGTTTCCAGCAGGAAAGTACCTCATACCGGTAATTGCATTGCTGATCTGGCTGCTGACGGGACTGTATATTGTTGAACCTGGACAAGTAGGAGTGGTTCAGCGTTTTGGGGCTTTGTACAAGCAGACTGAACTTGGGGCTGGTCTTCAATGGCACTGGCCACGTCCCATTGAAAAGGTCAATATTGTTGATGTGCAGCGCATCAGAACCCATCAGATAGGATTCAGCATTGTCAACGAAGCCAAACGGGTCCATCGCTATGAAGCCCTGATGCTCACCGCGGATAAAAATATCGCCCATTTTGAAATCATAGTCCATTACCGGGTTGATGATCCCATAAACTATCTTTTTAAAGTCCGTGAACCCGACAATCTCATTCTGAAAACAGCTGCTGAATCAGCTCTGCGAAGCATAGTTGGTACCATGGACATAGAATCGTCTATTGTGGCTGAAGGGCTGGCCATGGTTGCCATGCGCACCCAGGGTCTTCTGCAGATGCTCCTTGATGAGTATAATTCGGGCATTTTTGTCACCGATGTCAGGACCGAACGGGGAGATGCCCCTGAGGAAGTCCGGGACGCCTTCCATGATGTTGTCCGGGCCATGGAAGACAAGGAAAGACTTATTTACAGATCTGAGGAATACAGGGAGAATATTGTCCCCAGAGCCCGCGGTGGAAGAGAGGAGCGAATCCTTACCGCCCAGGGCGAAATCCGCAGGTTCAGCCAGATTCTCAATGAGTATCGGATGGCCAAGGATGTTACCAGGCAGAGAATATATCTGGAAAAAATGTCGAATATTCTTCCAGGTGTTGACAAGGTTATTATTGACAAGGGGGCCGCGGACACCCTGCTGCTGATTCCTGGCGGCGGCTCCATAAATCTTGGAGAGCAGATTGTCGGCAGATAATCCTGAAACTACAGCCGGCTGAGATAAATCAGAACTGTTAACCTACCTGCTGTATAGCATGGTATTTTTTATTTTCTTAATGATTCAGGAGGCATAAATGAGTAAGCAGGCCATTATCGTAATCGCGATAATAGCGGCTATTTTCATAATTCCCCAGACGGCCTTTTTAGTTGACGAGAGGGAGTACGCCCTTGTCCTCCAGCTGGGACAGCACAAACGGACAATTGATGAGGCCGGACTGCAGTTCAAGGTTCCCTTTATTCAAAACGTGATCCGCTTTGACAGAAGAATTCAGACTTCAGATGCTCCTTCCGACGAATTCCTCACCGTGGACATGGAAAGACTGTATATCGACCATGTCACCCGCTGGTATATTAAAGACCCACTGCAGTTCTATGTCACAGTCCGGAATGAAGCCGGAGCGGTGATTAGGCTGCAGAACATCATCGTGGCCGAACTCAGGGACGTGGTCAGCAGCGAGTTGATCCTGAACGTCATCTCCGGAGAGCGCGAGGCCATAATGAACAGGGTCACCAGCAGATCCAACCGGAGGGTTGAGGATTTTGGCATCGAACTCATTGACATAAGAATGAAAAGAGTCGATGTCCCCTCTGCAGTTGAAGAAAGTGTTTTCCAGAGAATGAGGGCTGAACGGGAAAGGATCGCGGCCAGACACCGGGCTGAAGGCGAGGAAAGGGCACTGGCCATCAGAGCCCAGGCCGACGCGGACAGGCATATGATTCTTGGTGAGGGTGAAGCCAGGGCCACCAGAATCTTTGCGGAAGGCTTTGCCGAAGATTTGGTCAAAGTGACAGACAGGGACAACAACCCGGTTTCCCAGGCAGTAGTCACTGTAAACAACAGCGAAATCGGTGTTACTGACATTTCCGGCCATTTGACTGTTTACATACCCTATTCCGGGGATATACATATCAATGCCCGCCAGGAAGACATGGACCAGACAAAAGAAGGTGAATTCACGGGAATCCTGGAGCATGCCCTGGCCAGGAATGTCCAGAGAACCGGAGACCTGCAGATCAGTCTCGCTGCCTCCCCTCTTATTTTTCATGGTTATACAGCTGATGAGGAATTCTACCGGTTTATGAAAACCCTGGAATCCTATGAAAAATTCATTCCTGAAGGCTCAACCCTGGTTCTGGGCACAGACTCCGAACTCTTCGATTACCTGAGAGGCCCGGGATCTTTTCAGAGCTATCAATAAAAATTGCTGATACCGATGGGTCTCTGCTTTAAAATATCATCAATACAGTGGGAGCATCTAATAAATGATGCTCCTTCGCTTTATTCCGTTCAACATCCTTGATCTTTTCATTTTTCTTCATGCCAGACAGGTTCAGCCATTTAAACCACCCCCAAAATCCAGGCGTTTACATGATGAAGGATGATCAAAACCGGATCATCTATGTGGGAAAAGCCAAAAACATCCGAAAAAGGCTCGGTTCATACTTCCGACCGGACTCTACCCTTTCCCCCAAAACCAGGGTCATGATGGCCAGGGTAAGGCGGATCGATTCAATAACCACGTTAAGCGAAAAAGAAGCCCTTCTCCTTGAATCCAGCCTTATCAAAAAACACCGTCCCAGATATAACATTTTCCTGAGGGACGACAAACAGTATGTTCTTTTCAGGCTGGATAAATCTCAGGATTACCCTGCACTGGAGCTTACCCGGAAGGCAAAAAAGGACAACAGCATCTATTTTGGCCCTTTTACTTCCGGAATAGCAGCCAGACAAACCCTGTCCATAATCAACAAGCTGTTTTTGCTCAGAAAATGTGGCCATAAAAAATTCAGAAACAGAATCAGACCCTGCCTGCAATTCTTTATCAAGCGGTGCCTGGCCCCATGCTGTCTGAAAGTTGACCCCGGGGAATACAGCGCCCAGGTCAGACAGGTGCAGCTCTTTCTTTCAGGAAAATCAAGAGAACTTCTGAACAGACTTCAGGCTGACATGGCCCAGGCATCTGAAAAACTTGAATATGAAAAAGCGGCCCTGATAAGGGATCAGATCAGAGCCATTGATATGACCATCAAAAACCAGTCAGTGGTTCTCCCTGGAGGCCAGGACATGGACGTATTTGACCTGAGTCAGTCTGAACACGGACTGTGCATTGGAATAATTTTTGTTCGCCATGGCAAGGTTCTGGATAATAAAAATTTTTTCTGGCCTGAACATGATATTTCTGAACCCGGTGAAATGGAGAAAACTCTGGTCAGCATTCTCAGTCAGTTTTACGGTCCGGATAAGTTTATTCCCCAAAAGATTATCCTGCCCGTCAAAGTTAATGATGACTCCCTGGTGCAGGTATTGACCGAATATAAAGGCTCCAGAGTTCAAATCATCAGGGCCAGGGGCGAAAACATGAAGTCTCTTCTGAACATGGCCAGGCACAACAGCCTTAACTTCGCGTCCAGATCAGCCGGAGCTTCACGCTTGAATCTTGCCAGACTTCTTAATCTGGAAAAAGAACCCTTCCGCATTGAATGCGTTGATGTATCGCACCACTCCGGCCAGAACACAAAAGTTGGTTCTGTAATCTTTGAGCAGGGAATGCCCGTAACATCTGACTATCGCCTCTACAATCTTCCTCAAGTAGCCCCTGGCGATGACTATCAGGCCATGCAACAATTTATAGCCAGAAGAAAAAATTCCAGCTTAGACTGGCCTGATCTTCTGCTGCTGGACGGGGGGCTGGGTCAAATTAATATTGTGTTAAAAACCCTGAAAAAATCTGGAATGAATGGTCTTTTTGATGTGGCAGCCATATCAAAGGGGCCAACCAGAAGTAAATCCCAACTGAGTGATCAGGTTTTCATTCCAGGCAGAAAAAACCCTTTGCCTCTGAAGCCTGGAAGCCCGGAACTGCTCTTTCTGCAAAAAATACGTGATGAAGCTCATTGTTTCGCCATTGCCGGCATGAGAAGGGCCGCAGGTAAAAGCCTGCGAAACACTGATCTGGAAAGCATCCCCGGAATAGGTCCCAAAAGGGCTAAAATGCTGTGGAAACATTTCAAAGACCTGGATTTAATACTCAACGCCGAGGCACATGAGTTGATGAAAGTACCTGGATTCGGCCTTAAATCGGCAGAAAAAGCAGTAGAAGCCATCAAAAAATGGAATACCTGAAATTTTTCATTGCCCCTTTCATCTGCGCTTTGATCGGCTGGTTAACCAACTACCTGGCTATTAAAATGCTGTTTCATCCAAGGAAGCCAGTTAGGATCATGTACTGGAACCTTCAGGGCATCTTCCCCAAACGTCAGAGAGAACTGGCTGTAAGCCTGGGCAACCTGGTGGAAAATGAACTTGTTTCCCACGAGGATATCCAGAACGTGGTCAACAATCCTGAATTCATCAGCAGCTTGAATAAAACAATAAACGATTACCTCCAGGACATTTTGACAAGAAAGCTGGTTTCCCTCCATCCCATGGTGTCCATGCTTTTGAGCGGGGATGTCCTGGAATCCATTAAAAAACTTCTGGCCAGGGAAACGCAGAAACATCTTCCTGAAATTCTGCAGAGCATAGCCCGGCATCTGGAAAACAGTCTGGATTTCAAGGAAGTGGTCAAAACAAAAGTTGAACAGTTCTCCATGGACAAACTGGAGCAGATTCTATTTGGCATAATGAAGAAGGAGTTCCGGTTTATTGAAATTATGGGAGCTGTGCTTGGGTTTCTCATCGGCATATTTCAGTCTGTGTTCATTTTCTTGCTTTAACCATGAAAAAAATCTTGACAATTAATAGCCCAGCATCTAATTAACACTTTCCTGTTTTGGGGGATCGTCTAGCGGCAGGACGACGGGCTCTGACCCCGTTAACCTAGGTTCGAATCCTAGTCCCCCAGCCAGAAATCGCGTCCCCATCGTCTAGCCAGGTCCAGGACATCGGCCTTTCACGCCGGTAACCGGGGTTCAAATCCCCGTGGGGACGCCAAAAAATCACACAAGTAATAACTGATTAATTTTTTTTAAAGAACCGAAAAAGCCCCTCTAGACTGCCAACTGGAGGGGCTTTTTACTGAAAGTAATCTATTTGCAACTCAGAGATTTTCATTTCATTTAAGAAAGAATAAAAAAGTATCCAAGCCCTGAAAGAAACAGAAGCAGGCATGGCAGGATCAGTCTGGGCCATACTCTGGCCAGGTTGGTATGAAAAAATTCACAGGTCA
>PXDF01000068.1 GCA_003566455.1 Desulfonatronovibrio sp.
CGCTCTTCCGATCTAGTTCCTCAATTCCTGCTTTTCCGTTATCCGACCTCCGACCCCCGATGTCCGACTTCCAGTCACGCCAGGGCGTGATCTCCGCTTCGCTCCGACATTCCAGCATCCCAGCGCTCTCAGTCTCTAAGTCTCTAAGTCTTTCTTCCCTTAATCCCAAACAAAATCCCCTTGTCAACAATCCTGCCGAACTTATCCCCTGGAAACTGGACCGTTTTCCCGCCTTTTGCCTGATCCCAGAGCCGGTCAAGCTCAAGCAGGTTATCAAACAGGGCCTGTCCCGGACCGAGACCGTCCAGAATCTTTTTATAGAGCCTGAGCCGGGCGGCCCTGGGAAGATCGCCCAGAGTTTCAAAGGATAAATACTGACCAGATTCCCGGCTGGTTCTGGGGATGGTCATTAATATTTTTTCCCAGTAATCTTCATCAATTTTGCCCAGCTTCCAGAGATGGGCGACTGATCTTAAAAATCCCGGACTGATATCCTCAAGAACAGGCACAAGTTCCTGTCTGATTCTGTTGCGCAGAAATGATTTATCCTCATTGGAACTGTCAAGCATAAATGCCTGATCAATGGCGCTGAGAAAATCCAGGATGGTCTCTCGCGGAGTAAGGAGAAAAGGACGGACAAGCTTTCTCGCCGGATCAAATCCAGTCATGCCTGAAAGACCAGGCCAGCCGGCTCCGCGAAGCATCCTCATGAGCACGTCCTCGGCCAGATCATTAAGATGATGCCCGGTGAGAATATAGTCAGCCTTTTGCTCAGCAGCCACTGCCTGGATATAATTGTACCTCAGGGTCCTGGCTGCCTCCTCAATGCCCATATTTCCGGCCCGGGCAAAGGCTGTCACATTTTCTCTGCCGCACGCAATGGGAATGCCAAGCCGGGCGCATACTTCTTTTGCGAAGCTTTCCTCAGCATCAGCGCCGGTTCTGAGCATATGATTGAAGTGACCCGCGAATATACTTATCCCGGTCCTTGGCTGGAGATAGTGAAGCACCCGGAGCAGACCCGTGGAATCAGGCCCTCCGGAAAAGGCCACCAGAATTTTTCCGCCTTTGATTTTTTCCTGGACCAGGTCTTCCATAAAGGCCTGAATATTCAGGCAGAATCTGACCCATCCGGGAGTAAGGTCCTGTAGTTTTGTGCAGCGCATTTGATGTTGTTATCTGGTTATCCGGCAAAACCCGGGTTTGGTGAAAGTTAATGGACTCTCAGGACATTAATCCGACATCCGATGTCTGATTTACTACCAGGTTGCGAATTACTGAAAAGGATTATTAGCCACCCGCTTCGCTAGACAGACACAGACGGAAAAGACAGACTGGAAGACAGACAGATATTCTTCCTGCGGGCGACTTTCCCCGCAGGAAAAGTGTCCACGCCTTAAGGCGTAATCCTCTATGGTCGCAGACCATGGCAGGTTTTTCTCCGGCCAGCGTCGGCCGGAGAAAATTACTTTTTGTCCGTGTCTGTCTGTGTGGGTCTGTGGCTAAAATTCTTTTCTTTCGCTTCTATAGCTTTAACCTTTTGCCTTGCCGACCTCCGATGTCCGATATCCGACCTCCGTCATCCGATTCACCGACTCACCGACTCACCGATTCACCGACTAACCGATTCACCGGTTGATCATTTCTGCAGGGAAAATCTCTGCAGTTCCTCAGGAACCCACCAGTCATAAAAATTATGCATTATCCCGGCTGGAGCGGCTTCTATGCCCATGAACCTGCCATGCACGACGGGCAGGGAATTGGGAGTGAATAAAAACAGGTAGGGCTGATCATAATGCAGAATTTCCTGGATCTCATGATAGGCTTTTTTTCGGACCTCGCGGTCAAAGCTCCTTCTTCCTGTTTCCAGAAGTTCATCCACCCGCTCATTTTTATAATGGATAAAATTAAGACCGTTTTCCACGGCCTGGGAAGAATGCCACACATTATACATATCCGGATCCTGAGGGATATTCCAGCCCAGAAGGACCGCGTCAAAACGGCCCTTGTTCACAAACTCCTTGATAAAGGTCGCCCATTCAACCATCCTGATCTTAACCTTAATGCCTACCTGGTCCAGACGGTACTGCAGAATCGTGGCGGTTCTGACCCGCAAATCATTGCCCTGGTTGGTCAGAATGGTGAACTCAAAGGGCAGCCCGTCCTTTTCCAGAACCCCGTTTCTGTTCATCACCCAGCCCTCTTGAGCCAGAATTTCCAGAGCCAGTCCGGGATCAAACGGATAATCTTCAATATCATCGTTATAGACCCAGGTTCCGGGCACATAAGGCCCGATGGTGGGGACCCCCTCTCCCAGAAGAACTCCTTGTACGATTTCATCCTTGTCTATGGCGTGAGCCAGGGCCTGTCTCACCCGGACGCTGGTAAAAAAAGGATGTTTCAAGTTGTAGCCAAGATAGGTATACCCAGTGGCCAGGTAGCTGAATTTCTGGAAATTATTCTGCCAGTATTCATCAGTGGTCTGAAAAAGATGCTGCTGTGGTGTAAGGCTCATCATGTCCAGGTTACCCGATTTAAGCTCCAGAAACATTGTGGCCAGATCAGGAACCACTCTGTAGACGATTTCATCAATTTTGGGCCGGCCTTCAAAAAAGTCCTCATTAGCCCTCAGGATCACCTGCCGCCCGGCGTCCCAGCGATGGAGACGATAGGCTCCGGCCCCGACCGGTTTTCTGCTGTATTCTGTTCTGAGCAGGTCTTCATCTTCAAGCACGTGCCTGGGAAGAACAGGCAGGGCCCAGGTGACAAGTGACCTGGCAAAGGGCTGATCATAGAGCACCTCAAAAGAATACCTGTCCAGAACATTAAATTCCTTAATGGCCAGATAGTCCTGGGCGTAAGCAGTGGGAGTCTCGGGATCAATCATGAGTTCATAGGTAAAACGAACATCGTCAGCCGTGAGTTCCTCATTGTCAAACCACATTATGCCGGGTCTGAGCCTGATGTATATGCTTTTGCCCTCATCCCTTACCTCAAGCTCTTCAGCGGCCCACTTCACCAGCTCAATATCCTTGTTATACCTTAGAGGCGCCACGTACAGATGATTGTTAATATCACTGGATGCCGAGTCCGTAGCCAATGGAGGAATAAGATTGCTGGGCTCTCCTGTGGAGCCCATAATGATCCTGCCGCCATACCCTGGCTCCAGGTTCTCGAGTTTGTCCGCCAGGATGGAAATTTCATTGGCACTCTTTTTTTCGTCGGCAATTTGCTTTTGGCTATTGTCACAGCCTGAAAAGAATGGTAGCAGCAATAATATTATTATTTGGAAAAGTACTGTTTTTTTAAAATACATATTGGTTTTCTCTTTTATTAAAATATGGGTCTTGCTGAATTTTTTGTTTTTTTCCTCAAAAAAACAAACCTCTGGAAAGAATCACACCCATTCATAAATTTTTTTAAAGTAAAAAAATCGCTCAATTTAGAAAAATATTTCTTTTTCACTTGAAAATAATATTAACTTTGTTTAACTGACGCAATACCATATCACCCGGGTGAGGATTTTAAGTGTTTACTCGTAAGATGATTTGCAGGAGAAGGTAATCTTAATGCTCAACACACAGGAAAAAAAAGTCAAAGAAATTGTCCAGCGATTTGTTAATCATGATATACCCGAATATATACTGGAAAGCGCCAAAGGATTTTTTTCTGAAAACGGTATCCACAGGCTCAGCATAAAAAAACATGATCATTACTGGGATCTTGAAGGCAGAATTCAGGGTGATGATTTCCAGGTCTACAATTCCGAACTTGGCCTTAACCTCGACAGCGAGGCCATCAATTTTTACTGCAACTGTCCGGATTCTTTTTCCGGGGTTTGCAAACACGTGGGCGCCACTGCTCTCAAGTTTCTGACATCCCTGAACAAAGACGAGAATGAGGAGTTGCCTAAAGTCAGAACTGACTGGCACCATAACTTCAGAGTTTTTTTTGCCACTGAACTTGAACCTGAGCCTGGTCAGCACTATCTGGTATACAGGTTCTTTCCTGAACCAGGCAGGCTTCAGGTTGAATTCTACCGGGCAAGGCAGAACAAATCAGGCCTTTCGTCAGTGCTTAACCCTGTAACCCTTGAACAGATCATCCGCAACCCCAATTGGTGCGAAATTTCACCCCAGCTTCCAGCAGTCATAACCCAGATAGGTCATTCCCTTGATTATTACGGTCAAAGGGTGGAAATACCTTTTGGACTCATGACCTGGTTTTTCTGGTCCATAAGGAACGAATACTATCTGTTCTGGGAAGACAGTGAACAGCCTGTCCGCGTAGAAACTACGCCCATGAGGCTGCAGCTCAGTCCCAGAATGTCTGAAGACGGACTCAATTTCGACATCATGCTCAGCCGTGAAGGCAAACTGCCTTTTTCCATATCAGGAGAAAAGGTATACTTTTACGGACAGCTTCCCTTGTGGGTCTGCTGGAAGAACAGCTTTTATCCTGTCCAGACAGGGCTCCATCCCAACCTGGTCCAGGAGCTTGTTGCTGAATCCCCTATTATCCCTCACAATGAAATATCCGAATTTCTCGACCGGGTCTGGACCAAGCTGCACACATCAGATCTCATCGGGCAGGAAGAATTCCTGGAAAGAATGTCGCCCATCTTTGTTCCGGCCAGCTTTAATCCTAAACTTTACCTGGATGAGGAAGGCAGTCTTCTGACTCTTCAGATTCAGAATGTTTACGACACTGAACACGGTGAAATCACCCTGTCCGGCCCTGACCAGGACCTGCAGACCGGAAGTTACCAGTTTGAGGGCAAATCATTTCTCGTGCGCAGGGAACAGACCAGGGAAGAAGAACTTCTGACCAGTCTGGTGGACATGGGTTTTCAGCCCAGAAACAAGGCCATGTGGTTTCTGGAGCCTGAGGAAGCCATTAATTTCCTGCTGGATTCATACCCCAGGCTTGTGGAAAGATTCAGGGTTTACGGCGAAAAAAATCTGACCCGTTACCGGGTAAGGCTGAGCCCGCCTAATGTTGTGGCTAACGTGGAAGCAAGCGAGGATGAAAAATGGTTCAATCTGGATATTTCTGTTGAATATGATGACATAAGCGTGCCCATTGAGAAAATCTGGAAGGCCTGGACCCAGGGCAAAAGATACGTTCAGCTCAAGGATGGATCCTACACCAGCCTGCCTGAATCATGGATCAAAAAACTCGGACACAAACTTCAGGCCATGGGATATGATCCTGAAAAGCCGCCCAAAAAGAAATTTCAGAATCACGAAGTTCCGGTGCTGGATAAAATCCTGGATGATATTGAACAGGTTCAATGTGATACATTCTGGACTGATCTCCGGGAAAAAATTCACTCCTTTGATCACATACGGCAGGTTGATCCGCCCAAAGGACTTAACGCGCAGCTTCGGCCATACCAGCAGCAGGGTCTGAGCTACCTCAACTTTCTCAAAGAATACCGTTTCGGCGGTATCCTGGCCGATGAAATGGGCCTTGGAAAAACAGTCCAGACTCTGGCATATATTCAGCTTATGAAGGAACGGGGAAGGAAAGGTCCCACCCTGATTATCGTGCCCACCTCAGTTTTGCCCAACTGGGAACGCGAAGCACAGAAATTTGTCCCATCCATGTCCAGGCTGGTCATCTACGGCGCCAGACGTTCAGGGATGTTCAACAGGATCAGGGAATCAGACCTGGTCCTGACCACATACGCCCTGCTCAGAAGAGATCTGGATGAACTCCTGGCCCATGAATACAACGGAATAATCCTTGATGAAGCTCAGAACATCAAAAACCCCAACACCATCACAGCCCGTTCCGTTCGCAGGCTCAAGTCGGATTTCAAGCTTTGCCTTTCAGGAACTCCCATTGAAAACAACCTCCTGGAACTGTGGTCCCTGTTCGAATTTTTAATGCCGGGATTTTTAGGTTCACAGCACGGCTTTCAAAAAGGATTTGTCAAGCCCATCAAGGATGGAGATGAGGAGAGTCTTGGATATCTGAGGTCCAGGGTTAAGCCCTTTATTCTGCGCCGGACCAAGTCTCAGGTGGCCCAGGACCTGCCTCCAAAGGTGGAAAGCGTGTACTACAGCGCCCTTATGGACGATCAGATGGACCTTTATTCAGCCCTGGCCAGAAAACTCAAGGAGCAGGTTATGGAGCGGGTGGAAGAAAAGGGCATTGCCGCGAGCCAGATGTCCATCCTGGACGCCCTGCTCAAGCTGCGCCAGATCTGCTGCCACCCGAGGCTGCTCAAGCTTGACATGCCTGGTTTCAGCAGCAATCTGCCCTCAGGCAAGTTTGAAGCCTTTAAAGACCTGGTAAACACTATAGTTGAGGACGGACACAAGGTCCTGGTTTTTTCCCAGTTTGTGCAGATGCTGCATATAATCAGATCCTGGCTGTCCATGAACAAAACCCCGTTTGCCTATCTTGACGGATCCAGCAAAAACAGGCTTGAAGAAGTGGACAGATTCAACAACAACCCTGATATTCCAATCTTTCTTATATCCCTTAAAGCCGGGGGAACCGGGCTTAACCTCACCTCGGCCGATTACGTGATCCATTATGACCCGTGGTGGAACCCGGCTGTGGAAAGCCAGGCCACCGACCGGACTCATCGAATCGGCCAGACCAGGCAGGTATTCGCCTACAAGATGATCTGTGAAAACACGGTTGAGGAAAAGATCCTGAAACTGCAGGAAATGAAAAAAGGAGTGGCTGAAGCTGTTATCCCGGGACAGAGCGCCTGGAAAGGACTAACCAAAGACGATCTTGAGATGCTCTTTGAAGTATAAACGCGGCCTTGAACCATTGCAATGCAGATTGTCCTCTATCAACCCAGAATCCCCCCAAACACAGGCTCCATCGCCAGGCTCTGCGCGGCCACTGAAACTCCCCTTAATCTTGTGGGGCCACTGGGCTTCAGCCTGGATGAAAAACATCTCAAAAGAGCCGGCCTGGACTACTGGCCGCATGTTTCAATTAAAGTCTGGGATAACTGGGAGGATTTTTCAGCCGGACTGGATTCTGAAGCCAGGCTGGTGATGACCAGCGCCAGGCAGGGCGCGTGCTACAGCGAACACTGTTTTCAGAAAAACGACTATCTGGTTTTCGGGCCTGAAACATGGGGGCTGTCTGACAATATCATGTCACAGGGACATTGCTTGATCAGAATACCAATATGGGGGAAAGTGCGCAGCCTGAACCTGGCCAACGCCGCGTCAATTGTTCTTTATGAGGGATACCGGCAGATGGGAATGCTCAAGTGAATGAAACCGGCACACCGACGTCGGACGTCAGACGTCGGATGTCGGTTTCATTCACCGATTCACTGGCAAATGGTGGGCGGTCGGAGATTTGAACTCCGGACTTCCACCGTGTGAAGATGGCACTCTCACCGCTGAGTTAACCGCCCATGAACGCTATTTAAGACTAAACAATCTTTCTTAGCAACTCTTTTTTATGACCTGAGGAGGAAATATGAACATCCTGGTCACTGGCGCATGCGGGTTTATTGGGACCAACTTTATCTATTACATGCTCCATGAAACCGGGCACGTTCTGGTCAATCTTGACAAATTGACCTACGCGGGCAATCTCA
>PXDF01000070.1 GCA_003566455.1 Desulfonatronovibrio sp.
AATAGAGATATTAATTTTTTAAAGCTAACCTGAATTGAGGCAGCGATTTTTAGGTTCAATGCCCAAAAGATTGCCGCGCTCGGAGACTCGCTCGCAATGACAGGCTGCACGTTGAAACACCGAGTATTGTCAGGTCTGTCATTGCGAGCGAAGCGAAGCAATCTCAGACGGTTATGAAAAAATTGCGGGTCTCCAAAACTCGCTGGCATTGAACCTGAAAATCGCTCAGTTTTTAGACAAGCAGCCTTAAGGAGGAAGAATGATCAAGGAAGGGATCGGCCATAAGATCAAAAAATTCAGAGAGCTGGAAGAGATCACCCTGGATGAGCTTGTGGCAAGAAGCGGACTGGATAAGGACTATATCAAGGCCATAGAAGATGATGAAATGCATCCCTCAATTGGACCCATGCTCAAGATTGCCAGAGCTCTCGGGACCAGGCTTGGCACTTTTCTAGACGATACCATCAGCCAGGACCCCTTGATTGTGCGCCTGGAGGAAAGACAGGAAGAGTCCACATTGCTTAAGGGTGCTGAAAAACCGGCGGCCCTGGGCTTTTTCTCTTTGGGAAGAGGAAAAAGCGACCGCAGAATGGAGCCGTTTTTCATTGAAATACATCCTGAGTCTGCCCGGGATAAAAAATTATCATCTCACGAGGGTGAGGAATTTATCGTGGTTGTCACAGGCGAAGTCGAGATAATTTACGGCCAGGAAACTCATGTTTTAAAGCCGGGCGACAGCATATACTACAATTCCATTGTCCCCCATCATGTCTCCTCCAGGAAGAATGAAAAAGCTGAAATATACGCTGTACTGTATTTTCCTGAATAGCCATCGAATCAAAATTTCTCAAAATCAAACAAACAATTGCGCTGTGTAAAATATTGTGTCAGCTTGGAGTTAATAATGTGGGATAAACCTTTGCGTGAGATTACCCTTGGCCGGCTGCTGGACGAGGCCGTAGAAAAATATCCGGAAAATGACGCTGTAGTTTATGCTGACCGTAATTATAAGCTCAACTACCGGGAGTTTTCCGAGGTTGTTGATCAGCTGGCCAAGGGCCTCATGTCTGTGGGAGTTGAAAAAGGAGAAAAAGTAGCCGTCTGGGCCACCAATGTTCCTCACTGGGTTGCACTGCAGTTTGCCACCGCCAGGATCGGGGCTGTTCTCCTGACAGTCAATACCTATTATAAAAAACATGAACTCTCGTATCTGCTGAAGCAGTCAGAATGTGAAAATATTATTATTATTGATGGATTCAGGGATACCGACTATGTTCAGATCATGTACGACCTTGTTCCTGAACTCAGGACCAAGCCCAGGGGCTTCCTCAAGAGTACAAACTTCCCACACCTGAGAAGGGTTTTCTTCCTGGGGCAGGAAAAGCACAGGGGCATGTATTCCATTCCCGAAATAATGGCCCTTGGAGGAATGATCACTGATTCCCTGTATCTGGCCAGGCAGAAATCCCTTAGTCCCCATGAGGTGGTCAATATGCAGTACACCTCGGGTACAACCGGTTTTCCCAAGGGGGTGATGCTCACCCACTACAATATCGTCAATAACGGATACTGGATAGGGGAGCATCAGAAACTGACCCATAATGACCGGATCTGCCTTCCTGTTCCCCTGTTCCATTGTTTCGGCTGCGTGCTGGGAGTGCTGGCCGCTGTCAGCCACGGATCAACAATGGTCATACTTGAAGGCTTCAACCCTCTCCTGGTAATGGCTTCTGTTGAAACAGAGAAATGCACCTCCCTTTACGGGGTGCCTACAATGTTTATTGCTATTCTTGAGCACCGCATGTTCAACAAGTTTGATTTCAGCTCCCTGCGAACGGGCATCATGGCCGGTTCACCCTGTCCCATCAAGGTAATGCGCCAGGTCATCGATAAAATGAACATGAAGGATATCACCATCTGTTATGGTCTGACCGAAGCTTCACCGGTCATGACCCAGACCAGGACAGAAGACGACATCAGCAAAAAAGTTGAAACCGTAGGCAAACCAATGCCGGAAATTGAAGTCAGGCTTGTAGATCCGGATTCCGGCAGGCCGGTCAAACCAGGGGTTCAGGGTGAAGTTTGTTGTCGAGGCTACAATATCATGAAAGGCTATTACAATATGCCGGAAGAAACAGCCATGGCCGTTGATCCGGACGGATGGCTTCATTCGGGCGACCTGGGAGTAATGGATGAGGATGGTTATTTAAGCATAACAGGACGCCTCAAAGACATGATCATCCGGGGCGGGGAGAATATTTACCCCAGGGAGATAGAGGAATTTCTCTATACCATGGAAGGGATTCAGGATGTCCAGGTGGCGGGTGTTCCCAGCCAGAAATACGGGGAGGAAGTAGGCGCCTTTATCATCCTCAAATCAGGATATGATTACGCCCCTGAAGACGTGCGGGACTTCTGCCGGGGCAAGATCGCCAGGTACAAGACCCCCAAATACGTGGCCTTTGTGCGGGAGTATCCCATGACAGCCAGTGGAAAGGTCCAGAAATACAAGCTGAGGGAGATGGCATTGGAATATTTTCCCCAGGCTTTGAACTGACAGCAGGCTTCACGGTGAAACACCGGGTTTTGCCAGGTCTGTCATTGCGAGCGAGTCTTCGAGCGCGGCAATTTGTTGGGCATTGAACCTGAAAATCCCTCAGTTTATGTGAAAATAAACAGCGGAGGTTATTCTTGTTAGTATGCAGTCCATTTTTAAATGGGTTAAGCCTTGATAATCTCAAGGGCATTGTTTTTGACTGCGATGGAGTGCTTTTTGATTCCAGGGACGTGAACATTCATTTCTATAACGAGGTCAGGGAATACTTTGAACTTCCCCCCATGTCCCCACGCCAGGAAGAATTTGTGCACACCCATTCCGTGCGGGATTCATTCTCTCATGTACTGCCTGAAGGCTATGAGGCAGAGTTGCCCAGGATCAGGGATAAACTGGATTATTCAAAACTTCTGCCTTATATGCGAATGGAGGATGGACTTCTGGAACTGATGGAATTTCTGGTGGGAACTCCAGTCAAGAGAGCCATCAACACCAACCGGACCACCACCATGAATCTACTGCTGACCACATTCGGTCTGGAAAAATATTTCTGGCCTGTTGTCACCGCGGCGGATGTCAGCAGGCCCAAGCCTCATCCTGAAAGTCTTTTCAAAATACTCGACCAGTGGTCTCTAACGCCCAAAGAGGTGGTCTTTATCGGAGACTCGGCAGTTGACCAGGAAACGGCCATGGGAGCCCGGGTCCCATTCTGGGCCTTTAAGAATGAAAGCCTGCAGGCCCAGATGCTTATCCCTGACTTCTGGACCCTGAAGGAATTTTTAACGCGAAATCTTGGATAACCTTTTCCCGGTCTTTTTCACGGAGGAAGAATGTTTGTTTTCAGCAATTTTTTCATAGCTGTCATCAGCGTAGTCGACACTGTTCTCGCGCTTTACTTCTGGATTGTAATCATCTCGGCCCTGCTTTCATGGATAAATCCCGACCCTTACAATCCCATAGTCAGAATCATCAGAAATCTGACCGAACCGGCCTTTGACCTGGTCAGGAGATGGTTTCCCTTTACCAATCTCGGCGGGGTGGATCTTTCTCCCATTGTGGTCTTGATTGCCATACAATTTACACGTATGTTTGTTATACAAAGTCTTTACCAGATGGCCGCGGGAATCGGGTGATGAGGGCCGTTTTATTGAAAAAGTTTTAACTGGGTCATAAATCGAGCGATATTCAGGTCCAATTCCCAACAGATTGCCGCGCTCGAAGACTCGCTCGCAATGACAGGTCTGCAAAAACCTGTGTTCCACGGTGAAACCTGTCATTGCGAAGGAGCGAAGCGAATGAAGCAATCTCAAACGGTTATAAAAAGATTGTGGAGCTTCGACCTTTGAATCTTGAGCGAAGCGGGCGGTTTAATAAACTCTTGCTTAAGTGAGGGCATTGCCCGCTGTGGATTATATCCAACCTTTAACCATAACGGTGGATAAAAACATGGACATTTGCAAAATCGACATTCTCAACAAACAGTTTGCCTCTTCGTTTATGGGATACAAAAAACGGGATGTTGAATCTTTTCTGCAGGAGATCGCCGATCATGTGGGTATTATGGCGGAGCAGAAGATGGGGCTGGAAAGAAAAATCCAGAACCTGGAAGAAAAGCTCAAGGAACACAAAGACAGAGAGGAGACTCTGCAGAACACCCTCATAACCACCCAGAACATGGTTGATGACATCAAGGCCAACGCCCAGAAGCAGGCCAAGCTCATCGTCAAGGAGTCCCAGGCCAAGTCAGAGGAAATCCTCAGGCACGCCCACAAGCGCCTGGCTCAGATCCATGAGGATATTTCCGAGCTCAAAAAACAGAGAGCCCATTTTGAAATCAAGCTCAGGTCCATGATCGAGTCCCATCTCAAGCTGCTTGAGTCGCAGGATGAAGACAATATGATGCTTGAGGAAGCGGAATCAAAGCTTAAGTTTCTGCAGAAATCATAAGACCCGCCATGGAATTTCTTGAAAAAATCGACGATTCAACCTGGCGCGTAAAGGTTCTGGTGCAGCCTGGAGCCAGGAAAAACGAAGTGGCCGGCAGACACGCGGGCAGGATAAGGATAAAAATTCAGGCCCCTCCTGTGGATGGTAAGGCCAACGCCAGCCTGTGTTCTTTTCTGGCGGACATTCTCGGGGTTAGAAAGAACCAGCTGAGCATTGAAAAAGGTTTGACCGGCAGGAAAAAAAACCTGGTTGTTTCCGGTGTTGATGAAGTTTTATGGAAATGTTTTTTAGACAGATATAATAATTTCAACCAAGGAGGACGTAATGGAGCAATACGAACTGGAGTTGATTGCCAAATACGGGGAAACGGATGAAGAGTTGAAGGCCCTCTTGGATCAACACGTTTCCTATGAAAAGATACTTGAAAAATATGAAACCAAGCCTTTTCTGACCCCCACCGAAGATCTGGAGGTAAAGGAACTCAAGAAAAAGAAGCTTGCGGGTAAAACCAGAATTCACATGATTCTGTCAAAATATAAACAAATGGAGGCTTAACATGGAGCTCACAGGGGCTCAGATATTGCTGGAAAGTCTTAAACGCGAAGGCGTGAAACACATTTTCGGTTTTCCAGGGGGAGCGGTTATAGATATATATCATCAGCTCCCAAATTACCCCATTCAGCACTTTCTGGTGCGGCACGAACAGGGAGCGGTTCATGCCGCTGACGGCTATGCAAGGTCCACTGGAAAAGTCGGAGTATGTCTGGTCACGTCCGGTCCCGGCGCCACCAACACTGTCACCGGAATCGCCACCGCGTATATGGATTCAATACCCATTGTTGTTTTCACCGGACAGGTACCCACACCTCTCATCGGAAATGACGCTTTTCAGGAAGTGGATATCGTGGGCATTACCAGGCCCTGCACCAAGCACAATTATCTGGTTAAAGACGTGAACAGTCTGGCCAGGACCATCAAGGAAGCCTTTTATATCGCTGCCACAGGCAGGCCAGGTCCCGTGCTTGTGGATCTGCCCAAAGACGTGATGCAGGCCAAAGCCAGTTACGACTACCCCGAAAAAATCAGCATGAGGAGCTACAACCCCAATTATATACCCAACAGAAAGCAGGTCAGAAAAGCGGCCCGCATGATCTCCAAGGCTGAAAGACCCCTGATTTACGCCGGCGGCGGAGTTATTTCCTCCCAGGCCGGCGAAATAATGACCAGGCTGGCCAGAAGGCATTCTATTCCGGTTACCGCCACCCTCATGGGGCTGGGGTCTTTTCCAGGCAATGATCCCCTGTGGCTTGGGATGCTTGGGATGCACGGCACATACGCTGCCAATATGGCTGTAAACAACTGTGACGTCCTGCTTTCCGTGGGTGCCAGGTTTGACGACCGGGTTACGGGAAAGGTAAACACCTTTGCGCCCCGGGCCAAGATTATACATATTGATATAGACCCGACATCCATCCGCAAAAATGTATCTGTTCATGTTCCCATAGTATCGGACTGCCTCAACGCCCTTGAAGCCATGGAGGAAGAACTGGACGCGGTGGAGGCCGTGGACTGGCAGGCAAAGCATGACGCGTGGATCAAAACCACTACAGGGTGGTCCACGGAACACCCCTTGAGATATGACGAAGCCAAGGGCTTTATCAAGCCTCAATACGTTCTGGAAAAGATTTATGAAATCACCAAAGGCGATGCCATTATCACAACCGAGGTGGGGCAGAACCAGATGTGGGCGGCCCAGTTTTTCCGCTACCACAAGCCCAGAACCCTTCTGACATCAGGCGGTCTGGGCACAATGGGCTACGGGTTTCCCGCGGCCATAGGCGCGCAGGTGGCCCATCCTGACAAACTGGTCATTGATATCGCCGGCGACGGCTCCATCCAGATGAACATCCAGGAAATGGCTACAGCCGTGAGCTACAAGCTGCCGGTCAAGATCGTTATCCTGAATAACGGCTATCTTGGCATGGTCAGGCAATGGCAGGAACTTTTCTATAACAAGAACTACTGTGCCACCTGTCTGCACCTCAACCCTGACTTTGTCAGGCTGGCCCAGGCATTCGGGGCGGAGGGCTTTCTTGTGGAAAAAACCGAAGACGTGGTCCCTGTCCTGAAAAAGGCCTTTTCCTCTCCCCTGCCCTGCATCGTGGACGTCAGGGTCGAGCCTGAGGAAAATGTATATCCAATGGTTCCTGCCGGGGCCTCATTAACCGAAATGCTCCTGGTCTAGGAGGCCTGCAATGAGACATGTATTATCAGTACTGGTGGAAAATGAACCTGGGGTCCTGTCCCGGGTGGCCGGTCTTTTCAGCGGCCGGGGCTTTAATATTGACTCCCTCAATGTAGGTCCCACCCTTGAACCAGGAGTGTCCCTGATGACCATCACCACTTTCGGGGAAGAGCAGATCATTGAACAGATAGTTAAGCAGCTGCGTAAGGTTGTATCCGTGATCAAGGTTGTGGACCTGACTGATCTCAAGTCAGTGGAGCGGGAAATGGTGCTCATCAAGGTCAACGCTGACGACTCAAAAAGGGCCGAAATCCTCAGGGTGGCTGATATATTCAGGTGCAAGGTCGTGGATGTGAGCACTGACGAACTGACCCTTGAGGTTACAGGGGACCAGGGAAAGATCCAGGCCATTGTGAATCTTCTGCAGCGCTTCGGTATTAAGGAATTCGCCCGCACAGGCACAGTGGCCCTGCGCAGGAGCATGCAGATTTGAACCAGAGGTCAGAGATCGGACGTCAGAAGTCGGACGTCTGATGTCAGACGTCGGATGTCAGAAATGCAGAAGAGAATTGAACCGCAAAGGCGCGAAGGACGCAAAGAAGAAGTATAATCTTTCTATTGCTGGGTGAACAGCAATAGAAAAGGCTTCCAGCCTTCGGCTAATTTTTTAATCCCGATAGGGATTGCA
>PXDF01000048.1 GCA_003566455.1 Desulfonatronovibrio sp.
CTTGAAGCACACGGGCTGATGATGAAAGGACTCATTGACGAGGCCGGGGTATACCGGCAAGGCGGGGTTGGAGTAATGGAGGGAGAAAAGGTTGTACACATGGCTCCTCCCGCAGGCCGCGTTCCAGAGCTGATGGGCAACCTCTTCAACTGGCTGGCTTCCACCCGGGAGCATCCCCTGATTACCGGCGCGATCTTTCATTATGAATTTGAGTTTATCCATCCCTTTGCCGATGGCAACGGCCGCTTAGGCCGGTTGTGGCAAAGCCTGATTCTGGCCCGCTGGAAGCCCCTGTTCGCGGATATTCCGGTGGAAAGTATGATCCTTAAACATCAGGCAGAATATTATCAGGCATTTCAGGAGAGTACTAACCAGACCGATTGTGCTCCGTTCATCGAGTTCATGCTGAATACAATCATGCAGACCCTGAAAACCTCCACCCCTCAGGTTGCCCCCCAGGCCACCCCCCAGGTCGCGCGTCTGCTTGAGGTGCTGCACGGGGAGATGACCCGGGAAGAATTGCAGCAGGCGCTGAGACTGCGAGACCGCAAATCATTCAGGGAACGTTACCTCAAGCCTGCTCTGGAGGATGGACTGATTGAAATGACCATGCCCGGAAGGCCCAGCAGCAGCCTCCAGAAATACCGCCTGACCGAAAAAGGCCGCTTCCGGATCAGGCAAGGGTGAACTGTTGCAAATAACCTGGCGGTTGAGACAAGGCGTGTGCAGCCCTCAAAAAGTCAAGGGGAAAGGAATAAACGGTTTGATCCATTAGTTGCGGTGAGCAGACCTGGCCTGTATTGAGTGTTCACAGGCAGCACAAGATTTCCGGTAAAACAGTCCAGGTTAAATCAGACACAGACGGCATAGCTTGTTTGAAAGCTATCTGTTAACCTGCGAGAAAGAAGTCTCTGTTGGAAGCCACTTTCAGCCCCTTGACCGGAACGACCGGGTGGCCGTCTTCTTCCCAGACACCGTCAGGCCAGGTAAAATCAGGATCCAAAGCCCGGTAATAGTCCACAGTATAGGGCAGAAGCTTCATCCACACCTGTCCTGAATCCTGATCAGTTCCAGGATTTTCTTCAATTGAAGCTTTAACTATTCTGGCGGTAAAGTTGAAATCCGCGTCCCCAAGGGGAGTCTTGACAGCGTAAAGCGGGACTTCCCGGCCGCTCTGAAAGCGCCGCAGATGGGTGGCAATATGAATGACCGTGGTGGCGTCTATGGGATCATTCCGGTTCCAGTTCACCTGAACCGGCATTCCAGCGGCATAAAGAAGCATGAGTTCAATTCCGATCTGGCGGCATCTGTAGCAGATATTTTTCATCTCCTCCACATTGTCATTGATTCCCGAGAGAAGAAGGATGTTGTTATATACAGTTACTCCTCTGGAGATAAACTCACGGATAACCTGACCATGGAGCTCAGTTAATTCGCTGGAATGGATGAACTGAGTTTCAAGCTCCACCCGGGTTGGATTTGTGGCCCTGAGGCTGTTCAGACCGGCAATAGCCTCAACCACTTCCGGGGTGTAGAGCTCGGGATTGTAAGCGAATGTCAGGCTGCGGATACGCAGGGCCTTGACATGGGGGATATCCTGCATTTCTCTGGCGTACATGCTGAGCATTTCCAGAGAATCGAGAACACTGTTCCGGGCGGTGAGCACAACATCACTGACGGTTGAGTGCTCTGAAATATATGAAACCGCGTCGCGAAAATCCTCCAGGGCGTTGATATCCATTTCAACCGTGGTCAGATGGGGTCTTTTTAAAGCCGGGATTCCAGTGTCGACAATAGAGTGGGGCAGGCGCTGATCCTTGATGATCTCCTGCTGCAGAGCCCTGAGATTCATCATGTTGAAGGGCCTTGCCTCTGCCGCCGGTTCTGTAAGCTCTCCAAGATACAGAGACTCGTCCCCGATTTCAGCCATAAAAGCTGAATCAATGGTTCCGGCCTTGTTTATCCTGGACTCCTGCATGACAAACTGGGGAGCGAACTCCTTGAAATATTCCTCAGTATAGGGTGTGCGGATCCAGATTTTGCCGGGATACTCCTCGCATTTATCAACAGCCCAGCCGCTGGTGTTCCAGTCGATCTTGCCAATTTTGGTGGCTGTACAGATTATGGGGATGGCCCGGTCCGAAAGGTGGCCTCTCATGTAGGCGGCAGCTTTATGGCCGGAGGAAATGGGTGTCCAATAAACTTTGTTGCCCTGAATTGGACTGCACGGGATGTAAACATAATGAATTTCCGAGCCAACGCTTCTCAGCTCATTGTAAAGACTGGTCAGTTCCTGTCCGGATTCGTTGCAGTCCTTCAGAAAAGGGGTCTGGGTATAAACTCCCACTCCTTCGCTGGCCAGTTTGGAAATAATATCCAGGCTGTAGTGGGAAATCTCATCAGGATGAATGAAATGGGTGGCCACTTCAATGCGTTTATTATTTTCCTGCAGAGCCCTGCTTTTTTCAATAAAATAGTTCAGCCAGAAAGAGTCATGAGCGTAAAAAAGCTGAGGATAATAGGAAATGCAGCGGGATGCTATTCTGATGGTCTGGATATGGGGGATCTGTTCCAGCCCTTCCACGGCGGAGGTCAGGGTCTCCTTGTTAAGAAGCGGCTCACCTCCGGTGAGAACGATCTCCTTAATCCTGGGAGATTTTCTGATGTATTCCAGGGCCTCCAGTACATCATCGATTCTGGGTGTGGGCAGATTGCGGCAGTCCTTATGCTTGCGAAAACAGAACCTGCAATAAACAGGACAGCTCATGTGCAGAACGAAAATCGGCCTGTTCTGATACATCTGTTCCAGGAGTCCCTTATGGAACTGACCGATCCAGGTATTTTTCAGGCCTGATTCATCCAGTTCCTCCACAAAGGGCATGAATTGATAGGCAACATTTTTTGAAAGCCTGGACTGCCTGATTACATGCCTGGACAGGCGCACCGGGTATTTATCAATGACCTTCTGCATGTCCTCGCGTTCATTTTCCGGAACCCTTATATTGGTAAGCTGTTCATAGGTTTCAACGTCTTTGATGGCTGACAGGTTTTCTCCGGGAATGATAACTTCCAGGATGGGAAGCAGAAACCGCCTGGGGAGTTCAATTCCGCCCACAACCACTCTGGTGTCGGTTTTATGGTTTGCCGGTTCCAGCTGAGAGATAACCTCCTGGAAAAACTGCAGCTCATCCATACCGGCCGCCCGAACCAGATTGGCGAATTTGTTTTCTCCCTGGATGATCCGGTAGAAATCAGGTCCCAGGAAGGCCGGGTCCCCGTACATATCCAGAAAACCAAGCACCGCGTTTTTCAACTCGTCAATGAAGACTTCTATTTCTTCCTGTGAATGAGTAAAACGAACCAGTATTTCCTGCATTGGATATTTCCTCGCGGGCTGATTGATAAGCTTTGTGAGCAGCTGTGAGTCAGAAACACAAATCCGAGGCCTTAACACATAAACACCGCCCGATTATCTGCAATGGACGGCGTTTGTTTTTTTGACCAACCAGATGATAAAAGTCAACAAAAATCAATAACAGTGTATAAGTTTGAATTATGTATTTGTTGTGGAGAGCCAGTCGCCGTGGTCACAAAGTAAAGATTCGAATCAACCCCCTGAAATCAGCCCCAGACCCGGGCCAGATTATCACTGTTGACAATGGCGTTGTATTTCTGCTCATCTAGAGGATAATCCCATGAACCGCTTCTGATCTCTATAGTTCCTCCAAATCCCGTCTTGAACCTGTAAAGCCCGTAAAACGGGTGGTCCGGGTCAACAGAAGGTGAGACAGCTCCCATGTCGTAGGCTGTGCATCCCAGGGATCTGGAGAATCGCATTATTTCCCAGTGAACGGCATACGGAGCCATGAGATTCTTTTTAATATCGGATGAAGCCCCGTAAAGATACAGGGCTGATTTTCCTGATACAGCCGCTATTGCTCCAGCTAACAGATCTTGATTGTGGGCCGCCATCAGGAACAGCAGCTCTGAGTTGCCCGGGTCGCTTATGTGGGCGTTGAAAAGGGCCAGAAAGTGTTTATATTCACACACGGCAAAATTGTTTCTGGAAGCTGTCTGACAATAAAGATCATAAAAGGCTGGAAGATGATCAGGTCCAGCTCGAAAAACCCTGACCCCCTTGCGCCTGGCCAGTCCGATATTGTACCTGGTTTTGGATTTCATGCCCCGCAGAATTGCTTCTTCAGGACGCCCGATATCAACCACAAGTGAACTGGCCACAGTCATATCCATGCAGGCTTTCCTCAGGTTCCAGGACCTGGTTCCCATGTTCATGCGCATTTCCCGCAGCCTTGGTTCAGGAAAGGACGGCCATTTTTTCTCCTTAATTTCCTGCGCGTATTGAGACTCCCATGGAAGATCATACCTTACAAAGGAAATCCTTGAATCCAGATGCTTGAGCATTGCATGGGTCAATTCTTCGAGAAAAGGACCATAGTTCTCCTGGTCCGGAACAAACTCAGGTCCCTGGGGAACATAGGCTCCCAGATTGTCCGGCCCGTGAGGTTGAACAAGAACAAGTACATCTCCTCTGGGCTCTGAAGACTTTATGTCAAAGGCAAGGGGTTTGAAGCCCAGACAGGATTTTACTTTTCCCCAGTATGAGGTCTGGAACAATATGTCAGTGGGCAGAAGCGCCTTCATTTTTTTGGGTGTGACACTGATTCGCATGGGCACCCCTGTGAACATCTTCAGACGTGGTTGTCAAGTTGAGAATCAGGAGTCAATGGACTGGTTTTGTCAATCAGATTTTCTGGTGTAGGCCAAAAACAGTACTGAAGCCCCCAGCAAAATCATGGGCAGGGAAAGGATCTGGCCCATGGTCATCCAGTCCAGAAGTATGAATCCAAGGTGGGCGTCAGGTTCCCGGAAGAATTCCACACCAAATCTGAACGCTCCGTATCCCAGGCAGAACAGGCCGGACGCAGCCATTACAGGCTTTGAGCGTGAGGAGAAGACCCAGAGAACAATAAACAAAACCAGGCCTTCAAAAAAAGCCTGATAAAGCTGAGAAGGATGTCTGGGAATAAATCCCGCTGCCGGATCAGGAAAGATCATGCCCCAGGGCATGTCAGTGGGTCTTCCCCAGAGCTCTCCGTTGATAAAATTGCCTATCCGGCCGAACATTAATCCAAGAGGGGCCAGAGGAGCCACAAAGTCCGTAACAGCCATAAATGGTTTTCCGGTCTTTCTGGAATAAAGATACAGACACAGGATTACCCCGATCAATCCCCCGTGGAAGGACATTCCTCCTTTCCAGAGCATGAAGGCTTCCCATGGCCTGAATATGAATCCTGAAAAATCGTAGAAGAGCACATAACCAAGCCTGGCCCCGATAATAACGCCCAGGGCGCAATAGGTAATCAGGTCGGGCAGTTCCGCTTTGCTCCAGTCTGATCCAGGCTTTCCAGCGCGGTACCTGGCCAGAATCCAGGCCAGGGCGAAACCGACGATATACATTAGTCCGTACCAGCGGAGCTGCAATGGACCTATTGAAAAAGCAACCGGATCTATATCGGGGTAGTTTATCATTGGATCAGCTTTGTCTTGACAACACTTTTTGGGGAACAAGTCCGGAAATAAAGAAGAATATCGCTGCCACAAGAACAATGGTCGCGCCTGTGCTCAGATTGAGATAATATGAAAGCCAGATTCCCGTCTGGGTGAAAACAATGCTGATGATTACCGCCCAGGTCATCATTGCTTTAAGGGATATTGTATATTTTTCAGCCAGATAAGACGGGATGGTCAAAAGAGCAATGACCAGTATGAGCCCCACAACCTGAATGGTCATGACCACGGTCAGGGCCACCATGGTCAGCAGCAGAAAGTAGAGGGGTCCCACAGGGACTCCCATGGCCAGGGCAAACTCCTCGTCATAGGACATGGCAAGAAAATCCTTGTAAAATAAAAATATGAGCAGAAAAATAATCAGGTTCATCCCAGCCATGGTCCACAAAGAACCCAGGGGAACCATGAGTATGCTGCCGAACAGATAACTCATCAAATCCACATTATAACCCGGGGTTAAATCAGTGAGCACAATGCCGGCTGACATGCCCACGGCCCAGATAACACCGATGACCGTGTCAGCCCTGTGCTTTGTGCCTCTGCTGACAACTCCCATAATAATGGCTGAACAAAGAGCCACAATAATCGCACCCAGATATGGAGAAAATCCCGCGAAAAAAGCCAGGCCGATTCCTCCATATGAAGCGTGGGCTATGCCTCCGGAGATGAAAACAATTCTGTTGACAACAACCAGCGCGCCGATAATCCCACAGGCAATGCTGACCAGAAATCCGGCCAGCAGGGCGTTGCGCATGAATTCGTATTGAAGAACTTCAAACATTTTAGTGATGCTGTTTCAGAACCCTGTGGGGAATGGGACCATGAGCAATGAGTTCCACAGGACAGTGATAGGCTTTTTCCAGCGTCTCCTGGCTTATTTCCGAAGAGTCATGAAAATACAGGTTTTTATTTACGCAGGCAACTGATTTGGCGTGACTGGACAATACTGAAAGGTCATGACTTATAACCACTATGGTTTTTCCTGCCTTGTTGAGATCATATAAAAGCTGGTACAGCTTGGAGTGAAAGGGCTGATCAACGCTCGCGGTTGGCTCATCCAGAAAAAGTATCTCCGGATCACAGGCCAGGGCCCTGGCAATGAAAACTCTCTGCCTTTGTCCCCCGGAAAGGTTGCCTATTATGTGCTTTTCTAAACCGGACATTTCAACCTGTTCCAGTGCCCGGGTCGCCATCGCGTAATCTTCGGCCGAATATTTTCTGAATCGGCCCAGAAATCCCAGACGACCCATAATGACCACATCCAGGACATTTACGGGAAACTTGTCACTGCCGGTAACATTCTGGGGCACATAACCAATCCTGTGGGCGGCCTTGCCTGGTTTCCGGCCCAGAACTGTTACTTTTCCCTGCTGGAAGGGAAGAATTCCCAGAAGTATCTTGATCAGGGTGGTCTTGCCACCACCGTTGGGACCCAGGATAGCCAGGAAATCGCCCAGCCTGACCTTGAGATTCACGTTTTCCAGGATAAGGTGATTATTATAGGCAAAGTCCAGATTCTGGACATCTATGACCGGATCATTCATTGATGGCGGCATCCTGATTCTTCTTGAACATTTATTTTGAAGCGCATCCTCAAACGCACTCAGTCATTGAAAGAGGATGCAAGGCAACATGTATTCCTCAATGTCAGTGAATCACTGCCTGTCTGAATTTGTCTGCCACAGTGAGCATGTTTTCTTTCCACTCTTCAGACAGAGGGTTGATGGAGACTATATGTCCTCCTATGGATTCTGCGATGACCTGAGCGCTTCCCTTTGAAAATTGAGGCGAGACAAAGACAACCTTTATGTTTTCATGGCGGGCTGTGTCAATAAGCTGC
>PXDF01000028.1 GCA_003566455.1 Desulfonatronovibrio sp.
GACATGGCCGAGCCTGTCCCTGACTACTCTTCCGTAGTCATCAGGATTGTCAAGGTTCAGGGACAAAAGCCCTAGGTCGGCTCGGACATTGCTGACTTCTGAGATCAGCTGCCTCAGGTTGTCCTGTGAGACCAGAGGCGTGTCCCCGTTGGCCACCACCAGCCACCTGGCTTGGGTGGCCTCAATGATCGGCCAGGCTATCTGCAGGGCGTGGCCTGTTCCCAGCTGCCTATCCTGAAGAATAAAGTCATTATTTTCATCAGGGAACGCTTCCTCCACAAGCCCATGACCATGACCGGTAACCACGAATGTTTTCAAAAAGTCCATTCGACTCAAGGTCTGCAGAAGGTACCAGAGCATGGGTTTTTTCAAAAGCTTATGCAGGACTTTAGGCCTATCCGACTTCATTCTTGTTCCCTTGCCTGCTGCCAGTATCAGCGCAGTCACGTCTTTACTGCTGAAGTGTTCCATTTTGTCCTTCAAAGGTGTCAAGGCATGATAAATATTAGAATCCAAGGCTGTCTACAAAAAAAGCCCCGTCAGACGGGGCTTTTTTCGGCAAACTAAATATTGAGACCGCTATTTAAAGAGAGCAGGTTCCGGCACTGACTGCGCTTTCCCTGCACCTCATGCGATGCATGGATCTGGCCATTGCAGCCCTGGCCCTGGCGTAATCAATCTCTTCTTGCTGCTGACTGATACGCTGCTCAGCCTTTTCTCTGGCTTTTCTGGCCCTTTCCACGCTAATTTCTTCAGCCTTTTCAGCCACTTCTGCTAGCACAGTAACCTTGGTGGGAGTAACCTCGGCAAAGCCTCCTGCAAGAAATATATAGTAGCGCTTTCCGTCTTTTTTGTAGAACAGACTCCCGATACCCAGGGCGGAAAGGAAGGGAATGTGGCTGGGTAACACGCCAAACTCGCCATAGACCCCCGGGGCGCCGACATACTCAACCTCTTCTGAGAGAAGGTTTCGGTCCGGGGTCACAATTTCCAATTTTATCAAGTTAGCCATAATTTCACCTTTTTTGTTTAGTCTTCCTTGGCTTTTTCAAGGACTTCCTCAATGCCTCCGACCATATAAAAGGCGCCTTCAGGGATATCGTCATGCTTGCCGTCGAGAATTTCCTTAAAACCGAGTATGGTGTCTTCCAGTTTTACGTAACGTCCTGCCTTGCCGGTAAATACCTCGGCAACATGGAAAGGCTGGGAGAGAAACCTCTGGATCTTTCTGGCCCTGGATACTGTAACTTTATCTTCATCTGAAAGCTCGTCCATACCCAAAATGGCAATAATGTCCTGCAGGTCTGTATATTTTTGCAGGGTCATCTGAACTTCCCTGGCCACCTGGTAATGTTCAGGGCTGATAACATTGGGGTCAAGGACCCTGGAAGTGGAATCAAGAGGATCAACCGCCGGATAAATGCCAAGCTCTGCGATCTGGCGGGACAATACAATCGTGCCGTCCAAATGAGAAAATGTCGTGGCTGGTGAAGGGTCTGTCAAGTCGTCTGCAGGGACGTAAATAGCCTGTACTGATGTAATGGAACCCTTGTTTGTTGAAGTGATTCTTTCCTGCAGGGCGCCAAGGTCCGTCCCGAGTGTAGGCTGATAACCAACAGCTGATGGCATGCGTCCAAGAAGGGCCGATACTTCCGTGCCGGCCTGGGTAAAGCGGAAGATATTGTCAATAAACAGCAAAACGTCCTGGTTTTCCTCATCGCGGTAATATTCCGCCGAAGTCAGAGCGGTCAGCCCTACCCTGGCCCTTGCCCCCGGTGGCTCGTTCATCTGACCGTAAATCAGGACCGCCTTGTCGATAACCCCTGCATCAATCATTTCATGATAAAGGTCGTTTCCTTCCCTGGTACGCTCACCAACACCTGCAAACACGGAAATACCGCCGTGCTGCTTGGCGATATTGTTGATCATTTCCATCAGAACAACAGTTTTGCCAACACCTGCACCGCCGAACATTCCCATTTTGCCGCCCTTGGGAAATGGAATCAAAAGATCAATCACCTTGACTCCGGTTTCAAGTATTTCAATTTTGGTGCTTTGATCTGTAAATGAAGGCGCCGGTCTGTGAATGGGATAAAATTTATCCGCCTTAACCGGTCCTTTTTCATCAACAGGACGTCCTACTACATTCAGTATGCGTCCCAAAGTGGGCTTGCCTACAGGAACGGTGATGGGCTGTCCGGTGTCTCTTCCTTCCATGCCCCTGACCAGACCATCGGTGGATTCCATGGAAATGCAACGGACTACGTTGTTGCCAAGATGCTGGGCAACCTCAACTACCAGGTTGTCCTTTTCATCAGAGATGGTCGGATTAGTCACATTTACGGCATTAAAAATGTTTGGAAGTTGTCCTTCCGGAAATTCAAGGTCAACCACAGGCCCGATTACCTGTACAATCTTACCGGTATTTTGTGCACTCATGTTTTATAGCCCCCTATTATCCTTGTTTCAGCGCTTCTGCGCCGCCTACTATATCCATTAATTCTGAAGTAATTGCCGCCTGTCTGGCCTTATTATAGACCAGAGTCAGCTGTCCCACCAACTCATCGCAATTTTTGGTTGCATTATCCATTGCCGTCATCCTGGCCGCGTGTTCACTGGCGGACGTGTCAAGCATCCCCCTGTACATCCTGACTTTGACGTACCTTGGCAGCAACTCGGCCAGAAGACCTTCCACAGAAGGCTCAAAAATATACTGGCTGGGTGCTCCTGCCTGACCTTCAGCATCTTCCTGCTCCACAGGGAGAATCTGTTGGGCCAGGGGGACCTGCTTGACCATGGACACAAACTGACCAAAGACAATATGAGCCTCGTCCAGCTCAAAGTCCAGGTATTTGCTGATGACCATCGTTCCCGTTTCATTGGCCAGCTGAAAATCAAAGGTGTTCATGACATCGGGATAGCTTTCCAGTATTTCAAATCCCCTTTTGCGAATAAAATCGCGTCCCTTTTTGCCTATGCAGATAAACTTTACTTCTTTTCCCTCTTCCTTTTTTTTGTTGGCCAGTTTAAAGGCCGTCTGACAGAGGTTGACATTAAAGCTGCCGCAAAGACCTTTATCTGAGGTGATCAAAATGACGCCCACGGATTTGATCTCTTCTCTCTTTTCAAGAAGAGGGTGAGCGCTTGAATCCACCCTGGAAGCCAGGTCGGAAAGGACATCGGTATATTTTTCAGCATAGGGACGGAAACGTTCAATGCGTTGCTGGGCGCCGCGAAGCTTGGCCGAGGCCACCATATTCATGGCCTTGGTAATCTGCTTGGTCTTTTTGACCCCGCCGATTTTTCTTTTTATCTCCCTTAAAGGTGCCATTTATAACTCCCGTTATGCCTTAAAAGTCTTTTTAAACTCATCAATGGCCGCTGCGATCTTCTTGTCCAGATCATCACTAATGTCATGCTTTTCTTTGATCTCCCTGAGGATATCTGATTTCTGACTGTGCATGAACTCCAGGATTTCCGATTCAAACCTTGATACAGCCTCAACAGGAATATCATCCAGGTAACCCTTGGTTCCGCAGTAAAGCGATACCACCTGCTCTTCTGCCGGCATCGGCTTGTACTGGGGCTGCTTAAGTAATTCAACCAGCCTTTCACCCCTGGTCAACCTTCTCTGGGTCGCTTTATCCAGGTCAGAACCAAACTGGGCAAATGCAGCCAGTTCGCGATACTGGGCAAGGTCCAGACGCAGGGTACCTGCAACTTTCTTCATGGCCTTGATCTGAGCAGCACCCCCGACCCTGGAGACTGAGAGACCAACGTTAATGGCAGGCCTGATCCCTGCGTAGAAAAGGTTGGGCTCCAAGTAAACCTGTCCGTCAGTGATGGAAATAACGTTTGGGGGAATGTATGCGGAAACGTCGCCGGCCTGAGTTTCAATGATGGGCAGGGCTGTCAGAGAACCTGCGCCATGCTCGTCGCTCATTTTGGCAGCCCTTTCCAAAAGTCTGGAGTGCAGATAAAAAACGTCGCCTGGAAAAGCTTCACGTCCCGGGGGACGTCTGAGAAGCAGGGACATCTGTCTGTAGGCAACGGCCTGTTTGGAAAGGTCATCGTACATAATTACCGCGTGCTTTCCGTTTTCTCGGTAATATTCACCCATGGTGCAGCCGGAATAAGCGGCGATAAACTGCAGGGATGCAGGTTCTGATGCAGTGGCTGATACAATGGTGGTATACTCCATGGCCCCATGCTTCTGCAATGTGTCATATACCTGGGCTACCGTGGATTTTTTCTGACCAATGGCAACGTAAATGCAAAAAACATCAGTTTCTTTTTGAGCCAGGATTGTGTCAATACAAATGGCTGTCTTGCCGACCTGACGGTCACCGATGATCAATTCGCGCTGACCACGACCGATGGGGGTCATGGAATCGACTGCCTTGAGACCGGTATACATGGGCTCATGCACTGATTTCCTTGGAACAATGCCCGGCGCCTTAACCTCTACCAGTCTTGTATCTTTCTGGGAAACAGGCCCTTTTCCATCCAGAGGGTTGCCCAGGGGGTCGATAACTCTGCCGACAACTGCATCTCCCACGGGCACCTGAACAATCTTGCCGGTCCTCTTGACCAGGTCGCCTTCCTTGATTCCGGTGTCCTCTCCAAGAAGGGCGCAGCCTACGCTGTCTTCCTCCAGATTGAGCACCATTCCCATCACCCCTCCGGGAAACTCAAGCAATTCCATGGCCATGACGTTTTCCACGCCGTATACGCGGGCTATGCCGTCACCAACCGAGAGAACAACACCAGTTTCACTCATTTCAACGCGCTTTTCGTAATTCTTAATCTGACCTTCAATAATCTGGCTGATTTCTTCTGCTTTTATTTGCATAGCTCTACTCACCCCTCTTTATGTTTTCTTTGAGAATTTGCAGTTGTGCCCTGATGCTGGCGTCCAAAACTTTATCTCCAACCTTGAGCATCAGTCCGCCCAGTATCTCCTGATCCACATTGTAATCAAGAACAACCTTAAGTCCGGACTGCTTCTCCAGTTTAGTGACTATTTCCTGTTTCATGTTATCAGGCAGCTTTATTGCAGTTACTATCTCCCCTCTTACAACTCCTTCAAACTGGTCCAGAAGTTTGGCATAATACATCTGGATTTCCGACAGACAATCCAGTCTGCCTTTATCAGCCAGGAGATAACAGAAATTGCTCACCACCTGACTGGGTTTGATTTTAGTAAAAAGCTGTTTCAGGATTTTTTTCTTTTCATCCACGTTGAATATTGGATTCTTGAAAACCCTGACCAGTTCCGGAGCGCTCTCCAAGACGCCGGCTATGTTCGCCAGGTCCTGTCCGTAGGCCTTCAACTCCTTTTCCCCCTGCTTCTGACCAAGGGCAAACAGGGCTTTGGCGTATCTTCTGGCAACAATGTTTCCTATCAATTTAACACCACCCTTGTTAAACTATCATTAATAAGAGCTTTATGATCTTCGGCCTTTAACTTCTTTTTGATCATGGCTTCAGCAGCTTCAGTCACTTTTTCTGCTAGTTCAGCCTTAATTTCTTCCAGGGCGAACTTGGCTTCCTGTTCGGCACTGATTTTGGCCTGCTGTTTGATGTGCTCAGCTGCAAGTTCAGCCTTGTTAATTGTTTCCGCCTTCAGGGCCTCACCCTGAGCTTTAGCCTGGGTCAGAATGCGCTCTCTTTCCTCATCAAGATCGGCAATGCTGCGCTCAACCTCGGCCAGCCTCTTCTCAGCCTGATCACGTCTTTCATCCAGATCATTGAGCTCTGTTTCAATTTCCTTGCTTCGCCCGGGAAAAAAGGTGAACAGTTTTCTGCCGCCTGCATAGTAAAGAATGGCCAGAAAAATAGTAAAGTTGATCACCCTCCAGATCTGGTCCTTAAGATCAGGATGGAAATTCATGGGATCAACCATATTAAAAATAATTGCGGGCACCAGCAGGAGCGCCAAAATTAGCGGCACATTTTTGTTTCCTTTCAACACACAGCCCTCCTTAATATTGAAATTTATTGGTATTATGCCTTACTGAGAATCTTTTCCGTGGCCTTTGTCGCAAATTTCTCAACCTCTTTTTTCAGGTTGCTGATAGCCGCGTCCTTTTCCTTTGAAACCTTTTCCCGGGCAGCCTTGATCATGCTCCCGGCCTCTCCAGATGCTGCGTCCACAATTTCCTTTTCCTCCAGGTAACCCTCCCCCTTGAGGTCGGCCCTGATTTCCTGCGCCTTGATCCGGGCTTTATCCAGCTCCGCTTCATAGGTTCTCATCTTTTCCTGAGCTGATCCTGTAAAATCCTCCACTTCAGAAACCTTTTGCGACATTATCTCGGCTCGCTTAACGAGCATGCCCCGGATGGGCTTGTAAAGAATAACGTTGAGCAGCAGGAGAACAATAAAAAAATTCACGAGTTGAATAAAAAAAGTGACGTTAATATCAATCATGGCGCCTCCCGGAGAATGTGAAATTTTGTTCAAGGTTGATGTTTTTTATTCAAAGACATGGTACATTTAGCCAATTTGTCGGTTTGTGTCAAAAACTTTTTGCGGGTATTTCAGAACATATTTGCTGACCTGAGACTAGGATTGTTAATACTTTCACATTGTTTCGGATGTGAAAAAATATTTTTTAAAAATATTTTAAATTCCGTGAAATATTTATTCCCCTGAAGGTTCATCCTGGCTCATGTTTATCTCTCCCCGGACAAAGGCGCCTTCTTCAACCACAAGGACCGGAGTTGAAATTTTACCGCTCAGGTTGGCCTGCTTATAAAGTACCACTTTGGATTTGGCTCTGAGCACACCCTCCAGCCTGCCGCTTAACACCAGCTGGCCGACATTTACATCCCCTTTAACCCAGGCCTCGTTGCCGATAATCAGAGTGCCTTCTGATTCAATCTCTCCTTCAAATTCTCCGTCTATGCGTACAGTTCCCTTAAACTCCAGCTTCCCATGGTAAGCTGTGCCCATCCCCATAAAGGCGTTTATCTCGTCTTTGGCCATTGTTTCTCCTATTGAGTTGTTGGATTTTCTTCTGAACCATCTTATCATGACCGGTTCAACTCTTAAACATGAACCTGCGCATTGATACATTAAGCACCAGGCCGATCATGATAAAATTAACAAGAAGGGAGGTTCCCCCATAGCTGACAAAAGGAAGGGGGACACCGACCACAGGCATCAATCCCAAAACCATCCCGATATTAATCAGAATATGCCAGAAAAAATAGAAAAACACGCCCACGCACAGCATTGACCCGAACTTATCCTTGGCCTCCTGGGAGCAGAGAAAAATTTGATACAAAAATAAGCAGAACAGGAAAAGAAGTATTATGGAACCCAGAAAACCCCACTCTTCACCAAAAACAGAAAAAGC
>PXDF01000132.1 GCA_003566455.1 Desulfonatronovibrio sp.
ATGAGGTTTGAGAGGCTGTTGTCTGACATCAGGTCGAGATTGCTGGGTGATACAACAGCTTACTGCACCACCTTTTTTGATTTCTATGGCCTGCCCGGTGATTTTCCCGGCAAAACAGAATCACTTGAGCATAGTAGTCATGTAGTCAAGGCGCAATGCGTAATCAAAGCTTTTTTTGACAAGATTGAACAGATTCTTGGAAAAAATCCAGTTCGCAGGTTAATTCCATATGTCCAGATGTATGAATTTGAAGGCCTTCTTTTCAGCGACGTACAATCCCTGGCCACAGGGATCAACCGTCCTGATCTTTATGGCCGTTTTAAAGGTGTCCGGGCTGATTTCAACACACCTGAAGAAATCAATGATAATCCGGAAACTTCTCCGAGCAAACGGGTTATGCAATTCTACCCAGGATATGAAAAACCTCTTCATGGCGCATTAGCCGCCATTGAAATGGGTCTTGAGATTATAAGGGAACAATGCCCGTTATTCAATGGTTGGCTGACCAACCTTGAAAATCTCCAAGATGAATAATGAGTTTGGAAAACATAGAAAATTAGAATCAGCTGTCCTGAATAATATCTGCATCGGAGTAACTCGATCTTGTGAAAATTGCTGACTACCTTATTAAATCTGTCAGAAGCACCTCCCAATTCAACCCTGATGTTCAGGTGCGCCCCTCCTGTATCCTATGGCCTGATCGGGAACGGCAATGGGAGTCAATCATACCTGGGCTTCAGGATGAAATGCCTGAGCTTTTTGTTTATGGAGATTATAACCCGAAGGAAAGAACTGGTCCCGCCATTTGGCTTAGGTGCATTGTCAATTTATCCCTTAGAAATGAAGAGTCCCAGGAAAAAGACATCAATGAGCCTGCGTTTTCTTCTATTCAGACCGGCAAACATCTGCCCGTAATCTATCTTCCTGGAATAAGTCGTCAGGACTTAAGGGCAGTGGAAAGTTGCCCGGATTCTTTGAAACCCCTGGCTGAACTTCAATACAGGGGGACCATCTGGTCGCAGCTCAATGCCAAGGATTGGACCATCCTAGCTTTTCTTAAATCCGAACAGGGAGGCCTTGGCCTGGATGTAGCCATGGATAACGACACCAAAAAATCCATGCGTCTGGCCTTAAGACATCTACTGGATGAAGACGTGGAACTTTTGAAGGGCAAGAGGCTTGATAAAGATTTCTTCAACAATCTTCTTACCGGGGGAGATCCCATTAGGGATATTCTGCAGTGGATAAACTCTCCGGATGAATTCAGAAATAGTCTTGATGAAAACCATTGGAACGCTTTTGTTGGGGTCTGCAGGTCTTTGCTTGGTTTCGATCCTCAGAAAATCGGGGTCCTGACGGCTGCCTCAGCTTTGGCTGAACATAAAGGACAATGGAAGATTGTCTGGGAAAGGTTTTGCGAAGCTCCAGGCAGGTATCCTGACATTCCTGTTCAGATAAGAAAATGTAAGCCTCCAAGCGGCTCCCTTGCATGGTTTGTTTTTGGCAAAGAATTTGAAGGCTGGCCTCAATGGAATGATGAACAGGAAGATAAATTAAGACAGGATTTTTTACAGCTCAATAAAATGCCAGCCCATGATGCCAGGCCAAAAATCATCCAGCTGGAAAAACATCATGTTTCAAGGCGTAACTTTGTCTGGGCTGAACTTGGCCAGTCCCCACTTGCAAAGGCCCTGCAACATCTGGCCATCATGGCTGAAGTTACACAGAACGCATTGGCCGCCGGAACACTGGAGGATATGGCTTCGGGTTATTCCTCCTGGGGATGGAAGGCTGACAATGCTATGATTCAGTCTCTTTCCTTCATCAAGAAACATGAAGACCTGGAAGCCTTAACAGTGGCTTTAAGATCTGTCTATCTGCCATGGGCTGAAGACTCAGCCAGATATCTCCAGGATATTTGGTGGGAAAGATATAGTAAAGGTACTATAGAGGAAGATAAAAACAGTTTCAAGGAATGTTGCCTGTTCGTTGACGGTCTGCGCTTTGACTGCGCTAAGAATTTGATTTCCCTGCTTGAAGAAAAGAATCTCAGCGTATCCCAACAATTAACCTGGGCGGCATTGCCAAGTGTCACCTCCACTGGAAAACCCGCTGCCTCGCCTGTTGGCAAATATATCACCCGGCAATACTTCCAGCCTGAAAACTTTGACCCCTGCACCAGTCATTATTTCAAAAAACTCCTTCAGGAGAACAACTGGACCATCCGCAAGCAAAATGAGTCTTTGCCAGGCCCTTCAGAACTTGAGCATAAAAAACTCTGGCTGGAATTCGGAAACATTGACCATGAAGGGCATGAGAGGGGCTGGAAGCTGGCTGGGCAAATTGATGGCCTGCTCAGTGAGATCATGGAGCGCATTTTGACTTTGTTTGAGCTTGGCTGGACAGAGGTCCGTGTGGTGACTGACCATGGCTGGCTCATGTTCCCCGATGGTTTGCCAAAAATTGATCTGCCAAAAGCTCTGACTACTACAAAGTGGTGCCGTTGCGCGGAAATAAAGCCAGGTGCTCACACTGATGAAAAGCTTTATCCCTGGTACTGGGATTCTGGAAAACATTTCGCTCTGGCTGACGGGATAAGCTGTTTCAGGAAAAATGATGAATATTCTCATGGAGGCCTGAGTCTCCAGGAATGTCTTCTCCTGGAACTGACTGTTTTCGGTGGGTCAGCAATTAAACCAAAAACCTCAATTGTTCTGACTGATGCTGTCTGGAAGGGTTTACGCTGCACAGTTGCTGTAGAAGGATCCTTTGAAGAATTGTGGCTCGATGTCCGTATGAATGCGGGTGATCCCGAATCCAGTCTTGTCCTGAACATTAAGCCACTGAAAAAAAGTGGTTCCGCTTCAGTAGTGGTTGAGGATGATGAGCTGGAAGGCAGACAGGCACATATTGTTCTGTTGAATGAGCAGAAACAGCTGATCTTGCAGCAGGCAACGGTTATTGGAGAGGAAAACTAACATCTTATCAACAATAAGCATCTTTCAGCTTCTTGTCTTTATCAGGAATAATCATGGAATTTGATTATCTGGACCAAAAAGCTTCAGAGGTATTAGACGGCTACCTGGTAAGAAAAGACCTGGTAAGAACATTCAGCCGACAATTTCCCGTTCCAACTTATGTGGTGGAGTTTTTACTGGGAAGGTACTGCGCCAGTGTCGATCCTGAAGATATTGAAGAAGGACTTGAGATTGTTCAAAGACAGTTGAAGTCAAGAACAGTCCGGGCCGGGGAGGAAGAGCTTTTTAAGGCCAGAGCAAAGGAATCAGGCCAGGTTAAGATTATTGACCTTATTACTGCTCGCCTTGATGCCAGGACTGATTCATATATAGCCACCCTGCCCAGCCTGAGGCTGTCAGACGTGCGCATAGATCCTGAGCTGGTCATTAAAAACGAGAGGATGCTCACAGGCGGCTTTTACGCTGAAATTACCCTGAGCTATGACCCGTTCATTGCCCAGGAAAAAAACGGGCGGCCTTTTGGGGTTGATGGACTCCGGGAAATTCAGCTCTCCCAGAGGGATGTTCTTGAAAAGCTTGCTGAGGCTAGAAAGCACTTCAGTACAGAGGAATGGAAGACTTTTATCCTCAGGTCCATAGGCATTGATGCTTCAAAACTCTCTGAGAGACAAAAAAACGCCTTCATACTCAGGATGGTTCCATTTGTAGAACGCAACTACAATATGATTGAGCTTGGTCCCAGGGGAACCGGCAAAAGTCACCTCTTTCAGCAGGTGTCCCCTTACGCTCATCTTATCTCCGGTGGCAAAGCAACTGTTGCCAGAATGTTTGTGCACATGGGCACAGGGCAGAGAGGCCTTGTCTGCCAGTATGACGTAGTCTGTTTTGATGAGATTTCAGGCATATCCTTTGACCAGAAGGACGGGGTGAACATCATGAAAGGCTACATGGAATCAGGAGAGTTCTCCAGAGGCAAGGAAAGCATCCGGGCTGACGGTTCCATTGTTATGGTTGGAAACTTTGATGTAGATGTGGAGCATCAACAAAGAGTCGGTCACCTGTTAGGGCCGCTACCTCCTGAAATGAGGGACGATACAGCATTTATGGACCGAATTCATGCTTATCTGCCAGGCTGGGATATACCCAAGATCAGCAAGGATTACCTGACTGATCATTTCGGTCTGGTAAGCGATTTTTTGTCTGAATGCTGGAGCAGGCTTAGAGATGAGAGGAGGGTCAGCCTGCTGCAAAACAGGATTTTTTTTGGAGGGGCCTTATCAGGGAGGGACACCAATGCGTCTAACAAAACCATAAGCGGTTTGCTCAAGCTCTTGTATCCCGGAGGATCCAGTGAAATTCCTGATGAAGAACTGGAATGGGCTGCCCGTATCGCCCTGGAAGCCAGGCGAAGAGTAAAGGAGCAGCAGAAAAGGATTGGAGCGGCTGAATACAGGAACACTCACTTTAGCTATACAGTTGGGGCAGACGGTGTTGAAAAATTTGTATCAACTCCTGAACTGCACAGCGAAAACAGTATCGGGGCTGATCCGCTTGAGCCGGGTCAGATCTGGGCCATTAGTCCGGGGATTGAGAGCGAAAATCCAGGCTTGTATCGAATTGAAGTTAATGCTGGTCCTGGCTCTGGGGTTAAAATACTTAATAAGCCCATACCTCCGGCGTTCAGGGAGAGCATGGGTTACGCTGAGCAGAACCTTTATTCCAGAGCCTCGCAGCTGGTGGGAGACAAGGACCCTAGAAGTCATGAATATTCAGTTCAGTTGAGAGCTTTTGACTCGTCCAAGTCCGGCGGGAAGATAGGTGTTCCAGCCCTCATTGCCCTGTGCACTTCTTTGGTTAAAAAAAGCGTTCGGGGCGGTCTGGTGGTCTGTGGAGAAGTCAACCTTGGCGGATCAATCGAACCCATTCACAATCCGGTTTCCATAGCTGAAATTGCAGTTGAAAAAGGGGCAACAGCATTGCTTATGCCTGTTTCCTGTCGTCGGCAGCTGATTGATCTGTCCGATGATATGGCGACAAAAATTGATATCCAATTTTACTCCGATGCCAGGGATGGTTTTTTGAAGGCTATTGCTGATTAGATAATTGAATTCCTGATAAACAGGTTCATCTCCGCCTTTCCATGCCATATTTTCAACTATCCTGAGGAGACGTCATGGTAACTGAAGAAAAAGAATATAAAGTCAGGATTCCATTGTTTCCAAAGTATTCAACTGTTCAATCTGTAATGAATACTATCAACGGTGTTCCCAAGCAGTCTGTTACAAGGTTGATTCAAAACATCTGGGCACAGACAGGAACCCCTCAAAAGCCTGTTGACTGGTCTGAACCTGACAAATGGATACCTGAGCGATTAACTGATGAAGATGCCTTACTGGCCAGGCGTATCTGGGAAGAAAGCAGACATGAGGTTAACCCTCGTCACATTTATGGAGATTATCTTTTTATCAACAACTACGAACTTCTCATCCCTGATAATGAAGGGATCTACAGGTTGTCCGAGCTGGGAAAGAGTTTTCTCAATAAAGATGAAAAGGTTATCAGGGAATTGGATGATTCCGAGGGGCTTTTAAAACTCCTGAATATCCTTGCCACTAAAACCCAGGCTATGCGGGCCGATCTTTTGCCTGAGTGGTCTGAATTTCTTCTGGAACACTCCAAGTTCAGTACCCAGTCCACATTCAAAGATACCCTTAGAAGGCGATTAGTGAACCTGGCCGAAAGAGGTTATATTTCCAGGGAAGGCAATCGATACATCATCACCAAGGAAGGACTTGGCTATGCTGAACAGTCATTGCCTCCTGAGGAAGGCCCTAAACGTAAGGTTTTGAGGGCGGTTAATCAACATAATGCCGGTCAACGGCAGGCCCTGCGGGAGTTGCTGAATATAATGCCCCCTCAACATTTCGAACACTTGATTGGAGAGCTTATGGAAGCCATGGGCTATGAGGACGTGACTGTTACCAAACAGTCCGGGGACAAGGGAGTTGATGTGGTTGCCACAGTCCAGTTCGGCATAACAACTGTCAGGGAAGTTGTTCAGGTTAAAAGACAGGGCAAAAGCAGTATCCAGCGTCCCATTATTGATCAGCTTCGAGGCTCCCTGCCCTACCATCAGGCCATCAGGGGGACCCTCATAACCCTTGGGAAAATTGGTAACCGTGCAACCGAAGCCGCTCTTTATCCTGGTGCCGCCCCCATTACCTTGATTGATGGCGACAAGCTGCTGGACCTTCTTATTGAGCACGGCATAGGCATTAAAAAAAGACCTGTTGAGCTTTGGGAAGTGGACCAAGCAATTTTAGAAAAGGAATTGGAGCCTGAAGTCCAGGAGGCTGATGTTACCAGGCTTTAATGGACTCAGAAACTGATCGTTTCGGTTCGCCTATACTGTTAACACCCCGCTTGGGTCAGGGTAGTTTCAGGGTAATGGTTACAGATGTTTATCAAAGAAGATGTGCTGTGACCAGGGAAAGGGTGCTGCCTGCTTTAGACGCTGCTCATATAAAACCTTATAGTCAAGGTGGAGATCATGCTATAAAAAATGGTCTTTTGCTCCGTTCAGATGTACACAAACTTCTTGATAAAGGATATGTGACGGTTTCTCCAGATCATCGTTTTGAAGTCAGCCGGAAGGTCAAGGAAGATTTTGACAACGGCAGACATTACTATTCATATCATGGCAGTCAGATATATATTCCGCCCAAACCTGAACTACAGCCCGGCCGGGAATATCTTGCATGGCACAACGAATCGGTTTTCAAGGGATAGAATATTTTTGTTTAAGAAAGTGTAAGCTTAATCTTCATGATGACCTGGTATACCTCCAGGCCCTGCGTGCACACCCAAAAGAGCCACATCAACTTCTGCGTGGTGGACAGCGCCTGGGAGTCCAGCGAGGCCTTTGTTCTGGACAACAGCTCCAGAGTTTCGGCCTGGGTCAAGAACGACCACCTGGGATTCGAGATCCTGTACGTCTACAAGGGAGTGGTGCGCAAATACCGCCCGGACTTTCTCATCCGCCTGGATGACGGTAACCACCTGATCCTGGAGACCAAGGGCAGGGATACGGAAAAGGACAAGACCAAGCGCAGGTTTCTGGATGAATGGGTCAGGGGAGTGAACGAACACGGAGGATTCGGCGTCTGGGCCTGGGCTGTGTCCACAGATCCCGGGGATGTGCTGGATATTCTGCAAAGTCAGGCCGGATGATGTTTAAGATCAGGATAGAGCAGTGAAAGCGAATTGATGAGGACATCAGTTTACAATTGGTGCTTGATGGATAGATTAACATCAATATGCCGATGGAAAATAAGCCGAGGCAGGGTGAGAAATGGATATTGATAA
>PXDF01000183.1 GCA_003566455.1 Desulfonatronovibrio sp.
AACCGCCCAGGATCTGCTCAGGGCCTTAGAAGAGTCTATTTCTCTGTTTGAGGATAAACAGGCCTGGACAAGGCTGCAACTCAGGGGAATGAAATCTGATTTTTCCTGGAAAAGATCGGCTGAGATTTATATCAAGGCCTATCAGAGTCTTGGTTATGAGCAAATCATTAACAAAAAAGAATCTAAAAGAACTTCCAATGTGATTTAGTTTCCACCGATGCTTCCCGGATGGATTGTTTTCAGACAATAGTTAAAATACCCAGACCTGATATTTTCTTAATTCCATAGAACAGGAGGTTGATTAAATGAAAATGAAAGAACTAAGACAACTGGCCAAAGAAAAAAATATAAAAATACCAGTCACTTTGACCAAGATTGAAGCTGTTCGGATCATTCAGAAAGCTGAAGGAAATTTTGACTGCTTCGCCAGAGCGGCTGGAGGTTATTGCGATCAGGGCGGCTGCATCTTTTATGATGATTGCATGGCATTATCTCCACAAAAATAACTTGTGTCTGTAGTTATCTATACCCTTGGAGACCCGGCGGGATTAGGCCCTGAACTCCTTTACAAGGCTGATTTATCAATCCTTGCCAAAGGGAATCATCTTTTGGTTGTTGGTCCTGAAAATATACTTGAACTCTACTCCAGGCTCTATAATCGCCCAAGTTTCTGGAAAAGAATCTACAAACCGGAACAAATTCTGAAAAATCCTCCGGGCATATATCTTATAGAACCTGATGAGATTGAAGGCCACAAGTATCGACCGGGCAGGGGAGATGCACGGGGAGGTTTGGCTGCAGGAGAAAGTCTGAACCTGGCTTGCGATTTAATGAAAAGGGGCTATTCCAGAGCCCTTGTCACCGGTCCACTGAACAAGGCTTTTATGCTGGAGGCTGGATTCAGGTTTGGCGGTCATACCGAATTTCTGGCTGATTATTTCGAGCTTGACCCAGCAAAGGTGTGCATGCATTTATGCGGAGAACGTCTAAGGGTCAGCCTGGTGACCACCCATCCTCCTCTCAGTCTGGTTCCGCACCTCATTACCCGTGAAAAAATTGTCCTTTGCCTGCAGCTGACGCAGGCATTTTTAAAAAGGCTGGGAATTGAAGCCCCAATGGCTGTCTGCGGACTGAATCCCCACGCCGGGGAACAGGGCAGAATAGGACATGAAGAAAATTCCGTCATTATACCGGCCATCAGAGAAGCCAGGTACAGAGGAATTGATGTCCAGGGCCCTTTTCCGGCCGATACTGTTTTCCTAAGGGCCTACAAGGGAGAATTTTCCGCGGTCCTGGCCATGTACCATGACCAGGGGCTCGGGCCCCTGAAAATTGTTGAATTTGGAAACTGTGTAAACATTACCTTGGGACTGCCCATAATCAGAACTTCTGTTGATCACGGAACCGGATATAATCTGGTAGGCACTGGAAAGGCAAACCCAAGAAGCCTTGAGAGGGCCTTTGATCTGGCTTTTAAATTACTGCAGTGATTTCTAAAGATAGCCGCTCTGAACCTGAATAAATCCTGACCAGAGAGCTGCAGGATTATGTCAAAAAAGCCACTGCTCCATATAAGTATCCCAGGGTCATCGATTATGTTGCCGAGCTTCCCAAGACTATAAGTGGTAAAATCAAGCGGGCAGAGATCAGGGAGAAGGACGGGCTGACAACCATTTGAAAATTTTTTGATGGTCATGCGCCAAGGTTACTGGACAAAGCATGGATTTTGTATCACATATGATAATGGGTTAAGGTCTGCCGTTGTTTTAGTCTGGTTTTCCAAAGACAGTCCGGAGACAGAATCTGAGAATGATCCCCTTAGGGGACAACTCAAAGCTGCGGTTAAGGCTTCAGAATAATTATACCTGTCTGGTCAAAAATTTACTATTGAACAATAAGCAAAAGATGATTAATATAAACAAACCAGGGAAACAAAAAATATTTTGTATGACTTTTCAAATGTTGAATAAGTCAGAGGTTTGCAATGACCAGTAAAAATAATTCAAAATTAATGTACGTGTTCGCCTTTGTGCTAATTTTTTCAGGAGTAGGGTATCTTATGGTGACCAGCCTGACCCAGAACAGTACTTATTTCCTGGAAGTATCCGAAGCTTTGGCCATGGATGCGAACAAGCTTGAAAGGGCCAGGCTTTTCGGAACTGTGGGCGGTTCTGATCTGCAAAGGGATGCTGACGCTCTGGGAGTAACCTTTAACCTTCAGGATAAAGAAGACCAGAGAAAAGTCATCAGGGTAAGGTATACCGGTGCCATACCAGATCTTTTCGCCCCAGGCGCTGAAGTGATTGTTGAGGGCGGCATAAACCCTGAAAGCGATATATTTCTGGCCTCCACACTCATGACCAAGTGTGCGTCCAAGTACGAAGCTCAGGATTCTTATCAGGAAAAAGCTCATCCAGATAACATCCCTTATAAGTCTTATTAATCTCTATTTATTCAATCGTTGGTATTTTTTTTAGAGTTCATACTTTTTCAGTTCCAGGTTTTTGGGCTTCGCAGTCATTCATGTCAAATGCATAAAACGATTATCAGGTTATTCAAGGATGGACAAGGTGCCATCCTTTTTTATTAATGTCTGAATTCCAACAGGATAAAAAATGCAGTATATCGGCTTTTTCTCACTTCTGGTATCTCTTTTGATTTGTGTTGTCATGGGCGCGGCCTTCTTCTGGGAAGCTCTGCGGTCGGGCAGGGATGAGCAGCTCAAATCCCTTGCATGGATGGAGAAAAGTCAGGTTGCTATATTTATAATCGTTACTCTAGGTTCACTTATTCTTCTTCAGGCCCTGTGGATGAAGGATTATTCGTTTTCGTACGTTTATCGCTATACTGATGATTTCCTTCCTCAAGCCTACAGGCTTTCTGCTTTCTGGGCCGGCCAGTCTGGCTCCATGCTTTTCTGGTTGTGGGTAATGGTCCTTATGGGTTTTATCTGGCTTTTTTCACCAGTTTATAAAAACCTGCCCTCCAGGACCAAAGGTTTTTTCTGGGGATTTTTATTCATGATTCAGGCTTTTTTTCTGCTTATGCTTACAGGACCAAGCAACCCATTTCTCATCATGGATCCGGCTCCGGCAGCAGGAAGCGGGCTGAATCCCCTTCTTCAAAACGTGGGCATGATCTTTCATCCTCCCATGACTTTCCTGGGTTACGCCGGATTTACCATACCAGCCTGTCTGGCTCTTGCCGGATGGGTCACCGGAGATCAGAGATCCTGGCTTTTCCAGAGCCGCAACTGGGTTCTCTTTGCCTGGGTCATGCTGACAGGGGGAGGAATTCTCCTTGGAGGCTGGTGGGCTTACATGGAATTGGGCTGGGGCGGATACTGGGCCTGGGATCCTGTTGAGAACGCGTCCCTTATTCCCTGGCTTGTGAGCACAGCGTTTCTGCATACTGCCATGATTGGCAAACAGCGCAACACTCTGCACAGGTCAAATCTGGTTCTGATTTGTCTGAGTCTGATCACCTGTTTCTTTGCTACCTTTCTGGTGAGGAGCAATGTAATAGATTCCCTGCATACCTTTGGTGGAACCGGAGTTGGCCCTCCTCTGGTAGCTCTTATGGGGGCCTCTCTAGTCTTTACATTTTTTGTCGCCCTTACAGGTCAGGGAGACAGGAGCGCTGTGGATAATTTCTGGAGCAAACAGGGGATGATGATTGTCACTGTCTGGCTTCTGTTGGCATTAGCCTTTATTGTGTCCACGGGCACCATGTGGCCGGTTATTTCAAGAATATGGACGGAAAGCCCCATGGGTCTGGGGCCGGATTTTTACAACAGGGTCTGTCTGCCTTTATTTACCCTGATTGCAGTGATTCTTTGCCTGTGCCCATGGTACAACTGGAGAAAAGGAATAAGCGACAAAAACAGCTTTATTATTGTCTGCCTGGTTTTAGTTTTTACCATTGTGGGCCTTTGGATCGGCGGCATCAGGCTGCTGCTGCCTCTTTTTGCGGCCGCGGCCGGGGTGGCGGGGATGTTCTCGCTTGTGATGTATATTGTCCTGACTCCACATGTGAGAAGAAAAAAGGCAGGATGGGGAGTGTATATCCTGCACGCTGGCATTGCTATGATAGTGCTTGGAGTGGCTTTTTCCGGACCTTTTCAGGACAGCAGGGAAATGGTGATGGCCAAGGGGGAAAAAGTAATCTTCAACGAATACGAGTTCCATTATGTTGAATTCGAAGAGATACTCACCCCCGGAGTGGCCATTTATGAAGCCAGGATCAATGCTTACAAGGATGGCAGGCGAATCGGCCAGCTCACACCGCAGCGCAAGCTTTTCCGCGGATTTGATTCACCGTATGCCGAGGTTTCAGTAATTCCGTCCCTGGGCAATGAGATATATTCAACGATCCTGGCCTTTGATCAGGAAAAGAACATCACTGTGAAGATAAATATTACCCCTCTGGTGAAGTGGATATGGATCGGGAGCTTCATAGTCTGTCTGTCTGTGATTCTGCTGGTGGGCAGGGTCAGAATCAAAAAGGCTGATGAGATGGAATCTTAACCGGGCAAAGTTGACAGATCATTATTTTTAACAATCACCTAAATTAAGCGATTTTCCTGCAGATGTTGTCATAAAACTGTCACTGTTTAGGATTGCTTCGTTTCGCTCGCGATGGGAGATAAAAATCGTTCAATTTAGGAGGCAGTTAGCTAAGTCATAATATGCAGGATATAAGCTCTACACAAAATTTTATGCTCAGGCTTGACCGGGTAACCCATTTTTTTGATCAGCGTCTGGTTTTTAAAGATATCAGCCTGCTGATTGAGCCGGGGAGGGTCACTCTTTTGGCAGGCCCCAACGGCGCAGGAAAAACTACTTTAATGAACATCATTTCAGGGCTTATCAAGCCTTCAGCAGGTTTGGTGGAACACAGACTTTCCAGGGACAGAATGGCTTTTCTGGGACACAGCACCTTTGTCTATCCGGGTCTTTCAGCCCTTGACAATCTAAGGTTCTGGGCCAAAGTTTATTGCAGGCGGCTTAATGATGATGATATTATGCAATTATTGAGACTTGTTGGACTTAAGGCCTTTGCCTATGAAAAAGCCGGCTATTTTTCAAGAGGCATGTCTCAGCGTCTCAGTCTGGCCAGGGTTCTAATGCTCAAGCCTGATCTGTTGCTGCTTGATGAACCGGGAACCGGCCTTGATTCAGATTCAAGGAAGCTTTTGCGCAGCAAAATCAAAGATTGCGCCAGAGCAGGAGCCGCGGTGATCTGGGTAAGCCATACTCTGGAAGAAGACCTGGATCTTACTGACAGGATACTTTTTCTGGAAAATAAAAAGCAGGCTTTTTACGGTACAACCCAGGCATTCAGGTCCTGGCGTCAGGGTAAGGATGTTGAACATTAGGTTTCTGTGCTTGACCGTTAAAGATCTTAAGCTGATTTTTTCAGATGGATCAGGGATAATCCAACCGGTTCTTCTTGGCCTGATCCTGGTTTTTGTTTTCAGTCTGTCCACACCAATTGGAGAGGAGGTTACAGCTCAGGCCGCGGCTTCCATATTCTGGCTGGCCACCAGCTTTGCCTTGATTCTGGTCTTTAATACACTTTACTCCATGGAAGAGACAAATCAGGCCAGGACAGGACTTCTGCTTTCGCCCATGCCCCTGCAGCATGTGTGGGTGAGCAAGGCTTTGACCGGGATGCTGCTTCTGCTTCTTGCACAGCTCTTTTTTTTCCCGGCGATCATTGTCTTTCTTGGTCAGGAAAATATGGCCGGCTGGTGGACCCTTCTGGGGGTAATCCTTCTTGTGGACTGGGGCCTGGTGGCTGTTGGTTCACTGCTGGGGGCTGTATCCCAGGGTCATGCGGCAAGAGACTCTTTGCTGAGTGTGGTTATTTTTCCACTGCTCATTCCCTTGCTGCTGGCCGGGATAAGAATGGGCGCCCATCTTCTCGGCGGAGCAGACGATGAAAACCTCGGCGCCTGGGGAGGCATAGCCTTTTCATTTGGGGCTGTTTTCACTGGTGCAGCGATTGTGCTGTTTCCTTTTATTTATAATGAATATTGATTCAAAGATCAGGGTTTAAAAATCCGGAAAAAGGGGATCAAAAAATTTTGGCAGCAGTTGCGGGATTGAGTTGTTTTATCTGTCAGCAATGTTTTTTTGTCATTAATGTATAGTAGTAGTGATCTGTTTAGAATCTTAAACTAAACATTTTAACCTTAATTGTTTAAAGTTCCCATTAAAATGTCTGATAATTCAATAATGGTGAGATCCATCCCAGCCCTGGCAGTCATGGGGGCGGCTGGTCTGATCATCGCCCAGTACTTTATCTGGATATACGCCCCTGTTGAAGCCACTATGGGCATAATGCAGAAAATTTTTTACTTTCATCTGCCCATGGCATGGTGGGGTCTTATCTGCTTTTTTGTTGTTTTTTGCGCCAGTCTGGTTTTTCTGATATCCAAAAACCCTTTCATGGACAGGCTGTCTCAGGCAGCTGCTGAAATGGGACTTCTGTACAGTGCTCTGGCGCTGGCAACCGGTTCCCTGTGGGCCAGGGCGGCCTGGAATACCTGGTGGACATGGGATCCCAGACTTTCAACCACTCTGGTCATGTGGTTCATCTACGCGGGATACCTGGCTCTTAGGCAGTCCATTGACAATCCTCAGAAAATGAGGGCTGTTTCAGCAGTACTCGGAGTAGTGGCCTTTTTGAATGTCCCCCTTGTTTTTCTGTCTGCCAGGATGTGGAGAAGCATTCATCCCGCGGTATTTGGATCAAAGGGTGGAGGTCTGGAGCCCGAAATGATGACCACGGTACTGGTCTGTATTGTTGCCTGGGGCATTTTAACCTCCGGGATTCTGTTTTACCGGCTCAGGCAACTGGATATAAAAGACAGGGTAAAGAATCTCTTTATCTTCTAAAGGTGGTTTTATGACGTATTTAATTTTTGGCAATATAGCTGTCTGGCTGGGGATAGGCGGTTATCTCTTTTATCTGTCAACCATACAAAAAAGGCTTAGTCTTAAGATCAGACAGCTGGAGGTCAGCGCGGATGAGCAATAGCATGATTTCCCCCCGGTCAATGCAAAAAAGCGTTGCTTTAATGGCTCTTGTCTGCCTGACTGCAATTTTTATCTCCTCACTATGGAACAGAGTTCAAGATCCCAGCATTACTGTGGTGTCCAGAAGCGCGCCCAGTTCACAGGAACAGGCCATGATGTCCGAGGTCAGCGCCCTCATGGCCGAGGTTGAAAGGAATCCCGAAAATGTAGAGGCATTAACTGAGCTGGCTCATATCTTTATGCTGATGCAGGCCTGGGAAAGGTCATTTGCCTTCTGGAAGAGGGTCCTTGCTTTAGAGCCTGAGAACAAGATGGCCTTAAATCAGGCCGGGTTCACCCTTTTTCAGCAGGAACGCTATGTTGAGGCGGTGGACTATTTTGAGACACTTTTAAAATTGGATGAGAACAGTCACCGCAGTCTTTTTAACCTTGGCATAATTTTCAAATATTATCTGGATGATCAGGACAAAGCTGAAAAGTATTTTCACAGGATCCTGGAGATCAACCCAGATGACCAGCAATTAATTGAAAGGGTCAAGAGTGAGCTTGACAATCCTTTATAATACTCAAAAGGTGTCCAGTGCAGTGTTATCCTGTGTTTGACAGTTCTATTGATTTGAGGGTAACAAACATGGATTATATTCATTCTTATGATGATATTTTCCCAAGATTTCAAGGAGGACCCGATGGATAAGATTTGGGGGCAGGGGTTGACCTTTGACGATGTGTTATTATTGCCGGCCTATTCAGAGGTTCTTCCCGACCAGGTTGATCTTGCCACCATGCTGACTCCGGAAATTCCATTGAATATTCCTTTGCTCAGCTCTGCCATGGACACCGTTACCGAGGCCAGGATGGCTGTTTCCATGGCCAGGGCCGGCGGTGTAGGTGTGATCCATAAGAATATGAGTATTGACCGGCAAAGGGTTGAGGTTGAAAAGGTAAAAAAATCAGAAAGCGGAATGATAGTTGATCCGGTTACAGTTGATCCGGATGACAGTGTGGATCATGTTTTGAACCTCATGACCGACTATCGCATATCCGGTCTCCCGGTAGTACATAATGAAGAACTGGTGGGAATCGTTACCAACAGGGATGTTCGTTTTGTTCATGATCTTACAACCAGGGTCAGGGATGTCATGACCAGCAGAAATCTGGTTACTGTTCCGGTGGGAACCACTCTTGCCGAGGCTAAACAGATTCTCCAGGTGAATAAAATTGAAAAGCTGCTGGTTGTTGAAGAGGGCAACAGGCTTAAGGGACTGATTACCATCAAGGATATAGAAAAAATCAGGAAGTATCCCAACGCCTGCAAGGACGAAATGGGCAGGCTAAGGGTCGGGGCTGCTGTTGGGGTTGGCAGTGACAAGAATGCCAGGACTGAGGCATTATTGAGGACCGGGGCTGATTTTATTGTTCTTGATTCAGCTCATGGACATTCCAAAAATATTATTCAAGCCATCAGGGATATCAAAACGGCTTTTCCCGGCTGCCCCCTTATCGCCGGCAATGTGGCTACATATGAAGGCGCCAAGGCCCTGGTTGACGCTGGAGTGGATACAGTCAAGGTTGGAATTGGTCCCGGATCCATCTGCACAACCAGGATAGTGGCCGGGGTTGGTGTTCCCCAGGTTACGGCCATCATGGAGGCTTCCCGGGCCTGCAGGGAAAAAGGACGAAGGGTTATTGCCGATGGCGGAGTAAAGTTTTCAGGTGATGTGGCCAAAGCCATAGCTGCCGGGGCTGATTCAGTGATGATGGGCAGCATGTTTGCAGGTACTGAAGAGAGTCCTGGAGAGACGATTTTATACCAGGGCAGAACCTACAAGATATATCGTGGAATGGGCTCCATTGATGCCATGATGGACGGCAGTTGTGACCGCTATTTTCAGGACAAGAGCAGTAAGCTTGTTCCAGAAGGAATTGTGGGCAGGGTTCCCTTTAAGGGCCAGGTCAGCGAGACCATCTATCAGCTTGTGGGCGGTCTGCGGTCAGGAATGGGTTATGTGGGGTGCGCGAATATTAACGCTCTCCAGTTCAAGGCAAGATTTCTGAAAATGACCGCGGCTGGGTACAAAGAAAGCCATGTTCATGATGTAATCATCACAAAGGAATCTCCAAACTACCGGATTGAAAACTATTAACTCCGCTGGTTGTTTGTATGCAAGTTCAGAGCAAAGTAGTAATCATTGATTTCGGGTCACAGTATACCCAGCTGATTGCCAGGAGAATAAGAGAGGCTGGTGTTTATTCAGAGATTCATCCCTGCGTCATTGGCCTGGATGAACTTAAAGCCCTGGAGCCATCAGCCCTGGTGCTTTCAGGAGGCCCGGCCAGCGTTGGATTGTCTGATTCTCCTTTAATCGATCCAGATATTTTTGATCTGAATCTGCCGGTTTTGGGCATTTGTTACGGAATGCAGCTTATTGCCCACATATTCGGCGGTTCTGTGCAGCCATCGGTCAACAGGGAATATGGACGCTCCATTCTGGAGTTCGCTCAGGACAGTCCTCTCTGGGACACCCTGCAGGATAAGGACAAACTCACAGTCTGGATGTCTCACGGGGATACGGTGCTTGCTCCTCCCGTGGACTTTGAAATTCTGGCCAGAACCGCAAATGTTGAAATAGCGGCCATGGGCAACCAGGAAAAAAAGGTCTACGCTGTTCAGTTCCATCCTGAAGTAGCTCACACTGAAGAAGGATTCAGGATACTGCACAATTTTCTTTTCAAAATTGCCGGGTTAAAGCCAGACTGGTCCATGAGTTCATTTATTGAAAGCGCTATTTCATCAATGCGGGAAAAAATCGGGAATGAGCATGTGGTTTGCGGATTAAGCGGAGGCATTGACTCAACTGTGGTTGCCGTGCTCCTGCACAGGGCCATAGGCAAAAGGCTTCACTGCATCCTGGTTGACAACGGAGTTCTTAGACATGGTGAGGGCCAGGAAGTAGCCGAAACCCTGAACAAGCACTTTGATCTGAATCTGAAGTATGTTCAGGCCCAGGAACGTTTTCTCTCTCGCCTTGAAGGAGTTGAGGATCCGGAAATTAAAAGGAAGATCATCGGCCATACCTTTATCGAGGTTTTTGATCAGGAGGCCGGTTCGATACCCGGGGTAAAGTGGCTGGCCCAGGGGACATTATATCCGGATGTAATTGAAAGCGTGTCCTTCAAGGGTCCGTCGGCCGTAATAAAAAGTCATCATAATGTTGGCGGTCTGCCTGAAAAGATGAATCTCAAGCTGGTGGAACCTCTGAGGGAGCTCTTCAAGGACGAGGTGCGAAAGGTTGCGGTGGAACTTGGCATTCCCGACATCTTTGTCTGGAGGCATCCTTTTCCCGGGCCTGGTCTGGCTATCAGGATTATCGGCGAGATTACGACTGAGCGGCTGGAAATCCTGCGCAAGGCAGATCGTATAGTTCAGAACGAACTTCACGCTTCAGACTGGTACAGAAAAGTCTGGCAGGGATTCGCAGTACTCCTGCCCTTGAAAACCGTAGGCGTAATGGGCGATGAAAGAACTTATGAAAATGTTATAGCCCTTCGTATTGTGGAGAGCGTGGATGCAATGACCGCCGACTGGAGCAGGATACCTTCGGAAATTCTGGCCAGAATTTCCAATCGCATCATTAATGAAGTTCAGGGAGTAAATCGGGTGGTTTTTGATATTTCATCAAAACCCCCAAGCACCATAGAATGGGAATAAATTAAATGTTTGGAATAGGCACAACTGAATTAGTCGTTATTCTGGTGGTTGCTCTTTTGGTATTGGGGCCAAAAAAGCTTCCTGAGATCGCCATGTCTCTGGGCAAAACCCTGGGCGAATTCAGGCGGGTTACCACTGATGTTAAAAGGACCATTGAAATGGAGGCTGACCAGGAGGAGGAGATCCGGGCCAAGAAAAGGATCAAGCGGGAGATGACCCAGAAGGCCAGCAAGGAGAGCCCCCGGCCTGAGAGGGATGAAGAGGATCCTTACCCTGAACAGAAAATTTCCCCGGAATCAGAAGAGACTCAACCTGCTGAACCTGAACCTGACAAGAAAAACGGCGCCACCTAATGAGTTCTGAAGACATAGACAACAAAGAGGAAGCAACAGAACCACATCAGGAAGCCATGTCCTTTACCGAGCACCTTGAAGAGTTGCGCAAAAGGCTTTTCAGGGCGGTCATTGCGGCCTTTGTGGGGTTTCTGGCCTGCTACGGTTTCAAGGAATATCTTTTTGATATGCTCATGAAACCTCTTCTTGAGGTGCTGCCTCCTGACAGCACCATGATCTATACCTCTTTACCGGAAGCTTTTTTTACCTATCTCAAGGTGTCCTTTGTGGCCGGAGTATTTCTGGCCAGTCCCTATATTTTTTATCAGATATGGAGGTTTGTCGGGCCGGGGCTTTATGATACCGAGAAAAAGTTCATCATCCCCATTGCAATTTTCTCTGGATTTTTTTTCATTGCCGGTGGCTTATTCGCATATTTCATTGTTTTTCCCCTGGGTTTCAATTTTTTCCTGGGTTATGAAACAGAAATCATCCGGCCTTTGCCTTCCCTTAGAGAATATTTCAGTTTTTCCATAAAGCTTCTTTTTGCCTTTGGGATTGCATTTGAACTGCCTTTGTTCATTTTTTTCCTGGCCAGGCTGGGCATAGTCAATTCCAAAGGATTAAGAAAGCATAGAAAATACGCCATTCTTATGGCCTTCGTGGCTTCAGCCCTTCTCACACCCCCTGACATCATCAGCCAGGTACTCATGTCAGGGCCTCTGGTTGTGCTTTACGAGCTGGGTATTCTGGTGGCCTATATCTGGGGCAAGGAGAAAAAGGACAGAGATGCCGGGAAAGAAAAAAACAGTGAAGATGATGAGCATAGTGATGACCAAAAATAACACACAGGTATTGTGGAGCAGATTATGAGAAAGTCTTCCGTCAGCAGGGAAACACTGGAAACAAAAATTTACCTTGATTTAGATCTGGACCGAGAAACAGCTAAGAATGAAATATCCACCGGCTTCGCTTTTGCTGATCATATGCTTGAACTTATGAGTCACTGGGCCGGGATCAGTCTCAATATCGAGTGTCAGGGCGATATAAAGGTGGACGCCCATCACAGCCTTGAGGATGTAGGCATCTGCCTTGGTCAGGCATTAATTGATGCCCTTGGTGACCGGTCTGGCATAAACAGAGTGGGATGGGCCATGGTGCCCATGGATGAAGCCCTGGCTGAAGCAGTAATAGATGTTTCAGGCAGACCCTATCTTGTTTATAAGGGGGACAATCTTCTGACACAAATCATTGCCGGACAGGAAAAAGACCTGTGGCGGGAGTTCTTCAAATCATTTGCTTTTAACGCCCGTTTGAACCTGCATATCATTTTTCATTACGGCTCCAATTCACATCACCTGTTGGAATCCGCCTTCAAGGCCTGCGGGCTCGCTCTTAAACAGGCCGCAGCAATAAACAGAACAAATGTTTTAAGCACTAAAGGATTACTTGACTGACATGAAAAAGATTTTCCTGACAGTATTGATTCTGGCCCTGTCTTCATGGGCCTGCGCACCCACAAAACCGGCATACCAATTGCCTGAAAAGTCTGTTGTGGCGGTGGCAAATTTTTCCCAGCCCGTGCACAGATGGCAGATGCTCAACCATCATGTGGTGGTGGGAGAAAAAAGGATTGGCAGCGATGTCATTGAAAAACTCAACAGCGACCTGGCTGCTTTGACTGCACAAAGCAGATATACCATTTTCGGTCCAGAGCTTCTCAGACATTGCATGACAATTGCGCCCCACGGCACTGACCCTGGATCGGCCTTTCACTATTGGGTTCAGGTGGGCAGGTGTGTTCCTGCTGATTATATCCTTGTGCCCTTTGTGTTTGAATGGCGGGAAAGAAAGGGCGGTGAATGGGGGGTTGAGGAACCTGCCAAAGTCGTTATGGAGCTGAATCTCATTGATACAGCAGAGCTCAGGCTTCAAAGGTTTATGTTTGACGAAAGGCAGCAGTCCCTTACTGAAAATATTCTGGGCATGGGACGTTTTTTCAAGCGAGGGGCCAAATGGATTTCCGCGCGTGAGCTTGCAAGAGAAGGTCTTGAACAGGGCTTTAAGGAGCTTGGACTATGATTTTATTTCCTGCTGTTGACATCAAAAATGGCCAATGCGTCAGGCTAAGACAGGGGCTTGAAAATGAGGTTACTGTTTTTTCCACTGATCCCGTTGCCATGGCGGAACATTGGGAACGCCTGGGTGCGTCCTGGCTTCACCTTGTGGATCTGGACGGGGCTTTTTCCGGAAGACCGGTTAACCAGAATCTGATCAGAGAAATATGTGAAAAGGTTAAAATCCCGGTCCAGCTGGGCGGGGGAATAAGGGATATTGACGTCGCGACAGTTTATATAGACGCCGGGGTGAAGCGGCTAATCATCGGAACTATGGCCCTGGAAGAAAACAGCATGTTCGCTGATCTGTGCATCAAGTTTCCCGGACAAATCGGCGTTTCTCTGGACGCACGCAACGGAAAGCTGAAATCAAGGGGCTGGGTGGCTGACACCGGACTTATGGTGGAAGATGTTGTCGCTCTTCTTGAAAGTCTTGGCAGCTCCTTTTTTGTTTATACAGATATTTCCAGAGATGGAATGCAAAGCGGAGTTAATATCAGGTCGCTGGAAAAGATGCTTGGCCTCGCCACCAAGCCGGTTATTGTGGCCGGAGGTATTTCTGTTCTTCAAGACATCATGGAGATTTATCCCTTTTCCTCTAAAGGGCTGGAAGGGGTCATAACCGGTCGGGCTATTTACAGCGGAAGTCTTGATTTTAAGATGGCTGTAAAATGGATTGAGGAGCAGCAGCAGTGATGTCCGGCTATTATTGATGTCTGTGCTGGCAGCATGCAGCCAGTCCAGAAAACTGTGTATTTTATTTTCTTCTGGCCAGCCTCTGCTGCAGGCCCTTGATTAAAATGGGCCAGGCAATGGTGGCGTCAGAGTATACTTCAGCATATCTTCCTCCCTGTGTTCTGGGGACGAACTTGCCCCAGGAAATTCCTTCCTGATAAGTGCATCCGGAAAGACCTCCCCAGTGTACTGGTTCAGGACAGATCCTAACTCCATACTGAAATCTTCGCAGGGGCAGATCAATCTCGTCCAGACGCTGATTGGCGATTTCCAGGAATGGACCTGCCTGTTGAGCCCAATTTCTTGGAACTCCACCGCCAATGGTGAAAATCCCGATTTTTTTGCTCCGGGCAATTTTCCTGGTGTAGCTCAGGAGGTCAAGAAAGGGGTTGAAAGGGTAGGGAAGGGCCGAATAATCATCACGCTCCAGGGCGCTACTGTCGTGTCTCAGCATATGGGTGGCCATGTCCAGGGCCAGTTCCGAGTCAGTAAAGGCAGGTATGTATACGGGAACATTTTTCTGATAAGCGTTTTTAAGTATGCCTGGTCCTTCAAAGTTCTGATGCAGGTATTTGCCGATTTTGCGGCAGATAATTTCCGAGCATAGAATCTCATCTTTATCTATGCCTTTCATAACCTTGTGCAGGATATCCTCTGCCTGGATAAAATTGATTTCAGGCTCTAATGTGTCATAAACTCTGTTAAATCCGTGCCTGAAAAGTTCATTATCATCCATCAGGTTCTTTTCATACTTATAATGCTTCAGGCCGATGGATTCAATAAAGCCGTGGGCCATTAAAGCCCCGGTGGAGACAATCACGTCCAGCCAGCCCTCATCAATCATTTTGCAGATAATTGTACCCATTTTGGCCACGGTCATGGCCCCGGAAAATGTTGCAACCACAACGCAGTCTGGATCTGTGACCATTTCCTCCATCACGTCCAGGGCTTCACCCAGGCTGCGCCCGTTGAAAGAAGTTCTGGCCATGGCAGTGAGCAGTTCATCGAAATCACTGATCTGGTCCGGATCCAGGGATTCAAGAGGCTTCAAACCCAGATCCGCGGGGTTGACAAGGGATTCAATTGATCTGATCTGTTTTTTCTTTTTCATGCTTAGGCCTTGAGTTAAATGAGCCGGTCTATTGCCGGCTGAAGACAGGCGCTGGTTATTTTTTGAGCTGTGAAAAATATGTGCTCAGAACCTTGAGGATGCATTTAACAGCAGTAGATTCCGAAACAACGCTTTCCGGCTGTGGCGCCAGTTCACAAAAGTCCATGCCCACCAGCTTGGGTCCAGGCCATAAAGCCTTCCAAAAGTCTTTAACCCAGGAATAACTCAGTCCTCCTGGTTCCGGGGTGCCGGTTCCCGGCATGATGGAAGGGTCAAGACCGTCCGCGTCAAAGGATACATAAACCGGCCGATTGCTGATAAAATCCTTAACTATGTGCGCTGCCTCCAGGGGAGACGGCAGGTCCCATGGGTAAATGGGAAGAATTTGCTCCTGGTTGTTTGTGATAAAATCCGCTTCGTTTCTGCTTAAGCTTCTTATGCCTACCTGCACGGTTTTAAGGCCAAGTTCATTTATCCTGGCCATTACGCAGGCATGGGAATAAGTACTTCCTTCAAAATTCTTTCTCAGATCAGCGTGGGCATCAATCTGGATAATTGCAAGATCAGGATATTGCCTGGAGTAAAAATCAACCAGGGGAAAAGAAATGGAGTGTTCACCTCCCAGGGTCAGAAAAAAATCCCGGCCTGGATCATAATCTTTGAGAAAGTCCCGCATCTCCTCATAAAGATGATCGGGTCCGGCAACGTTTGGCCTCTGAAAGGGCAGAGTTTTAAAAGAGCACAGCTCTCCAATATCCACCTTGAGTTCAGGATCATAAGGTTCTATCTGGTAGCTGGCTTTAAGAATGGCTTCAGGACCGTTCTTGGTTCCATCACCAAAGCTGACAGTGCCCTGGTAAGGGACCGGCCAAACATAAATGAGATGAAGATCTGCGCGGTCATCATCCAGATCCAGAAAGTTATTATACATTTTTAAGCCACAATACCTTGTTTCAGGGAAGAAAAACAGCAGCGGAAATGGTTGTAGTCCATAGTCCGGCAACTCCTGTTGTTACGCAGGGGGCTGAGGTTGAATCAACGATCTGGCCGCTCATCATGTATATCTGTCTTCTCTGGTCATAATCCTTCTCAGGATCAAAATCTATTCCAAGGGTTGTGGCCAGCATTGTGGATGCCAGGTCTTCAGCGAAATCACCTATTTCATTTTCATCAGCTCCAAAAGCTGTATGTTCTGATATGTATCCGTATTGGCTTTTGGAGGCAGGAAAAGCCATACCAACGGCCGAGCCTACCAGACGGCCCTTTTCATTGGTAGCGTTTCTGGCCATGACGCAGAAGGTTATCTGGCCGGGCAGCAGTTCCTTTACGCCGTCTTCTAAACTGAGCAGGTTACAGTTGGGTGGAAATATACTGGAAACATAAACCAGGTTCTGTTTTTCAATGCCAGCGTCCCTGAGGGCCAGCTCAAATGACTGCAGCTTGTTCTTGTGACGTCCGATACCGCGGGTGAAGAATACGCGACTGGGAACAAAATTATTCGTAAACATTAAATATTTCCTCCATACCAGAGATTTATTATCGACCGTACAATTGTCCAATACTAGTCAGGTCAAAGCCGGAAATTTAAAGCTTATGAGAAGGCCAAGTCAATATTAATTGTCAGTCATTTTTTATCTGCACTTTTGATCATGAAGGCCTTTTTCCCCGAAATACAGGCTGAGTTATTACATGGGTTTCTAGTTTATCCAACATCCGGCGGGAGTCCCGGTCTGAGCTTTCAAATTCCACAATAACTCTGTACCACGGCTCGTTATTAATAAATGCATCCGCAATGCTTGCTGAAAATCCTTCATCCACGAGCTGTTTCTGCAGCTCAACAGCCCTGGTCATTTTCTGGAAGCTGCCAACCTGATAGGAATAAATAAAGGTTTCAGCTTCAGCAGCAGTCCTGGGAGAAACCGGGGGATCAGGCCGAACCTGAGTGCTGGGTTCTGGATGGGTTCTGGATGTGGTTTTCTCCTGGACCGGGGGAGTAGTTCTCAGCACAGAGGGCGTTGATCTCAGCCGATCAAAAAACTCCAGCTCCTCGGGTCTGAGAACCCTTGGCACTGATATTTCCTTCCCGGAATCAGGCATAACCCTGGCAATATCAGGTATCACGTCTTCAGGATTGTATCCGCGGCCCACAAAAACACCCAGAATAAAGGACCAGACCATGGCCAGGACCACAAAGGCTCCCAGAGATAAAGCCCTGTACAGGTTTAATTCCAGTATGAACCTGCTCCTGGCCTTCTTGGCAGTTGTTTTTTGATTCTTTGCCGCCATAAAAATCACATTCTTTCCGGGGCTGATACCCCAAGTAAATCAAGCCCGTTGCTGATAACCCTGGCCACGGCCCTGAACAGGATCATCCTGGCCTGAATCAGATTCTTGTTTTTTGCTGTCAGGACCTGATGAAAAGTATAGTATCTATGCAGGGTTCCCGCAAGTTCCAGAAGATAATAACTAAGATGATGCGGGCTCAGATTTCTGGCGGAAGAGGTAATGACATCAGGAAATTCTGCCATTTTTTTCAAAATTTCCATGTCTTCGGATGTATTCAGCAGTTCAAGGGCGAAAGCTGAATCATTATCAAAAGAGATTCCTTTTTCAGCCGCCTTTGAAAACAGCGAACATATTCTGGCATGAGCATATTGAACGTAATAGACAGGATTGTCCATGGTTTTTCTTTTGACCATTTCCAGGTCAAAATCAAGAGGGCTGTCGCTCTTGCGGCTCAGAAAGATGAATCTGCAGGCGTCGGTTCCAACCTCGCTGATAACGTCCCTTAAGGTGACAAATTCGCCAGCCCTGGTGGACATGGCCACCTGTCTGCCCTCTCTGAGCAGATTAACCAGTTGAACCAGGATGACCTGAAGACTGTGAGGGGACCTGCCCAGAGCCTGAACAGCAGCCTTCATTCTGGGTACGTAACCGTGATGGTCGGCACCCCATATATCCACAACAAGATCAAAGCCCCGGTCAAATTTGTTCTTATGATAGGCAATATCAGAGGCAAAATAGGTCAAGGTCCTGTCAGACTTTCTCAAGACCCTGTCCTTGTCGTCATCCAGAGCAGTGCTGTTAAACCATAGAGCTCCGTCCTGTTCATAAGCCAGCCCCTTGTCCAGGAGCATGGCCAGGGTCTGATCCACAGTGCTGTTTTCAATAAGGCTGTTTTCTGAAAACCACACCTGGTGCTCTACCATAAAATCAGACAGATCTTTTTTTATGCCTTCCAGGATCAGGGCAATAGCTTTTTCCCGGCAGATAAAAACGGCGTCATCCTCATTCATCGCAAGGAGTCTGTCGCCGTATTCCTCATGAATTACCCCGGCAACCTCTGTCAGATAATCCCCCTGATAATAATCAGCATCAAGAACCGCGTCTATCCCGCTAAGATTTCTGTATCTGACCCAGGTTGACTTGCCCAGGACATCCATCTGTTTTCCAGCGTCATTGAGATAATATTCAGTGGATACGTCATAACCGGCAAACCTCATGATCCTGGCCAGTGAATCACCAATAGCCGCGCCACGTCCGTGTCCGATGTGCAAGGGTCCTGTAGGATTGGCTGACACGTATTCGATCTGGACCCGGGTTCCGCGGCCATAGTCAGACTTTCCAAAAGACTCTTTTTTCTGCTCAATGTCTCTGATTACACTCAACCAGAAATTTTTTCTGAAGGTAAAGTTTAAAAAGCCGGGACCAGCGATTTCGATTTTTTCCAGCTCAGTTTCACTTTCCAGAACCAGACTTTTGATTGTTTCAGCCAGGCTTCTGGGATTCTGGCGGGCTTCCCTGCCAAGGATCATGGCTACGTTGCAGGCCAGATCGCCGAACTTTTTTTCCCTGGGAGGCTCGATGGATGCTTTTTCCGGCCAGTTCAAGCCCATATTTGTCAGTGTTGTAGACAGCCTGTCCTGGAGGTATTGTCTGGCGTTCATTTAATTTCCAATAAAAAATTATTCGTTGAAATTTCGGAGCTTATCCGCGTCTTCTGGTGAGGTGATGTTCAGTACGGAGATGTCCTCATTAGAACCCAGTATCTGGGGGACCATCCTGGAAAGAACACCTTTGGGACCCATTTCAATGAATCGGTTTATGCCTTTTTCCTTCATGTTGGTGATGAGCTGAACAAAATACACGGGCGAGGTCATCTGCTTCTGCATCAATTTTTTAATTTTTTCAGGGTCTTTTTCCGATCTGGCTGTAGAATTGAAAAAAATATCGCAATCAGGCGATTTCCAGGAATCTTTTTTCATCATCCGGGCCAGTTCGTGGGCTGCTTCATCCATTAGAGGACTGTGAAAGGCGCCGCTCACTGGCAGTTTCATAAACCTGCCCCCGGACTCACTCACCAGAGATTCCAGGTTTTTTATGGCGTTGACATGTCCGCTGACCACAAACTGGCGGGGAGTGTTGTAATTGGCCACAATAATGGTCAGACCTGTTTTCCGGGCTGTTCGCTCAGTAAGCTCTTCTACCACAGCCTGATCCAGCTTCAACACCGCGGCCATGGTCCCGTCTGAATCTTGGCCTGATTCAGCCATCAGCCTGCCCCTGAGGGAAACGAGCTTTAGGACCTGTTCCACCTCAATGACCCTGGTTGAGCACAGGGCGCAATATTCCCCCAGGCTGTGACCGGCCATGGCTTGAGCCTGAAATTTTTCCCTGAAAAAAAACCACAGGTTCAGATTGACCACGGTCAGTGCCGGCTGCAGGTATTCTGTGCGGGACATATCCTCCTGGTCTCCCCCCCAGAAGATTTCCCGCAGGGGGTGCCCACATATTTTTTCGGCTTTTTTCCAGAGCTCCATGGCCTGACTTTCTTTTTCGGCCAGGCTGCGGCCCATTCCCTTTTCCTGGGAACCCTGCCCGGGGAAAAGGATCGCGGTTTTAACAGAAGCCACCAGCATCTCCGGCAAGTTTATTGATAAGCATGATCTAATAGACCTCAAGAGGATTAAGAAAAATATAATATCTCTATATGCATAACTTTTTATTTTAAACTTTATTTTTTTAAAAGTCGAGAATTGAATTAATGCAGAAAAACAGATCAGCCCCCAACTTATTCCTAAATTGAGCGATTTTTATCTGACATTGCCATGACAAAACCCGGCAGAATGATCATCCTGCCGGGTTTATAATTGAGTTTTCAGGCCCGGGGGTCAGCTCTGCCCGAAAATTGTAGGCGGAGCGTAGGCGTGGGTTCCTTCCACCACTTCCACGCCAGCCTTGTCCTTGATAGCTTCTATAAGGTCATCCTTTCTCTTGCAGAACTTCATGATACATGTGCCAACATGGACGGCGTCAACTTTTTCATTAAGGGCAGATAACTGCATTTTGAGCAGGGCCAGGCTGCATATAACCCTGTTCTTGTTGCCTTCACAGCCCCCGCATTCCATGATGCCTACAATTTCCGCGCCTCCATTTTCATACCTTTTAAACTCACCCTCTTTTCTGCTTAGTGCCACCAAGCATTTGGCATCGCCGGGTCACAGGTTTCCGCTTCTGATCATGTGGCAGGCCACAAGAGCGATTTTCTTCATGTCAAAACCTCCTTTGTTAAAAGCCTTAAGGGCTGGATCGCCCGGGAAAACAGCACCGTCTGCAAGACCCTTATCAGTACAGGGCATTGTATCATAACCAGAATATCAGCATGGTCTAAATACAATATCCAGAGGACTTTGCTCATCCACCTGAAGAAGAGAGACTCCTTTGAGTAATTATTTTAATGCATAAATTATAATTGATCAATACTCCAGGTCCTGATGATAGACTGTTTCCAGGATTTCACTGTAATCATCAAACCAGTAAGCCTGGCTGTTTCTTCTGCAGATAAATATTTTTCCGCTGTCGTCAGGGTCAGCGGCCCGGTGAATCCGGAATATGATGTTATCCTCAGTCATGGCTACCACCTCAATCTTGCCGTCGGCGTGAGACATGGTGATCTTGGCCCGCTTTCCCAGGCCTGAACACAACCCTCTGGCGGACTGGAATATGTGAAAGGCTTCTTCAACGGGCACGGCATAGGTCAGATTACCCACGGTGGGCCTGCACAGAAAAATATAATATGGCGCAATGCCCATGTATGAGAGTTTATTAAAGAGTTCCCCCAGGATCTGGGGATCATCATTGACTCCCCGTAACAACGGGGTCTGGTTGCAAAGAATGCCTCCGGACTTGATGAGCATGTCACAGGAATCCAGGCTGATATCTGTGATTTCCCTGGGATGAGAAAAGTGGAGCATCATATAAATACGCCTGTCAGGCAGGCTGTACCTTTTAATAAGTTCACTAAGTTCAGGATCGTTTATTACCCGGTAGGGGTTGTAGGAAAGGAGCTTGGTGCCTATTCTGATGATCCTGACATGATCAATGGACCGCAGATTCCTGATTATCTCTTCCAGTTTGCCGGTGGAGAGCATAAGTCCGTCCCCGCCGGTTATGAGCACGTTATTGACTTCCTTGTGACGGCGGACATAATCGTAGGCTGCCTGGTAATCAGTCAGAAATTCCTTTTGTTCCGGATGAATGAACAGTCTTTTGCGGAAACAGTATCTGCAGTATCCGCCGCAGGAGTCACTTGCCAGGAATACGGCAGTGCTTGAATATTTATGTTGTAGACCCGGCATGACTGAATACTTTTTTTCATCGGAGGCATCCAGCTTTCCCCATTCATCCAACTCGTCCCGGCAGGGAATGATTATTCTTCTGATGGGGTCACCGGGGTCATCCCAGTTGATAAGGGATAAATAATATTCATTGGATTTGAACTCAAATTTATCCATGACCGGCTTTAGACTTTCCAGCTCCTTGTCTGATATTCCTTTTACCCTGGAAATGTCGTTAATATATTCAGGTGCAGACATGATGACCTCCTTTCAGTCCCGTGGAAAAAGATCCTGAATCTGATTGATACCCGCGGCATACCGGATTATTGTCCGCCGGGCTTCTCCCAGGACAGTCTTTGGCGCTCATTTATTCCACAGGCTCATAATCATCTGTGAAAGCGAGCTTTGTTATTATTATTGAGCGCCGTTAATTGCGCCTTGAGAAATATTCCGACTTTTGGCGTTGAATATTGAATCAATATTTGGTCTGAAATTTGAATGCCTCTTCTAATAAAATTTAACTTTAACTGATAATGAGTATTTGTCAAATCAGCCTTTGCGCTTTCCCATTCCTTCTGATTTGCGGCTTCTTTTATTTTGACCGGACCTGTTGAGAAGTTTTGTCTGGCCTTGGGAATTTTCCCATTTTGTTGACTTTCTTGTACGAATATACAAGGCTGTTAAAAATATTTGAAATTAACTTTTTGATAAAATTGTATTATTTTATAAATACTTTTTACAAAATTGTCTAGTATTGGAGGCGGGGCATGTTTTCCGATCAAGACGACGTACTTTTTTCAGATGTCAGGCTGGAAGATGATACTGACTATTTTTTATACGTAGGCGAATTGAAAACAGATGGTTTGAACCAGTTTGTGAAGGAAAATCTTTCCAGGATCTACAATAAGAAATTTGATTATATTTCCATCATTCCTGATGTGATGGAGTCTTATCCCCACAGAAATATTCTTGTCATCAATCCCCTTGCCAGCAATCTTTTCGCCGAGACCAGGAAGAAATTCAGCTGCAGAATGTCACCAGGTGATTTTGCCGGGGTTGTTTCCTATTCAACCACAGTCCTTAATCTGGTGAGAATGCTGGTCAAAAAACAGGGCAGATTACATGTCCATGTTTTTGAGTCTCTGCCTGAACTGACTTTCACCAGAATGCCGGGGGTTGTTCTCCTCGGCCCAAGCGGGCAGGTGGCCAGTATGTGGAACAATAAATTATATCAGCTGCAGATGCTCAAAGACGCGGTCCCGGTTATTGATTACAAAATATGCAGCGGGGTCAGTGAGATGCTGGCCAGCACAGAACAGGGGCTAAGGACATGGCCTGAAGGAGTATTTGTTTCTCAGCCCTATTCTGCCGCTGGTACCAACAGTTTTATTGTCAGAGGCATTGATGATCTGAACAAAAGGCTGCCTCTTCCTCAATCAACTTATTTTATAAGCCGTTTTGTTCCCCATGATTTTGATCCAACCGTACTGGGTGTCGTGGGTAATGAGGAGGATGTTTTTATTGCGGCCATCGCCGATCAGGAGATTGAAGGGGGCAATATGTTCAGAGGATCGACATTCCCCTCGGCTTTGCCCTATAGAGAGCAGCTCGAGATCAAGGAACATACCAGGATGGTGGGACGTGTTCTGGGAAGAAGCGGCTACCGGGGTATTTTCGGTTGCGATTATATTGTCAACAAGAGCGGTGAGATATTTTTCGTGGAAGTCAACGCCCGCAAGCAGGGGACCACAATGGAAATGTGCTGCACTCTTGAAAATCTTCTTCCTGAGGAGTCTCCTTCCCTGATGGAGCTTGAATATTATGCTGTAACTGAAAACAGGCTTCCTTCCAATAAGGTTGAGATTAAGGAGGCTATCAGCGATCTCAACTGGAGAACTTACAACTTCAAGGTGGACCGTGAAGTTATGACCAGATATTTTCTTCCCCTTGAAGAGGATGAACGGGAACTTTTCCGACAGGTCAAAAAAAACGGTATAGCACACAAGATGATCATAATGGAGCATGTGGGTCACGGCTGCTCAGTCAAGCCGGGTACTTTTCTGGGCCGGGTGGTGGCGGTTTCCAGAAACAGAGAGATCCTGGACCAGGAGATCAGATACGGCAGGCGGATGCTCGAGGAATCTATAACCAGTACGGAATAGACGCATGAATAAATTTGACAAACTTGATAATTTTACAATGGATCTTCTGGACCATCTTTTTTCAGGCTCGGATGACAAATCAGCTGTTCAGACATACCAGGTCTCAAGCATTCAGGAACTCTTCTCAAAAAGTATCTCTGAAGATTTGACCGGCAATATAGTTGACCTTTTTCAGGTACTTAAAAAAGTGAGGAGCAAACATGGATTAAGTCCCATGGCCTTTAACTTGTCCAGGGAGGATCTGTCTGGTCTTGCTCTTAAACATCAGGATATTGATGAACACCAGGTCAGTATCGGAGGCCGGGTGAACAGAGCCCGGCCTATTGTTGAAGAGGCCGGATCAAGGGTTGACTGGTATCTTGAACAAAAGGATGTATCCGCCCCCAGCGGGATAGAGCTTTGGGATCGTATTGAGGATAATCATTCCAGGATCAGACAAATCCTGGGTATGACCGACAAAGACTGGAATTCTTTTTCCGGCCAGCTGAAATTCGCCATCCAATCTCTGGATACTCTGGGCAGGATCTTAAGGCTGCCTCCAAAGGCCATGGAAGAAGTGGGCAGGGTGACCAGAAGTTACCGCATGCGGCTGACTCCTTATTACGCCGGCCTCATCATGCCCGGATCCCTGGAGGACCCTGTTCTTCTCCAGGCTGTTCCCACCGGGGAAATGGTTGACAACGCGGGAATTGAAATCCCTCCGGTGGCTGCGGATCATTCACCAGCCAGGCTTATTGACCAGTTTTATCCAAGAGTGGTGACCATCAAGGCGACCAATATGTGCGCCATGTACTGCACCCATTGCCTGCGCATCGCCCATATCGGCAAGAAGGACCGCATCTACAAAAGTCAGGCCTATGAGGAGGCCCTGGATTATATCAGGAGGGATTCAAGGATCAGGGACGTGCTTGTAACAGGCGGGGACAGCTTTATGCTGCCAAATGAAATGATCGCCAGGATACTGACCGAGCTCGATTCCATAGATCATGTCCGCGTAAAGCGCCTGGGCACAAGAATTCCATTGACAACTCCTCAGCGGGTGAATGGTGAGCTTCTTGATATTCTGGATAAGAGCAACGAAAAAAAGCCGCTCAGGGTGGTTACCCAGATTAATACGGCCCAGGAGATCACCCCTGTATCCAGGGAGGCTTTCAAGCAGATATCCAGGAGGGTGAGCGCGGTAATGAACCAGGCTGTGCTTTTAAAGGGCATCAATGATACCAGAGTGAAAATGTGGAAATTGTGCGAAACAATCCATGAAGCCTATGTGAGGCCTTATTATATATTCAATTGCAGCTACCGCAACCCGCAGTTTGCCCATTTGCGTGTTCCTGTTGAAAAGGGACGGGATATTGTGGAGAGTATGTATGGGAACATATCCGGAGATGCCATTCCCAGATATATAGCCACAGCCGGCGGCAAGATTCCTTTGCACCGTTCAAATGTTGTGGGCGTTGAAGGCAATGAATTGATTCTCAGGAAACCCTGGAGCGATGAAGAGGTCAGATATCCAGATCCAGCGCCTGAAGAATACGCCAGAAAGGATTTCGCGTTTGAAAAATACCGGGAAAATTAACGCTCCGCGGACAATGATCAATGTCTGACAGACTAATCAGCCATATCAAATCTCTGGAAGGGGAGATGTTTGAGCTTCTGGAAAAGCTGGTCCTTATCCAGAGCGGAACACGTAATAAGGCGGGCCTTGACCTCATGGCCGGGAGTATTGTCGAGGTTCTGGCAGATATTCCCATGATCGCTGAGATAGTGCCCATGGATGAGTGCGGGAATATGGTCCTGGCCAGGACAGGAAAGGCCTGCGCAGGTAAGCCGCTACTGCTGGTTGGGCACATGGATACTGTTTTTCCTGAGGATACGGAATTCAATTATTATCGGGAGGATTCATCAAAGGCGTACGGACCAGGAGTCATGGACATGAAAGGGGGGCTGGTGGTGGGTGTTTTCGCTTTGAAAGCCCTCAGGGAAACAGGTTTTCTAAATGATATTCCTGTTACTGTTTTTTTCAATTCAGACGAAGAGACTGGGTCGTTTTATTCCAAAACAATGATTGAAGAGTTGGCTGTTCAGAGCAGGGCCGCCTTTGTGCTGGAGGGAGGAGGCCTTGATTCCCAGGTGGTTTTGGGGCGAAAGGGTAAGATCGGCTTTGACATTCTGGTTAACGGCCAGGCCGGGCACGCGGGCTGCGCCGGGCCGGATAAACCCAGCGCCATACTGGAGGCTGCTTATAAAATCATCGACTTTGAAGGATTGAACCATCCCCCTGATATTCTAGTCAATGTGGGCCTGGTAAATGGGGGAATGAGCCCCAATTCCATTGCCGCCAACGCCTGTCTCAGTGTTGATGTCAGGTTCAGCCAGCCTGATGACGCGGTCTTGCTGATGGACAGAATCAGGGAAATTTCACGGACCAGTAGAGTCGCAGATACTTTCTCGGAAGTTAGAATCAGCTCCAGCCGTCCTCCCATGAAAGCCAATCAAGGCATTGAAAAACTGTATAAACTTGCCCAGGAAACAGCCCGAAAATATGGTCTTCCTCTCAGCGCGGAGACCAGGGGCGGCGTGTCTGACGCCAATTTCATCGCGGCCAAGGGTGTTCCAGTACTGGACGGGCTGGGACCCTGCGGAGATCTGGATCACAGCGAGCAGGAATATATTATCAAAAAAACCATGGTGGAAAGAACCACTTTGCTTGCCGGATGCCTGATTGAGGCCGCGTTAATGGATTAGCCTGAGGTATTTTCACCTGTTCAATTTTATGGACAACAACTGGTCACAGCCCGGTACCCGCCTTAGTAGTTAATTTTTCTACGTTTGATAACACTTAAATCTCATGCAGGTTGCCGGATGATTAAAAAAGCGGGAATGATGGGCTGATCCGGAATCTGTTCACGGGATCTTATTGCAACGACAGCTTGTTGGAGCCCTTAATTCAGAATCAGGCTATCTGTCTGCCATTTTCCGGATATTGTCGTGAATTTTAAAAAGCACG
>PXDF01000150.1 GCA_003566455.1 Desulfonatronovibrio sp.
AATTCATTTGTTTTATAGAACCTTGTCTGTCTTGGATTTGTCCAGGCAGCCGGCAGGCAGGTTATGATAAGAAAAAAGCCCGGGCCTTTCAGCCCGGGCTTTTTTTTGTGCTAAATGTCCTGCGGGAGCAGCCGCTGGGCATCGTCCAGGGAATGGGCGAGCTGGACAACGGTTTTAAAGTCCCTGTTTTTGGCTGCCTGGAAAAACTGGGTTGCCAGATGGGCAAAATCCTCGGCTTCCCCGATCCATTCCTCATCCGCGAACATGGGCATCATCCGGGCCATCCGGGTGAATTCCTGCAGGGTTTCCAGGTCGGGCAGGGTGTTGACATGAATGCTTCTGGTGATCTTTGCGTATACTTTTTCAAGTTCGGTGTTCAGTGTCTTGAAATCCATATCTGGCGCCGTCCGTTCATTATGCGTCAGGCTTGTTCAGGCCCTGTCTTCTGCCGTTGGCGCTGCTGGAGCAGGCTGAACAGGACCGCTGACGGCATTCTTAAGAACATTGTACATATCAATGGGAATAGGAATAACCGTAGAGTTGTTGGCCTGAGAGGTCATCTGCAGCATGGTCTGCAAATACCTGAGCTGCAGGGCCGCAGGATAATCAGATATGATTTTTGCTGCATCAGCAAGTTTGGCTGCAGCCTGGAATTCTCCCTCAGCAGCGATGACCTTGGCTCTTCTTTCTCTTTCAGCTTCCGCCTGACGGGCCATGGCTCTTTGCATTTCCTGAGGCAGGTCAATGTACTTGATTTCAACCGAGGTCACTTTAACTCCCCAGGCATCTGTCTGTTCATCAATAATCGTCTGGATTTTCATGTTGAGCTTATCCCTTTGGGACAGTATTTCATCCAGCTCAGCCGCACCGCAGACGCTCCTAAGTGTGGTCTGTGAAAGCTGAGACGTGGCGTAGGGAAAGTCTTCGACTTCCAGGATGGCGCCCTGTGGAGAAACTATTCTGTAATAGACAACAGCGCTGACTTTAATACTGACGTTGTCCTGGGTGATGACTTCCTGGTGGGGAACATCCAGGGTGACGATCCTGAGCTGGGTGCGCACCATCTTATCAAGCACGGGAATGAGTATGATCAGGCCTGGTCCCTTGACGCTTAAAAATCTTCCAAGACGAAAGACAACGGCCCGTTCGTACTCGTTGAGAATCCTGATGGCGTTCATGAGGAAAAGAACTACCAGAATAATAATCGGTAAAGCATAAGTGAGCATGAAAACCTCCTGAGAAAAGAGTTGGATGTATGTTTGAAAAGGCCCTGATCCGGCCTTTTATGGTTTTATATGTATGGTTATCCCCTCAATCCTGTCAATCCTGACTTCCTGACCGGGGTTGATTTCCTGAGGTTCTGAAGATCTGGCCTTCCATATTTCTCCCCTTACCCTGACATGGCCTTCATCTTTTTTCCAGTTGATTACCCTGGCCGTATCACTTTTTATGCCGGTATCGCTGGTCTTGGGAGCCAGCTGAGACCTGCCGATAAGGTAGGCCAGCAAAAGCAGAATCAGGGTAAGTATTGTTACTATGGGAAGAATGGTCATAATGGGCAGTTGAAAATACGGGTAACTCGGGTCAAAGAGAAATAGTGAGCCAAAAAAGAAACTAACCAAAGCCGCCACGGTTAGCAAGCCAAATGTGGGCACGTTAACCTCGATAATTATAAAAACAAATCCTAAAATCAACAAAAGAATGCCTGTCACATTGGTTGGAAGCACCGACAGGGAATACAGGCCAAGGACCAGACAGAAGGCCCCCACTACTCCGGGAAATATGGCGCCTGGATTGGAGAACTCAAAGAAAAGTCCGGCCATGCCCGCCAGAAAAAGGAGGTAGGCTATTTGAGGGTGTAAAAGCCAGGATAGGATTTTGTACTTGAGGCCGGGCTCGAAAACCACGATTTCGATATCCCCTGGCTCAAAAAATATTTCTTCGCCCTGGACCATGACTCCTTTTTTGCCCATCTGGCTGAGTAAATCTTCCTGAGACCCGGCAATCAGATCAATCACTCTCAACTGAAGGGCCTGCTCAGCTTCAAGGTTGGCGCTTTCCAGAACAGCCGACTCATACCACTCGACATTTCGGCCCCTCTCCTGGGCAACTGATTTAATGAGGCTAAGGAGTTCATTAACAATTTTCTTGGACATGGTATCATCAGGTTCGCCGCCTGATATATCCACCGGAGAAGCCGACCCGATGGTAGTCTGAGGACTCATGACGGCCAGGTCGGCAGCGGCCACCAGAAATACACCGGCGGAAGCCGCCCTTGCCCCTGACGGGGCCACCCATACTGTAACAGGCAGTTCAGCGTTGAGCATGAGCTTGACCATGTTGCGCATGGATTCAGCCAGTCCGCCCGGGGTGTCCAGACGGATCAGCAGGTTGATGTAATCACCTTCCGAAGCCATGACCAGCGCGTCCTGGAGCAGTTCTTCCTGGGCGGGAGTAATGGGTCCGTCAATATCAACAGTCAGAACCTTATGTTTGGCAGTCTGAGCGGATAAGGTACAGGCCAGTAAAATAAAGAAAGATAACAGTATCAGCAGTTTATATGTTCTCATGTTTGTCCTGTAAAAATTAGTATCCGGTTGGCGTATATTTTTTAAGAATATTCCAGACAAGGTTTTTCAACAAACGATTGTCAGGCAAAAGTGAATCAAGGTCGGGCAGAGCAATGACCTGATAATTATTGTAAGTATGCAATCCGTAGGTATATTCCCGATCTTCAAGCAAGGCTTTATAGGCATTTGAGCCGAATATGAAAATATATACCGGGTTGATGACTGTTATTCCTTTTAAAAAAAGATCGGCATCCGCACGGAGCCCGTTTTCTTCCAGAGTAGACAAAGGCCAGAAGGTATATGTGTTTCTGCTCCATTGCAGGTTTTGGATTATCTTATTAACTAATTCACATCTGGGTTTTGTAAATCCTTTCTTTATATCCCGGGGCAATTTAAAATAAGACCAGACGCAATAAGCGGGCCTGCGGTATTTTAAAAGCATGGGAGGGATTTCGCGGCAAGTATCCATTTCCGGACTGAAGTTTGTTACAGGCTTGTGGCCCCTGGCAAGCATAACATCCGCAGGGGCGGAAGGTATCCGGATGGTAGGCGAAGGTTTTGGCGAAAGAGGGACATGGCCATCCGGCTTGCTCCCTGACAGTAAGTACCTGATGCCCACATCCCGCAGTACCGTCTGATAAAAATTCAAATCAGAGTGAGCCAATCAACCAGCCTCCAGGCAATTTCCGCCTTGGTAAGAGATGGCCATGACTCGGTCCGGCCCTTTTTATCCATGACCATGACCTGATTGTCCATGCTGCCGAAGGGTGTATGGCCCGGTTCAACAAGATTTGCAATCACCATGTCCAGGTCTTTTTTCTCAAGTTTCAGCCTTGCGTTGGCTTCGAGATTTATAGCTTCCGCGGCAAACCCCACAACCAGCTGACCATCTTTTTTCCGGGTGGACAGGGTCGCCAGAATATCAGGATTTGAATTCATTTCAAGGCGGAAGGTTTTAATTTTGCCTTTCTTGAACTTGGGATCAGAACTGGGAGAAGGGGCGAAATCAGAAACAGCAGCTGTAAAAAAACCCGAGTAACAGAGATCCCAGACTGACAGACAAGTGTCCAGCATTTCTCTGGCGCTGGTTACGGGCATCAGCTCAAAGCCGGGCAGACTGAAAAGAGAAGACATGGGGCCATGTACAAAATAAACATTTGCTCCGCGAAGCCAGCAGGCCATGGCTATGGCCAGTCCCATGCGGCCTGACGAGGGATTGCTGAAATACCGCACCAGGTCAAAATATTCATGGGTGGGGCCTGCCGTTACAAGGATACTCTTCCCTGCCATGTCCTGAGGAGAAAGTGCCCTTAAAAGTTGGTAATAAATTGCCGGAGTAGGGGCCAGGCGTCCCTGTCCCAGGTGTCCGCAGGCCACCCTGCCTTCATGGGGCTCAATGATCAGATGATTCCTGGACCTGAGCAGGCTTACATTATCGATGGTTGCCTGGTTGTTCCACATGGTCGGATTCATGGCCGGGCAGAAAAAAAGAGGCTTGTCATAGGCCAGAATCTGGGTTGACAGCAGATCATCAGCCAGTCCGTGGGCGGCTTTGGCAATAATGCCGGCTGTGGCCGGGGTGATTGCAAAAGCGTCGGCGCATTGGGCCGGGGCCAGATGGGAATAAGGATCCGCGGGATCATTGTCCCGTAAATACAATACCGGGTCAGCGCCCAGGGCGCTTAAGGTCAGGGGACCCACAAAATCCAGGGCCGAGCGGGTCATGGTCGCCCCTGCGTCCACCTGTGATTCGCGCAGAAGTCGCAGAAGTTCAATGGTTTTGTAGGCGGCCACACTGCCGGTTAGTCCCAGATGGACCCTTTTCCCGCTGAAAAGGCTGAATAAAGGATAATTTTCGGGCAGCATGGCCAAAACTTCGCCTTAAGGATTACTCATTTTAGGTGAAATCCAGACCTGCAGTTCAGAGCTGAACTTCCTGGGGACTATCCGGATGATGCAGATTTTATCTGACTTGTCAAAGGCAAGCATGTAAGTGCCGTACTTTATGGAGTTGAGCAGCCGCCATCCTTCATTCTTCATGCTAACCTGAAAATAGTTGAACAAAGAATCGCTGTCCACCCTCCCGCTGAAATTGAGCATGCCGGACCTCATATTCCCGGACTCAAACAGGATGGATTCCTGTGGGTTGATCTTCATTTCCCTGGGAATGGGTATATCCTCAAAGTCATAATACTGACTGGTATCTGCTTCAGTTTCAGGCGGAGCTGAAACAGGTTCGTACACTGTTTCTTCCCGAGGTTCGCCCTTCATATTGGCGCACCCAAAGAGAAACAGGACCAAGGTCAGCATGGCAAATTTCTTCAGCATAATGTCCTCCTAATAATCCTGGAACATTTCCTGGTCATCAGCCAGGCCTTCCTGGATTTTGACAAGTTCATCAAAGCGGATATCCGCGCCAAGTATTCCAGCGATCTCATCGTCGATAAATATTGGGGTTGACGCTGTCAAACAAAGCTTACCTGTAAAAAAAGATTTGTAAAAATCAGTTATGTGCATCCTGCCGGTTTTTATGGGACGGATAAACCATTCCCTGTCCGAAAGGTCGGCCTGTTCAGGCACCTGGCGATACTTGGAGATATCTCCGATATCACTGACATTCCAGGTCAGCAGGGTTCCGTTGATGTCTGTGACGTACATATACTGGATAAAGGGATATTCGCTCAGGAATTCGTTAATTGCAAGATCAATATCATCCTTTTTCATGGTTGCCATGGAGGGGTTGGAAGCCAGTTCTTTCATGATGTTCTTGAGTACCTTGTGAGCAAGGTCTTTGAGCTGGTCAAAGGACGACAGGAACAGGTCGGGTATATACCTGCGCACAAGTTTCTGCATTTCTTCGTGCGAAAAGTTTGTAGCCCTGCCCTTGGCATAGGAACGCATGATTTTTTCGAATATTTTTTTAACCGCTGGATGCCGTTTATCAATCATCTGATCTTCGGGCAGGTTGAGGTTGTGATTGATCCAGTAGGCTACTCCCGCGCGACCGGTCTTGTCGGTTATTATGATGGGAACATCCCTGTGCAGGATATGTTTTGTGTTGAATATATTGTATATTTCTTCATTTTTGAGCAGGCCGTCCGCATGGATTCCGGCGCTGGTGGCGTTGAAATCCCTGCCGGCAAAGGGATAATTGGCCGGGATCTGCACGTTGAGGTTTTTTTCAAAATATCTGGCCAGTTCGGTTATAGCCGGTGTATAGGCCGCGTCGTCATCTCCGGTCAAGGAAATATATTCAATAACCAACGCTTCAAGAGGCGCGTTCCCGGTGCGTTCCCCAAAGCCGAACAGGGTGGCGTTCACTCCGGAACACCCGTAAATCCAGGCAGTTGTGGCATTGATAAATCCTTTGTGAAAATCATTATGTCCGTGCCATTCCAGCCATTCGCTGGGCACCTGGGCTTCATCGGTAAAGGTGCGCACGATTTTGGAGACACTTCTGGGCAGGGATGCCCCTGGATAGGGAACACCATAACCCATGGTGTCGCAAAGCCTGATCTTGACAGGCAGGCCCTTCTGCCTGGAAAGCTCCATCATTTTCTGTGCCAGGGGAACGCAGAATCCATAAATATCCGCCCGGGTGATGTCCTCAAAATGGCATCTGGGAATGATGTCCCAGTCCAGGGCGGCTTGAACAAGCTCGAGATAATCCCTGGCAGCTTGTTTGCGGGACTTGCCCAGCTTTAAAAAGATGTGATAGTCGGAAACCGAGGTGAGCATTCCTGTTTCCTTAAGGCCCATATCCCTGACCAGTTTGAGATCATCTTTATTAGCCCTGATCCATCCGGTGACCTCGGGATACTTATGACCCTTATCCAGGCAGGCATGAACCGCTTTTTTATCCTTGTCGGAATAAAGAAAAAACTCACTCTGGCGGATGAGGCCGGAATGTCCCGCCAGCCGGTGCATAAGTTCAAAGATGTCAGCTATCTGTTTAACGGAAAATGGAGGCCTGGCCTGCTGACCATCGCGGAATGTGGTGTCGGTAATAAATATTTGTTCCGGAGGCCTGGGCATTATAAAGGAATCATCAAAGGCTACTCTGCAAATTTTGTTATAGGGATATATCTCCCTGAGAAGCTCAGGCTTTTCAGCTTCATTAAATTCGTATTTCTGCCTGGAAGGGTTTTTATGAAACAATGAATCAAACATAAGTTCTCCTCAGTTAGGTATGATTACCTGTAAAGATAGTACATAAAGGGTTTTGGAGCAAGGAAAAAGAAAATCAGGATATCAGTATGTTGAAAAAAGTTTTTATTGAACCAGGCCGGATGCCTGGTTCAAAAAAACTTTTTTAACCCGGAAGGTAAAAAAAAAGCCCCGGCCTGACGACCGGGGCTTGAATGTAAAAAGTGTCAATTAAAAGCCCCAGCCCAGCTCAGCTCTGATATCAGCCGGCAGGTTGGCAGCGTGGGGGGGCAGATAAGGCCTGGGGGCGCCTGCCATTTTCCGGCCATCCTTAAGATCATCCACGTTTTAAGCTCTCGGGATCTGGAAGATTTGGTTCGGATAAATCAGGTCGGGATTATTAACTGCTTTCCCGATGACTTCCTTGACCTTGCCTTTGGCTTGGTGCATCTTGCCTTCGGCCTCATCCCTTGTACTTGATTTCATGATCTTTTATCCTCTGTGGTTAG
>PXDF01000041.1 GCA_003566455.1 Desulfonatronovibrio sp.
CTGCGGGGGAGCTTGTTATTCATATACACCGGCTCGGTGGATATGAATATTAGATTTTCTTCCTCGTGCCTTGCTCTGCGACTCAAGGCCTGCTTCAGGCCGGGCGTGAGATATTCTTAATTCTTTATGCGAGGAATAGCTCAATTTTCAAAAGTACGCTTAAACCGGAAGAGCCTTATTTTGCTTTCAACACATCCAGATGTCTACAGCACCCCATGGATTAAGGGGCTGCAGGCTGAAACGCTATCTTCTGTCTCTTTTGAGCTGTTCAATGACCTTTTCCAGATGCCAGGATCTGGATTTATCCGGATTGCGGGCCTGCTCATGGCGGACCAGACGATCGGCCACATCCTGCCTGCCTGAGACCAGGCGTAAAAGATCATTTTCCAGATCATGTACCTTTTTTCCCTCACGTTTGCCTGGATACCTCTTTTTAAAAATCCAGAAAGCAAATATTATCAGGGCGATAAGTATCAGTGCTGCGGCTGTTTCCATTATTTTTGTCCTTATTAAACTTTCCAGATATACAAAAATAAATTTGTAAAAGCTTTAAAAATCAAGGAAGAATTTTTAAAACATCAAATCATGAATTTCTTGTTGTAAGAATGCGCTGTCAGTCTGTCTCCTTCAAGCGGCGGTGGAGAGTTTGTCTGGATACTCCGAGCATTTTTGCGGCCAGGGTACGATTACCACCGGCGCGGTCCAGGGCTTCACTGATAAGCTTTTGAGAAATGTCTTCAAGAGTAGGCAAGGGGTGGGGAAAAAGCATGTCTTTTGTCCCCAGTTTATAATTGTTGTTCCTTACGCGGGGGGGATGCTCACAGCTCCGGACCAGGGAGGACAATTTTTTTTCAAGTCCACTGGATCCTCCCCTGGCAAGCCCGTCAAAAATCATTGCCCGAAGTTCCCTGATATTGCCGGGATAATTGTATGCCTGAAGCAAACAGGACAGCTTTTGACTGAGCTTTGGTGTTGTGATCTTAAACTCTGCAGAGGCCTCTCTTAAAAAATGCTCAGCCAGGGCCATGATGTCTTCCCTGCGATTGCTGAGTGGTGGAAGATGAACATGATATGTACTCAACCTGTAAAACAGATCTTTGCGAAAGGATCCCTGTTTTTGCCTGGCTTTAAGATCCTGATTGGTGGCCGCGACGATTCTGGCACTGGAACGGTTAAGCTTATCAGATCCGAGGGGATAGTATTCACCGGCCTGGATCAATTTGAGCAGCTTGATCTGAGAAGCAGGGGCAAGATCGCCTATTTCATCCAGAAACAGGGTTCCTTCACCAGCCTGCTCCACAAGGCCCGGTCTGGACTGCCTGGCATCGGTGAATGCTCCAGGGACATGGCCGAAAAGTGTGTCGGTAAACATATTATCATCCAGGCCGGCCACATTAACCTCAACAAATTGTCCATTGCGCCCGCTGGCCAGATGCAGGCACCTGGCTATGAGTTCTTTGCCGGTTCCGGTCTCACCTGTGATGAGAACAGGATCAGAAGCAGGAGCTATCACCTCAATGTAATTGAAAATATTATGCATGGCCTTGCTGCGGGTAATAATCCCGGCAAATGCTTGAGGATTCTGAAGCTGATGGGAAAAGATCTTACGCCGCAGGTTCTGATTTTCTCTGAGCAGGGCTCCGTGTTTCAAAGCGCGGCGGACAGTGGTAGTCAAACGCTCCGCTTCCACCGGTTTGACCAGGTAATCAAAGGCCCCGTTCTTGATGCAGCGGACAGCAGTCTCCAGCTCGTTGGTTCCGGACACGATAATTACCGGGGAAAGAGGATATTCAGCACAGATTTCTCCAAGGATAGTTTCACCAGAAAAATGGGGCATGAACAAATCAAGAAGGATGGCTCCGTAACTTCTTTCATAAAGAAGCTGAAGTGCCTGGCGGCTGTCATTGCAGGTCTGGACACTTGTGAACCCGGCAGCCTCAAGGGTCAGACTCAAGCTGTCCAGAAGATGCTGTTCATCATCAATAATCAGGATATTTTTATTGTTTGTTTCCTGGGTCATGGTTTTTCTCCATGTCCAGGAACCTGATCAGAGTAAGCGATAGTTCTGATGTGGCTTCCTTCCAGCTTTTTTTGACTGGGGAAAAGATATAGTTTTGCTGTAGTGCCTTTGCCTGGACCTGACGCGAATTCCAGTATTCCTCCATGATCTTTGACAATGGAAGATGTCACGGCCAGACCCAGTCCTGTGCCGCCTGTTTTCCTTCTGGTGCTGAAGAAAGGATCAGTTATCCTTGGCAGGTTTTCAGCTGATATTCCCTCGCCCTGATCAACAACTTCCACAATAACGGCCTGTTTCTCCTGGTTATAAAACGACCTGACCAGCACCTGCCTGTCTTTTCCATTGAGGGACTGACAAGCGTTAAGAATAAGATTTATAATCACCTGCTCCAGCTTCTGAGAATCACCTCCAACAAGAGGCAGATTTTCCGCGTAATAAACCTGAAAATTGTCCGTGTGCTTGTTGATGAGTTTCTGGGTCAGATTCAGGGTTTTGACAATGACCTGATTCATATCCACGTTCTGCCCGGTATTAATGGGGGACTGCCGGGCGAAGTCCTTGAGATCGTTGACAATATGCTTAATGCGTTTGCTTCCGTCGATGATCCCGGCAAAGAGATTGGACATCTGCCCGGAGATTCTGGAAAAAGGAAGTCCGGCCAGCTTGAAATCACCATGATCCCGGGCGTGTTGTTCCAGAATGGGCCTGGCGTCTTCCCAGGCTTCCTGTAATAAAGGAGCGTTAAGCATGATAAAATTGTTGGGATTATTGATCTCATGAGCCACGCCTGCCACCAGGGTCCCCAGAGAAGCCATTTTTGAGGCCTGCATCAGCTTTTCCTTGTCCCTGATTTTCTCGGTAATATCCTGAAAATACTCAATCACTCCCTCAACATTTCCAGAACTGTCCAGCATGGGATAGACAGATATTTCCAGAGTGCCCCTGGGTTGACCTCCAAGAATATAAGGGACCATGGCCGAATCGGGCTGGCCGTTTTCCAGGGTCCTGACCACCGGGCACCAGGGACAGACCGAAGCCCTATCCTGAAAAGCCTGATAACACTTTTTCCCGGCAAGGGGGACCTTATACGGGTACATCCGGTCCAACCAGGAATTGGCTGCCAGAATATTCATTTCTCTGTCCAGAATATTTATTCCGGCCTGTATTGAATCAAGAATATGAGCCAGAAAAGGTGCCTGCCGGATAAAATCCTGACCGGGTTTGTTTTGAAAAGTCATTGTTCAGCCCTGGTTTTAACTTGAATCCTTTGAATGCATGCCCTATAAATTCTTCTGAACCCGATATTCCTTGAACTTACCTTGAAGGCTTCACTTTATTGTTTCTCATGTGATGGTTTACCATTAGGAAACATATATTTTTTTGGGGCTTATTTCAAACAGTTTTTCTTCAACACAAAAGATCAGACTATGAATAAAATATCCGCCTGCATTCTGGATTGTCCTGATTCATGCTCCTTTCTGGTGGACAGCCAGAAACAGATCATTTTGGGCAATCCCGGGCATCCCTTTACCAGGGGCTTTATCTGCCCCAAGGGAAAGAGTTTTTTCCAGCGTCTCAATTCCAGAGAGCGCGTTACACAACCCCTGCTGCGCCATGGATCCGGGTTTGAACCTGTAACCTGGAACAGAGCCCTGGATATCATTGCGGGTCATTTATGCAGACTTCGTTCAGAACCTGAAAGAATTCTGCACATACGAGGATACGGCTACCGCGGAGTACTGGCTCAGGCAGGTCTCAATTTTTTCAATGTCCTTGGAGCATCCGGCACTTACGGTTCCCTTTGTGATGAAGCCGGGATTGAGGCATGTCTGCGGGATTTCGGCAGCCTTAACCACAATAACCCAATGGATCTGCTCAACGCTTCCAGGATTATAAACTGGGGCAAGGATTTCAGCAGATCTTCCATCCACAGTTCCGGTCTTATCTCTCTGGCCAGAAAGTCCGGGGCAAAAGTCATGACGATCTCCCCGGGAGGCGATTCCAATACCGGCCTCTCAGATGAATTTATCCTGATCAGGCCGGGGATGGATCGCTTTCTGGCCGCGGCAGTGATAAAGATGTTTCTGGAATCAGGCGTCGTCAGACAGGAAATTATTGAACGAACCGCAAACTGGCCCGTATTTCAGAATCTAATCCAGTCTGTTGCTCTGTCAGATCTGTTGTCTGCCTGCAATGTCTACGAGTCTGACGTCCGCAGATTATTTCACTGGTACAGGGAATCAGGTCCGGCCGCGACAATTATCGGCTGGGGATTGCAAAGATATGTCCGGGGCGGTCAGAATGTCCGCATGATTAACGCCCTGGCCCTGACTTCCGGTAACATCGGGATAATGGGAGGCGGTTCGTATTTCAACATTTCTTCAGGCAGAAACCTGGGGCAATGGACCGCCAGGACCGCGTTAACTGCTGAAACTCAGACAAAACGCAGAAAGCTGGCTCATCATGATCTGGGCAGGGAAATTGAAGAGGCAAGCCCGGCAATAGAATTCATCTGGGTTGACGGGCATAACGTCATCAACCAGACCCCGGACAGCAGGAGAGTGGCAAGGGCCTTTGAAAAACCTTTTGTTGTCTGTGTTGACTGTTTTTTAAATGACACAGCTCTGCGCTCGGATATAATCCTTCCCCCGGCCCTGATGCTGGAAAAAGACGAGATCCTGGGTTCATGCCTGCATGATTACGTGAACTATTCAGGCAAGGCAGTGGAGCCCAGGGGGCTGTGCCGGAGTGACTTTGAAATACTTCAGGATCTGGGACACAGACTTGATCCGGAAGTAAGTTTTCCCGGCCAGGAAGAGTGTCTTGAAGCAGGGCTCAAGCCTCTTGGCATAAGTCTGGAACATATCCGGGAAAATGGCTTTGCCCATGCTGACCGTCCGGATATCGCCTATAAGGAGCTGATATTTGATCATCCTGATAATCTTTACCGCTTTCCAACAGAGCTGGCCCGCGAACCCGAAGCTGATCCAGCCTTTCCCCTGCGTCTGCTTTCACTTATCCAGGGCAGATATATGCACTCTCAGATCCCTGAATCAGAGCAGAAAGGCCTGCCCAGGATATTCATCTCCCAGCTAAATCCGATGGCGTCACAACTGGATCCCATGAAAAATGCATATCTGGCTACTCCCCTTGGAAGGATGCGTGTGGAGGCGAGAAGCATTCCTGACCTGCATCCGGAAGCGGTTATTTTTCGCAGGGACGGCTGGATGAAGCACGGACATGGACCTAATATCCTGATTGAACCCAGAAAAACAGATATGGGAAACTGCGCTGCCTTTTACAGCCAGCCCTGCCGGATAGAACAGGAATAACATTCAGTTCACCGACATGACCTCAACAGGGTATTGGAGTACTGGTATTGCAGCCGTATAAAACATTCCGGCACCCACTTGAGTCACCGGTTACGGTCAAAGATTGCTTCACTCGAAGACTCGTTCGCAATGACAAAAGGCGGGATGAATTATGAGCTGTCAATTCAAGTGGATGCCGAAGAAGTGAAGCGGGGATTGGAAGATTTTCAGTCTGTCAGAGCATCATGATCAGGGTCCCGGCAAGAGCCAGAAGCACATTGGCAAAGGCGTATGTTCCTGCGTATCCCAGTGAAGGAACCGGGCTGTTGGCCGCTCTGATTATGGTGTTCAGGGCCGGTGTGCTGGTCATGGCACCGGTTATTGCTCCAAGCAGGATGGCCACGTTGAATTTGAGGATGTATTTTCCAAACAGGAATCCCACAACTACCGGAATAGTTGTTACAACTATCCCGCTTAAAAAAAGGACAGGACCCACTGTCAGTACAGCCTGAACAATTCCCTGGCCCGCCTTTAGTCCTATTCCGGCCATGAAAAAAAGAAGCCCAAGCTCCATGATCAGCCAGCGTGCTGGCGGAGGAACTCTGCCGAATGTGGGATGAATTGAACGCAGAAATCCGATGAGTATTCCTGTGAGCAAGAGTCCGCCCGCAGTTCCCAGGCCAATGGACAACGCTCCCACCTTGAAAGAGATTTTGCCAATGAAAAGCCCGGCAGCAATGCCAAAGGCAAAGGTCATAAGATCTGTCTGAATGATATTTCTTTCAACATGCCCCAGTCTTTTAATGAGAGTGTCCAGCCTGTCCTTTACCCCGGTGATCCGGACAATATCACCTTTTTCCAGAACTGTGGATTCATCAACCGGGAGATCCACATGAGAGCGGCTCACTTTTGTCACGAATGAACCATACCTGGCCAGGTAATGCAAATCCCCAAGAGATTTGCCCACAGCTTCAGAATGGGTGACAACAACATCATGGGTTTTGACCGGAATGGTCAGAAGCTCTTTGTCCAGGATTTCAGGGCCCAGCAATTTTTCCATGAGTTCATGGCCTTCCAGAGGACCAAGAACTGACACCCGGTCATTTTCTTCCAGAACAGTATCCGCTCCTGGAATAAAAATCTCCTCGCCCCGGACAACCTTCTGGATAACGCACCCTGTTCTTGTGGTAAATCTGAGTTGTCGCAGAGGCTTTCCCGCTGCTTCTCCGGATTGAACTTTATACGCCCTGAGCATCTGGCCTGGTGATGAATCAATGGCATCTTCCTCTTCAGGGGAAAAGCGTTTCTGTTTTGCCAGTCTGGCTGCTTCTTCAGGAAGATTGATGCCAAGCAGTGATGGGATGAATCTCACAAAAAGAAGCAGCCCGATGAGGCCGAATAGATATGTAATGGCATAGGCTGAGCCGATATCCTGGATTATAATGTCAGCGGGCTTCATATCAACCGCCTTCATGAGGCCGCTGTGGACCGCGTCCTGGGCCGCGGCAAGGGTGGGCGTGCTGGTCAGTGATCCAGACAACAGGCCCGCGCTCACCCCCCTGGAAAACCCCAGGTATGTTGAAATACCAAAAGCCAGCCCCACAGCTGTCGCGCTTACCACCAGGGCCAGGGTTATATATTTGAGTCCGTCTTCCAGAAACACGCTGAAAAACCTCGGCCCTGCCTGAAGCCCCACTGAATATATAAAAAGAATAAACCCTATTTCCAGAGTATTGGCTGGAAGTTCAAACCCGAAATGTCCGAAAAAAAGTCCGGTCAGGAGAACTCCGGTGGTTGAACCAAGCTCAAAACCTTTGATTTTGATATTGCCGATGAGATAGCCAAAACCAAGGACCAGGAAAAACAGAAGTTCCGGCACATCCCTTATCAGTCCGATAATGTCAATTTCCATTTTCAGATTTCAGGGGTTGTTTATTCAAGGATATGGATTGATCCTCGAGTGCTGATTATGGGTTTAATTTAAAAGGTCATTTAAACCATGAAATGACAAAGAACAACCCTGAAAACCTGGAATGAATTCGGTTTTTTCGATACATTGAATGGATTTTTTTTCAAAAGACTGCTCACCAGTTTCTTTTATATTCTGGAAAGCATGGGCCTCAGCACAGGCAGGATATTTTCAACTATTCTTTCTACTCCTGACTCGTTGGGATGGATACCGTCAGGCAGGGTCAGATCAGGATTGCCGGGTATGCCGGGCATGAAATCAGGCAGAAAAGCAACCCCTTTGGATTGTGCCGCGTTCTCAAAGGCCTTATGAAACCTCATGGAATAATCATCGTTGAGGTCCAGGAGAGAGAGGACCCCTGTCAGGAGGACCATGGCCCCTGACTGTTGACAGATATCTATGATCTTTTCCAGATTGGCTTTGACCTCGGCAACCGGCAGCTCCATAAAAATGTCATTCGCCCCGAACTCAACAATGACAAGTTCCGGGCTGTGTCTGAGAAGGCTTTTCAACCGAGCCAGTCCATCATAAGCCGTATCTCCGGACACTCCTCCGTTTATTACTTTTATGTCCAGACCTTCCTGAATAAGGGTCTGCTCCAGTCTGGACGCGAAAGAATCCTCTGGCGCCAGACCGTATCCAGTGGTGAGGCTGTCTCCCAGGGCCAGAATTTTGATCATGTTTCCCCCTACTTAATTTTGACATGACTGCTCTTGGGCATTAAAAAACAAATCCATTATTTCAAACATGAATCACTTTTTGTGTAAATGCTTGTCATGCATGTAGTTGAGATAACATGAAGGGGGCGTGCAATCTCACGATAACTGCCGGAGATTGCTTGGCCTCCCTCGCAGTGAAATATAAAAAGTTAAATTCAGGTCCAAAAAACAGCAATTGATTGTTCTTATTTTTTCCAGAATTCTGGAATCATCAATACAATAATAGTATATATCTCCAGTCTGCCCAGGACCATGCACAACGACAGAAGCCATTTGGCCGGATCAGGCAGAAGCGAGTAATTGGAGGCAGGACCAACCTGTCCAAAGCCAGGGCCGATATTACTGATGCAGGCCAGCACTGACGTCAGGGAGGTGACAAGGTCCACTCCCATGGCAGCGATAAGCAGAGATGATATGATCATCAGGTTCAGATAGATGATGATAAAACCCACAACACCGTTCAGGACATCATCTTTAACCAGGATTTTGCCCATTTTCACCTGCCTGACAGCATGGGGATGGACAATCCTGAAAAGCTCTCTATAGGCCAGCTTCAGCAGAAGCATGATCCGCATGCATTTGATCCCTCCAGCTGTTGATCCGGCGCAACCACCCATAAACATGCAGAACAGAAGAATCACCTGAATCAGGGCAGGCCAGAGCAGGTAGTCATAAGTGACGAATCCGGTGCTGGTGATGATGGATATTATCTGAAAGGAACTGTATCTCAGGGCCTGGGTGAATGAGTCGTATGAATATATGTAGGTAAAAATAGTGGCTATCAGTATCAGTGAGGCTCCCACCAGTGAAAAAAACCTGAGTTCAGGACTTTTCCAGACGTCACAGACTTTTCCTGTTAACAGTTTATAATGCAGGGCAAAGCTGATCCCGCACAGAAACATGAACCCGGTTATGACCCAGTCAACATAGGCACTGTCAAAGTGGGCGATGGAAGCGTTTTTATTGGAAAATCCACCCGTGGCAACCGTGCCGAAGGTCTGGCACAATGAATCAAAAAAATTGAGTCCCCCTAAAAGAAGAAGGACAATCAGAACCAGAGTGAAGAAAACATAGACCTTCCAGAGAATCATGGCGGTATCCCTGATTCTTGGCTTGAGTTTGTCCGGGGAAGGCCCGGAAACTTCCGCCTTGTATAACTGCATTCCTCCCACACCGAGAAAGGGCAGAATGGCCAGGGACAGAACGATTATACCCATTCCTCCTAGCCAGTGGGTAAAGCTGCGCCACATGATTATCCCCGGAGGTAGTTCTTCAATATTGTTTAAAATGGAAGCTCCGGTAGTGGTAAATCCGGAAAAAGATTCAAATATGGCGTCTGTGGGGGTCATAAAGCCCCCAAGCATAAAAGGAAGAGAGCCCATCAAGCTGGAGCATATCCAGGCTGACGCGACAATGAACATTCCTTCCCTGTGACTGATACCGGCAGCTTTTTGCTTTCTAAACAGAAAATGAAGGAGGAACCCGATAAAAATTACTATGCTGGAAGACCATAAAAGAGGAGCCAGTCCAGCGTCCCTGTAGTATAATGAAAATCCAAGGGGAAAAAGCATGGACAAGCCAATAAAAAGAAACAGGAGACCAAGCAGTCCGGCCATATGCCCCCAGTTCATCAGAAGCACTCCAGCTTGGTGGTCAGATTCTTTTCAAGGGCGTCTATGCATTTCCTGGAGCTGAGCACTGTTATCCTGTCTCCTGACCTGAGCACGGTATCGCCTGAAGGAAGAATGATTTCATTGTCGCGCAGAACAGCCAGAATCAGAACACCCTGAGGCAGCCGCAAGTCCATGATCCTTTTATTAGCCACGTCCTGACCATTGTTAATAAAGGCTTCCATTACATCCACATCTTCTCTTATGGCCACGGCTGAAATAATGGACCCCTTTCGGATCTGATTCAATATGGTATTTACAGCGGCAAGCCTGGGGCTGACTACATGTTTTAGCCCGATTGTCCGGACAAGCGGAGTATACTCGGGCTTGTTTATCCTGGTAATGGTCATTGCCGCGCCCAGTTTTTGTACCAGAAGAGAGCTCAGGATATTGGTTTCATCGTCTTCGGTCAGGGTAACAACCAGATCCATGTCCTTGACGTTTTCTTCATTGAGAATGTTCTGATCAGTTCCGTCTCCGTTGATGACAATCGTACTTTCAAGCTTTTCGGAAAGTTCCAGGCAAAGATCCCTGTTCTTTTCCAGAAGTTTGATGTTGAAAGAATTGTTTTCAAGAAATTTTGCCAGCCTGAAACCTATGTTGCCCCCGCCGATAATCATGATGTTTTTTGTGGGACTGAACTTTGCTCCTAGATTATGGGCAATTTTTTCCAGATCCTTATCCTTACACACAATGTAAACCAGGTCGCCTTTAAGGATATCGCTTTTTCCTGAAGGTATTATCAGCTTTTCTCCGCGGACAATGGCTGCCACAATGACTTCCTCAACCTTTAAGTGTTCCCTGATCTTTGGAAGCTGAGTGTCACAAAGAACAGACTTTTCATCCACCAGAATGCCCAGCAGTTTAACTCTTCCCTGAGCAAAGTCGTTAATTTCAACAGCTTCAGGGGCGCGCATGATTCTGTAGATCGCCCTGACCACTTCCACCTCAGGATTGATGACCATGCTTATACCCAGGTCTTTGGCCCAGATATCCTGAAATTTCAGGTATTCATCGTTCCTGATTCTGGCCAGTTTGGTGGTCTTTGGTGAGAGCATATTGGCAAAGGTGCAGGCCACAAGATTGGTTTCATCACTGTCCGTGACAGCCAAAAGAATACCTGAATCCAATATCCCGGCCTGCTTCAAAATTTCAGGGCTGCTCCCTGATCCTTCAACAACCTGAACATCCATCTGCTCGGAAATCATTTCCAGAGCTCTGAAGTCCCTGTCGATTATGACAACATCTTTCTTTTCCTGGGAAAGTCTGGTCGCGATGTTCAAACCCACCTGCCCTGCTCCGATAATTATTATTCTCATATCAGACCTTGGACACAGGCTGTTTTACAGGAGCGCTCTTTCTGTACCATTTGTCATTATACCAGTTGGCTATGGCCGGAGCCCTGTTGAACAGCATCACCCCGATAAAAGCCGTAAACAGGATATAAATACCGCTGAATATCCTGAGTTGGGGCAGGGCAAGACTGGCGATAATAGCTGAAAATTCTCCCCTCTGAACCATGGAAAAGGCTGCCCTGCAGGATACCTTTCTGCTCAGCCCGAACAGCCTGCTTCCAAAATAAGCAGTTATTATTTTCCCAAAGACAGCCCAGATTATCAGAGTGATCATCATCCCGATAAATGGAACTCCTTCTCCCAGATCAATGGTGGTGCCGAACCAGAAGAAAAAGAAAGGCAGGGTCAGGTTCCTTATGGGAACTATGAGCTTTTCCAGTTCTTGAGATCGACCGGTCTCAGACAGCATGACTCCGGCAAGAAAAGCCCCGAGAACTTCAGAAAGACCCAGAAAAATTGCCAGCCCGGCATATCCAAGGGCTATGCCTACTGCCAGAAGCGGCATGAACTCATGCTGGATGTGTTTGGCCACAAACTGATTCATTTTTTTAAACCCGTAATGACCGATTAAAATCGCGCCTACCAGAAGGATTATGATTTTAAAGAGCAAAAAGCCCATAAAGATAAAGGTCATTTCCTCGCCGCTTTGGATTCCGGCGATAAATGAAACCAGAATGGGAGCAACCAGATCTTCAAAAATAAGCAGGGCCAGGATAAACTCAGCTTCAGGGTTGGCCAGGCGCTTTTTCTCCTCCAACATCTTGGCTGATATGGAGGAGCTGGTGGCATAGGCCACTGATCCGATGATAAAGGCGGATATAATGTCCAGCCCGAAAACCAGGGCAACGCCCATGGCCACGCCAAGGTTCAACCCAACGTCCATGACTCCTGCAGGCCATATTTTTTTGGAAATATTGACCATTCTGGCCATGGGAAATTCCAGACCCAGAATGAAGAACAGCAGAACTATGCCGATTTCAGCTACAGTGTGGATGGCCTCGATTTCAACAAAAAAAGAAGAAACCGCCACCCCGAGGATTATATAGACAAGAACTGAAGGAAGTCTGAACTTTTCAGAAGTAAAGCTCACCAGAAAAAAGACGCACAGAATCAATCCGGCAAGAAGAAGAAAAGGAATATTTTCCACTTAATTTTCCTGATATCAAAGGACTATTCGACTTTGTCAACCCTGCACAGCGAATCAAGACTTCTGGTCTGATCCCTTGTGCCAATGGCTATTAGAATGTCTCCGGGCATGATTATCTCGCTGATATCCGGGCTGCCGATGGTCCTGTCGCCCCTTTGAATGCCGATGATGGTGGTTCCGGTTCTGGTTCTGACTTTTGATTCAATAATCTTTTTGTTGGCCAGGCAGCTGTCCGGTTCAACCTTAAGCCATTCCATGCGGATGTTTTTGAGCAGCAGCTCCATTTTATCATCAGCTACGGGCTGGTAATCGATTCCCAGAAGAAGGGTGCCGAACTGCCTGGCTTCCTCATCAGTCATGTTCATGCTGAAATCCGGCTCGTCCGCGTCCTCGTCATTAAAATGGTAGACTTCCCTGGTCCCAGACTGATGAAGGATAATCACCACATGATCGTTTTCAGCCGTGGTAAATGAATACCTTTTGCCTATTCCGGGCAGCTCGCTGGTTTTGACTTTCATTCAAACCTCCAAAAATAAAATTGTACCGCATCAAACAGTTCTCCATCATAAATGCTTAAATAAAACAATGCTGACTATTTCAATAGACTGGATTCCAGGTCACATAAATGACAGATTCCGGCTACCTTCTTCAGTTCAATGACAAAAGTGATCCCAGCTCCGGGCTGATCAAGCTTTCCAGCTTCAACTATGGCTGAAAGTACTTTTTCAGTTATGTTTTGGGGAACAATGGTTAAAACTATTTCTTTTTCAGGTTCAATGGGGATTCCAAGCAGAGTTTTGGTTTCCCTGATACCGGTGCCCCGGCCTATGACAATGGTTCCCCCCTCTGCGCCGGCCTCTTTTGAGGCCTTAATAATAGTCTGACATGATCCTTTGTTGACAATGGTAAAAATCAGATCAAACTGGATTTCTGTATTCATTTCAGGAACTCCTTTTTATGAAATTCATGATGGCTCCCACCATCATAACCGATAAAATAGGGGCCATGGCCACAAGGGCAATAAGACCGAAGCCATCAGCAACAGCACTCCTGCCGTCCATGGCATCAGCCAGACCCAGAGCGATGGCCATGACAAAGGTTACGGTCATTGGGCCTGTGGCAACTCCGCCCGCGTCAAAAGCAATGGAAATAAATGACTGCTCGCAAAATTTCATTAAAATCAACGCCAGGATATACCCTGGTATAATAATATAATATATTGAAATCCCGAAGATTATCTTGGCTACGCCCAGGGCCACAAAAATTCCAACGCCAAAGGAAAGTATGGCAAGTAGAAGACGAAAACCAATGGACCCGGATGAGGCTTTTTCCACGTTATCACAAAGAATGCGCACAGCCGGCTCAGCAACAGTGGCCACAACTCCCAGCAAAAAACCTATAGGAATAATGATCCATAACGGTTCAAAAGAGTTCATTATTTCACCCATTTCAGCGCCCACAGGCAAAAATCCCATTTTTACTCCCTGCAGAAACAGGGTCAGGCCTGTCACGGCCAGGACAACTCCTTTGAACAGGTTTATTACGTAATCTCTCGATAATTTAAGATAGACCAGCTGAAAAAAGAGGAAGAAGCACACAAGAGGACCTATGGCTATAAGCACCTCGCTCAGGACATGGCCGATATACAGAAAATCAAGAAGTTCTCTCATGAATATATTATCCCCAGGATCATTACTCCAAGAACAGGGCCAATGGAAGCCAGGCCAATGAGACCAAACCCGTCATTAATAGAGGAACGTCCCCCAAGTACCGCGGTTACGCCAAGACCAAGGGCCAGAATAAAGGGAACAGTCACCGGACCTGTGGTTACTCCGCCCGCGTCAAATGAAATGGGCACAAAATCAGCAGGGGTGAAAAAAGACAAAACCAGAATGATTATATATCCTCCAGCCAGAAGGTAGGCTATTGGAACGTTGAGAACGATCCTGAGCATGGCCAGAGTCACGAATATGCCCACGCCCAGGGCCACGAATAAGACCAGAATGTAGCGGTTTACAAGCCCTTCTGAGACAGAATCCACGTAACCCACCAGGACCCACACGTCCGGCTCAGCCAATGTGACCACAAATCCCAGGACAAAGGCGAAAAAAAGCAGAAATGTCATGGAACCTCTTTTGGGAAGCTCAGCTCCGATGGCCTCCCCCATGGGCAAAAGACCTATCTTTACTCCCTGAAGAAAAAGAAACATTCCGGTCATGATCATAACAACTCCGATCAAAAACCGGGAAAACATCAACCAGGGCATTGAAATGAGAAACAGCTGCAGCAGTACTACCACAACTGTAATGGGCACAACAGCCTGAATGACTTCAATGATTCCTTCTTTTGTGCTATGATGCATAATTACCTTTCATGGCTAACGTCGTTTAAAATTATCTATTAAATTGTTGGGTTATTAGGTTGCCTGATCAATCTTTCTTGGCGAAACTGCATATAAACTTGGATTCAGCCTCAGTTGAGCCGATAATAATCAATTCGTCTTCGGGTTCGAGCAACGTGTCAGGCACAGGGTTTATTGTGGTTGTCCCCTTTGAATCAATAGCAATTACACTGCACCCGGTTTTTTTCCTGATTTCACTTTCTGCAAGGGTCTTACCTTCCAGGGATTTTGGCACCTTTTCCTTGAAAATGTCCAGGCCTTCCGACACCATAAGTACATTGTCGCCCTTAAGATGGTTGATGATTGTATTGGCTCCCATGGAAGCGTAGGACATGACCAGGTCGGCACCAGCGTGGTGCAGCTTGGAGATGCTTCTTTCCCTGGTTGCCCTTGTGATAATCTGAATTTCCGGTTTAAGCTTGCGACAGTAGATTGTCAGATAGATATTCAGATCATCGTTGTTGGTGGTGATGATAACTGAAGGGGCCTTGTCTATACCTGCCTTTTTCAGGATGTACAGATCAGCCGCACTGCCCACAACATATTTTTCCTTGTCTCCGACCAGACGGGGATTTTTTTCCACAATCCTGTACTCAACTTCATTTTCAGATAAAGCTTCTGCTGCCGCACGACCAACCCGGCCTCCTCCCAGAATCAGAACCGGCGCAAAGGACAGATTATAAATTCCATATATCTCGTCATATTTTTCCAGTTGCTTTTCAGATCCAGCAAGCACCAGAACAGTGTCCGGAGTGATCTTTGTATCTGGCAGGGGAGCAATGAATTTTCCCCTTTCCCAAATTCCCACAACATTAACACCGGTTGTTTCCCTGAGCTTGCTCTGCATGATGGTTTTTCCGTCAAGGGGAGTGCGCATCGCCGGAGCCTCGGCAATGAGCAGGTCGTCAAAGCGGCCTATTACATTGGCATGCATGCTTACGCCCAGGACCCTTCTGGCCAGAGCCCTGCCGAGCATTCTGGAAAATTGATACACCTGGTTGCTGCCGGCCAATTCAAGGATATCCACAGACTCTTGAGCTTCAGCCGACGCTACAATTTCCACCTCCTTTGAAAAATCTCTCAGGGTGAATGTGGCATTGGTGTTGGTCTGGTCATCATTATTGAAAAAGGCCAGTGCTGCTTTGTCAGCTCTTGCCTTACGAAAGGTCTCCATGTCGTCCAGGTCGCCAAAAATAATTTTATACCCTCGGTCATAGAGTTCCAGGACCATTTGCTGATCCGGAGTTATTATGACATAGGGGTATTCGTATTGCTTAAGTTTTTCTATGAGGGTTGAAACAAGGGGATCCATATTGCTTAAAATCACGTGCCCGGAAGTGCTGGATGACAGTTCTCTGGGTGTTCTGGCTTTGTTCTGAGCTTCCAGCCAGGGGGCGTAAAAAAATTGAATAAAAGTAAAAGGCAGCATGACCAGGAGAAAGACTACACCGGATAACAAAACAACAGTTGAAAAAGCCCTTCCCAGATCCGAGGTAAAAATAATATCCCCGTAGCCGAGAGTTGTCATGGTCACAATTGTCCAGTAAAATCCGGTTATATAGGAATGCTGTTCCCCTTCGTACGCCTTGATATAGTGAAATATTATCGTGTAGAAAGTAATAAGGAACATGAGGATGACAATAAACTTGAGCAGAGCCTTAACATTAGTTTTGGCTTTTCCGCTCTGGAAAAAATACATGAGTATGGAAGGCAGAAACTTCATTATTCTTATCCTTTTCCGGGAAGATTTTGATCTCCAGATAAGTATCTTTCCTTCAGGAAGGAGGTGAATGTCAAGAATTGAATTTTAAAGGGCCTTCTTGGCAATGATCTATAGAAACGGGAGAATAACGGAAGAAATCATGAAAATTTTACTGGCAGTTTTTTCAGGATGGAATCAGCAAGATTCTGGTGAACTTTATCCACTTCCTTGTCTTTAAGGGTTTTTTCCGGATGGCGGAAGGTAAGTCGGACCGTCATTTTCTTTTCCTGACCCTCCTGGGGAAAATACACATCAACCAGGGTCATGTCCTCAAGAATGGAAAGTCCGGATTCGTAAACCACATCCACCAGCTGATCATATTTTAGATTTAAAGGAGCAGTTACTGTCATATCCCTTTTCACTACAGGGAATCTGGGCAGAGGCTCAAAGCTGATCTGTCTGGAGTCATGGATAGTCTCAAGCCGGTCCAGATTAATATCCGCGAACCATACTTCTTTTCTGGCCTTGTAGGCCCTGGACATTTCAGGCCTAACCCTTCCAAGAATTCCAATATTCAGATTGTCATAAACGCAAAGAACAGCGGGTGAAAGATAGGCGTGCTTGCCCAAGTCCTTGAACCTGGCTCTATTTCCCGCGTATATAGTGACCAGGTTTTCCACCAGGCCCTTGATATCGGAAAAATCCAACTCCTGATCAAGGAGTGGCCATTGCTCCCTGTGCCTCAACCCGTAAAGCATTATCGCCAGTCTGTCTGTCTCCTTTACCCCTGTTTCAGATGTGGAATCAGAAAAAAAGCTGTTTGCCACTTCAAACACCCTTAACCTGGTGTTGCCGTGGCCAAGATTATGTCTCAGGGTCTGCAGCATCCCCGGCAGAAGATCTGTTCTCAGGACATCCTGTTCTTCGCTCAATGGATTGAAAACCTTGACTCTGTTTTCCCGGTCTATTTCCAGTAAATCCAGGTCTGCCATGCCCACAAAGCTGTAGTTGATCACCTCGTTGAGGCCAAGCCCGGCAGCCCATTGCTTGATTTTGGAAGTAAACGCGAATCGGTTGTCCAGGGGTTTCTGGCCCAGGGCTTTTTTGACCCGGGGCAGATGTTCAGGGATTCTGTCCAGACCGTATATTCTGCCGATTTCTTCAAAAAGATCCACTTCACGTTCAAGATCAGGACGATAGCTTGGAGGTTCTACCTCAAATCCATGCTCAGCCTTTTTGACCCGGCATCCAAGAAGTGTGAGATTTTTTCGGCAGTATTCTTCATCAACATTAAGTGCCAGCAGGGCGTTAGCCTTTTGCGGACGAAAATTTAAAATTCTGGTCCTGTAGGGTCTGGGTTCAGCCAATGACAACCCGGCGGCCACCCTCCCTCCTGAAAAGGAGCCCATGAGCTCGGCGGCTCGGTCCAGGGCGAACCGTGAGCCCGCCTGGTCCACCCCTCTCTCAAACCGAAATGAAGACTCGCTGTTGAGTCCCAGTCTTCTGGCGGTTTTTCTTATGGTCAAAGGGTCAAAAACAGCGCATTCAAGAAGCACGTTCCGGCTTTGCTGATGAATTTCCGTATCAGCTCCGCCCATGACCCCTGCCAAAGCCACTGGATTCAGCTCATCCCATATGAGCAGATCATTTTCATCAAGATTTCTTGTCTGGTCGTCAAGGGTTTTAAATGTCATCCCGTTTCTGGCCCTGGCAACCCTTATCATAGATCCTTTGAGCAGATCCCTGTCAAAAGAATGCAGGGGCTGGCCCAGTTCCATGAGAATATAATTGGTAATATCCACGATATTATTTATTGGCCTGATTCCCACCGCCATGAGCCGGTAGCGGATGTTCGCGGGACTGGGAGCTACTTTACAACCTGAAATCAGCCTGGCCTGGTAAAGGGGACATCCTGCAGGATCATCAATGACTATTTTTACCTGCTCAGGGCAACTGACTGATTGGTCTTCCTCAAGCTTGAGGGAAGGCATGGCCAGGGGCAGGTCAAAAAGAGCGGCCGTCTCCCTGGCCAGTCCGGCAACACTCAGACAATCAGGACGGTTGGGAGTAACACCGATATCCAGGACGTATTCTTCAAGCTCAAGTGCCTGAGTTAAGCTGGCGCCAATGGCAAAATCCTGATTCAGCACCATGATTCCTGAGCTGTCTGTGCCGAGTTCCAGCTCAGTTTCAGAGCAGATCATGCCCTGAGAGGCCTGCCCCCTGATTCTGGCTTCTTTAATGATCAGTCCTCCAGGCAGTTCTGTCCCCACCTGGGCAACAGCGACCTTTTGTCCGGCCGCCACATTGGGAGCGCCGCAAATAATGGGCAGAGCCTCTCCTGATCCAATATCCACCCTGCACAGGGAAAGCTTGTCCGCGTCCGGATGGGCTTTGCTTTCTAGGACATGCCCTACAACTATACTGGACAGATGGGCAAAGGGGCGCTTTATTTCCTCGACTTCCAGGCCGACCATGGTCAGCCTGTGAGCCAGTTCTTGGACAGAACCTTTGTAAGGCGTGAATTCCTTAAGCCAGGACAGACTGAGAAGCATTATATTTCCTTAAATGAAAGTTGTGAGTTCAGGATTAGACAAACTGGCTGAGAAAGCGCAGATCGTTTTCAAAAAACATCCTCAAATCCCCGATCCCGTATTTGAGCATGGACACCCTTTCCACTCCAAGACCAAACGCAAAACCCGTGTATTTCTCCGGGTCATAACCAACCTTTTGAAAAACAGCCGGATCAATCATGCCGCACCCAAGTATTTCAACCCATCCGGTTTCCTTGCAAACCCTGCAGGGTCCTCCATCAGAAGACACCCCGCCGCCCTTGCACATGACGCAGCTGATATCCACTTCAGCACTGGGTTCAGTAAAGGGGAAAAAGCTTGGCCTGAATCTGACCTTAACCCCAGGGTCAAAAATTTCATGGGCAAAAGCGGTCAGAGTCCCGCGCAGATCAGCCATGCTGACCTGGGTATCTACCAGAAAACCTTCAATCTGGTGAAACATGGGCGTGTGAGTAAGATCAGAATCCCGGCGGTAAACTTTGCCTGGCGCTATGGCAGCCACAGGCGGCTGACGCTTGAGCATGGTCCTGACCTGAAGTGGAGATGTGTGCGTCCTCAGGACTATAGATTCGCTGATGTAAAGGGTGTCCTGCATGTCCCTGGCAGGGTGACCCGGAGGCAGGTTAAGGGCTTCAAAATTATAAAAATCAGTTTCCACCTCTGGTCCGGTGACAATATCAAAGCCGAGTCTGACAAAAATGGCGCAGATATCATTGATGACCCTGGTCACGGGATGAACTGTTCCCGTGTCAGGAGTTCTTCCAGGCATTGAAGGATCAAAGACAGCTAATCTCTCCTCCTGGGCTTTATGCTGGATATTTCTGATTTTATCGTTAAGAATCTGATTCAGGCTGTCTTTAACCTCATTGGCCAGACGACCAATCAAGGGTTTGTCCTCCGGGGAAAGCAAGGGCAGCTGAGACATTATCACGGCAAGCCTGCCTTTCCTGCCCAGGAAATCAACCCGTGCTTCTTCAGCTTCCTGCAACGAAGAAGCCTGATCCAGGGCTTTTTCAAACTCCTGAATCAGGCTTTTAAGATTTTTGCTTATCTCGGCAGCCAAGGCCATTAGCTTGCCCTGGACTTGACCATTTCCGCGAGCCTGGCAAAAGCGGCCTTTTCATTCACGGCCATGTCAGCCAGAACTTTGCGGTTAAGCTCAACCCCTGCCTGATTCAGGCCGTTAATGAACCTGCTGTAGGAAAGCCCGTACTCTCTGGCAGCAGCGTTTATTCTGATGACCCAGAGCTTGCGGAATTCGCGTTTTTTCTGTCTTCGATCCCGATAAGCATAGCATAGACTTCTTTCCACGGCCTCCCGCGCTGTGCGATAAAGCTTGCTGCGGCCTCCGCGGTATCCTTTTGCCAGTTTAAGATATTTTTTATGTCGCTTGTGAGCGGTTTTTCCTCTTTTGACCCGCATTTGATCTCCCTCCTGGAGTGATGAAAAATTTCCTGATTAGAATGGCAAGCACCTAGAAAGAGTTAGGCAGAAGCCGCCTCACCGATTTCATATTGGCGCTGTCCACTATTGCCGGCTGGCCAAGCCTTCTTTTTCTCTTGGCATTCTTTTTGGTAAGAATATGACGCAGATTCTGTTTGCGCCTCTTAACCTTCCCGCTTCCGGTAATTGAAAAACGCTTGGCAGCGCTCCTGTTGGTCTTGATCTTGGGCATAATATCCTCCTCAATGGTATGAACTTGAGAATATCAAGTTTTAAGTTTGATGTATAGAGTTCAGAAAATATGATCGAAATAATACATGATCCATCATCAATAATTCATTATCTCATACAATATCAGCTTTTCTTTGCGGCCAGGGGAGCGAGAAGCAGATGCATTGTCCGGCCCTCAAAACGAGGCTCCTGCTCAACCTTTGCCACATTTGAAGTCATCTCTACTATCCTGGCCAGAACCTCTGCTCCCCTGTCCTTATGGGCCAGTTCTCTTCCCCTGAAAGCAACCGTTACCTTGCAGCGGTCTCCAGACTCAATAAACCGGATTATATGACGAACCTTGGTGTTGAGATCATTTTCATCGGTCTTGGGTCTGACCTTTATTTCCTTGATCTGGACCTTGGTCTGTTTTTTCTTGGCTTCCTGCTTTTTTTTCTGTTGCTGAAACTGATACTTTCCAAAATCCATGATCCTGCAAACAGGAGGATCGGCGTTTGGAGCAACCTCAACCAGATCCATGCCCATGCTTTCAGCCCGGCTTAAAGCCTGACCTGTCTCCATTACACCCAGCTGTTCTCCGTCTTCACTGATAACACGCACTTCTCTCGCCCTGATCTGTCTGTTGCGACGGGCCTTAGTAGAGGTATCTATAACTCATTCCTCCCTGTTTGAACGGTTCATCCATTGCGTCATATATTAGTTCAATCACATCCCTGATTGACTGCATGCCCAGATTCCTTCCGCCGTGCAGGCGGACATTCAGGCTTGAAGCATCTATTTCTTTTTCCCCGGCAACCATAACAAAGGGGATTTTCTCCATCTGCGCTTCCCGCACCTTATAACCAAGCTTTTCGTTCCGCAGATCCATGTCTAACCTGATGCCTTTATTCCTTAGCTTTTGAGCGCATTTTTCCACATATTCCTTCTGAACATCAGTAATATTCATCAGCCTGGCCTGAACTGGAGCCAGCCACACAGGAAAAGCGCCCGCGTAATGTTCAATCAGAACGCCCAAAAATCTTTCTATAGCACCCAAAATAACTCTATGCAACATTACCGGTCTGTGCCTTTGACCGTCTTCACCGGTGAAATAAAGATCAAAGCGCTCCGGCAGGGTAAAGTCGCATTGAATGGTGGCACACTGCCACTTACGGCCTAGAGCGTCCTTGAGTTTGATATCTATCTTGGGCCCGTAAAACGCTCCGTCACCAGGATTGACTTTGTAATCAACGCCGAGGGTTTTAAGGGATTGACTGAGGGCGGTGGTTGCCCGGTCCCAGTCAGCGTCAGTTCCTATGGATTTTTCCGGACGGGTGCTGATCTCGACCTCGTACTCAAACCCAAACAGATCCATAATGTCCTGAACAAACTTTACTATGGACATTATCTCATCCTGCAGCTGATCAGGACGGCACAGAATATGCGCGTCATCCTGGGTAAATTCCCTCACCCTCAAAAGACCGTGAAGAACTCCGGATTTTTCGTGGCGATGGACCTTTCCCAGCTCAAAATACCTGAGGGGAAGATCGCGGTAGCTGCGAAGCCTTGATTTATAAATGAGCATATGGGACAGGCAGTTCATGGGTTTTATTCCATAAGACTGCTCATCTATTGCTGTAAAATACATGTTTTCGCGGTAATTATCATAATGACCTGACTTTTCCCAAAGTTCCCGCCTGAGCAGTTGAGGACCCTGAACCAGATGATAACCCCGCTTTAAATGCTCTTTGCGCTCGAAATCTTCAAGAATTGTCCTGATCAATGCACCCTTGGGATGGAAGATGGGCATCCCGGATCCAGCTTCTTCGGAAAAACTGAAAAAATCGAGCTGGACTCCCAGCTTTCGGTGATCGCGCTTTTTAGCCTCTTCCAGCTGATCAAGATACTTTTTCAGATCTTTAGCAGAAGCAAAAGCGGTCCCGTAAATCCTCTGGAGCATGGGACGCTTTTCATCCCCTCGCCAGTAGGCTCCGGCAACCGAAGTCAGTTTAAAAGCCTTTAAATATCCTGTGCTGGGAATATGCGGACCACGGCAAAGATCGATAAAATCACCATGCCTGTACAAAGACACGTTGTCTTCATCCAAATCTTCCAGGATTTCCAGTTTATATGTCTCGTTCATGTCCAGAAATATCTTTTTGGCCTCTTCAATGGATACCAACATCCTTTCAAAAGAATGATTCATGGACACGCTTTCAGACATTCTGGATTCAATTTTTTCCAGATCTTCCGGAGTAAAAGGTCGTTCAAAATCAAAATCGTAATAATACCCGTTCTCAATATCCGGGCCGATTGTGACCTTAGCTGTGGGAAAGATTGTCTTGACCGCTTCAGCCATTATGTGAGCGGCGCTGTGCCTGAGCACCTTAAGGCCTTCGGGGCTGGAAAGATATACAGGGTCAATTCGGGAACAGTCTTCATCAATGTCTGAGTCAAGATCATACAGACGATCTTGACACTTGCAGGCCACAACCTCCTTGAATTTTTTCCCTGAAAGAGCTCTGGAAAGCACTTCCCTGCAGGTGGCTCCTGAATCAGGCTCTATCTCTTCCTTGAAGCCGGAAACTTTAATCATTTGTTTTTTTCCTGGAAACCGGGCAGATTCAGTCTATGACTGAACATTGAACACTTCTGATGTAAACCTAAATTGAGCGATTTTTCCTGTAACTGTTTGATAAGCCTGTCATTGCGAGACCCCGGAGGGTGCGTGGCAATCTCCTAATAACTGACTGAGACTGCTTCCCTTCGCTCGCAATGACATAGAAAAGCCGCTCAGTTTAGGATAAAATAATACTCAACTCTGCAGGGCCAGATCCTTTCACCACCTGCCCGAGCATGTAATATTTTTTAAAAAAGTCAGGGAGGCAAGGGCCTCCCTGACTGATGAATCCCTGAAGATGGTAGGCGCGGGGAGATTTGAACTCCCGACCCTTTGCACGTCAAGCAAATGCTCTCCCCCTGAGCTACGCGCCTAAGCTGTAAACAGACGGATTTGCTATCAACATTAGTCAACTTTTGTCAAGGAAATATTCAACAAATACCCGCGATTTTCACCAGTTTATTCATTTTCTCCCAATGTGAACCTTGCCAGTAGACACGATTACACCCCGGACACAGGGAAAACCTGTTGAAATATTTTTTTGTTTTTGGCTCCAGCCTGTGCATTATCTGTTTTTTTTCCACATCCTCAAGTTGAAGATTGCAGCGCAGACATCTGGTAAACATTTTTTCGCATATAAGACCAAAAAATGCAGTCACTTCTTTCAGCTGATCATCAGGTTCCTGCGCACGGACAAGCCTGCCATATTCAATCATGCCGAATTTCAGAAGGCTGCGGTCTCTGGATAGAACTATTCTCTGCTGAGAATAAGCCAGAAAGGCAACTTCCTTATCCTTGAGTCTGTGATCAAAAAGAGTGTCATAACCCATCATGCGCAGGAAAGAAGCCAGTTTTCCGACATTGACGTCAACCACAAAGCGCATACCTCTGAAAGGACGCGGGCGCAACAGGCTTGGTTCAGAAATATCAAGGGGAGCTTGAACAGGGTTAATAATAAACTTTTGGCCGGCAACGGGAATATATTCAAAGCCTGCTGGAAGGCCCCCTGTAATGATCTCCCCCACTTCGGTGTGGGGAACCCCTTGAGACTCAATGATATCCTTGATAGAAGTTCTTCTGTCGAGAGGATAAATTATCCGGGACTTAATCCGGAAAAAATTTGCGAGTTCCGGGTCAATTTGCAGTTCAATATTTTTCATGATTCAGGTATTTCCAAAAAGGAAGGTAAAACATGGATTCATTATCGGTCAAGACCGGAAAAAGGCAGGAGCTCAGGGACGTAACGTCTGAAATACAGCAATACATAAGCGCAAAAGGATTCACCAGCGGTGTCCTGACTGTATATTGTCCCCATACCACAGCCGGAATAACAATCAACGAAGGAGCTGACCCGTCAGTTGCCCGGGATATCCTGGTCAGCCTGGAAAGGCTGATTCCTTTACGCGGGGACTACAGACACATGGAGGGCAACAGCGACGCACACATCAAGACCAGCCTTGTGGGACCATCTGTTCAGGTCATTGTGGAGGAGGGACGGTTAATGCTCGGCACCTGGCAGAAAATATTCTTTGCTGAATTTGATGGCCCCCGCACAAGAAAAGTCTGGCTGAAATGGGTCAGTTCATGAAATTGACGGAACAGATTTAAACGTACGCAGCCGGGAAAAGACTAATAGCTCATGATCTAGGCAAGTCCCGACTCAGACGTAAGGCATATTAACTCTCGCCCCTGCGGGGTGAGCTTGTTATTCATATACACCGGCTCGGTGGATATGAATATTAGATTTCAAGGGAATCACGCCATTTTTCAAAACTCCTGACTGCCCTTTCAGCGTAGAGTTCCTTTCGCCTGGCCTTTTTGGCCCTTTTTTCCAGCCCCGGGAAAAGTCCAAAATTCACATTGGAAGGCTGAAAGTTTTTTTCATCCTTTCTCAGATGATTCAACAGCGCGCCCAGGGCAGTGTCCCCTGGCGGCGGAGCAAAATCCCTGCCCAGACTTTTCCCGCCCAGTAGAATTCCAAGCCACAAACCAACTGCGGAGGATTCGAGATATCCTTCAACCCCGGTAATCTGTCCGGCCAGAAAAAACCCCTGTCTGGCCTTGAGTTCCAGGTTGGGGTTCAAGACCCGCGGCGAGTTGACAAAGGTATTTCTGTGCATGCTGCCTAATCGCAAAAAATCAGCCTGTTCAAGGCCTGGTATCATGGAAAACACTCTTTTTTGCTCCGGGTATTTGAGCCTGGTCTGGAAACCAACCAGGTTAAACGCGCTTTTTTCAAGATTTTCCGCCCGAAGCTGAACCACCGCGAAAGGTTCATCTCCAATTCCGGGGTTAATCAGCCCAACAGGCTTCAGGGGGCCATAGGCCATGGTCATCTCTCCCCTGGCAGCCATTGATTCAATGGGCATGCAGCCTTCAAAATGAATCTCTTTTTCAAAATCTCTGGTTTGAACAGTTTCGGCCTTTACCAGCTCCTGATAAAAAGCCATGTACTCTTCCCGGTTCAAGGGGCAGTTGAGGTAATCATCATCTTCCGGCCTGTATCTGGACCCCCAGAACACCTTGTCCATATTTATTGATTCCGCGCTGACTATGGGGGCTATGGCATCATAGAAATAAAGACTTTTTTCTCCGACTATCCCTGAAAGACTTTCAGCCAGACTTTCGCTCATAAGCGGTCCTGCCGCGATTATCACGGCATCATAACTCCTCAGTTGCGGATCATCCAGGTCTTTGATTTCTTTTCGAATCACAGAGATAAAGGGGTTTTCCTTAATCGCCCTGGTCAGATAACCGGCGAATCTTTCCCTGTCCACGGCCAGGGCCTTTCCCGCCGGAACCCTGTTCTCAAGAGCCGCTTCCATGATCAGACTTCCAAGAGCCATCATTTCTTTCTGCAACAGCCCGATCCCGGTTGTAGTCTCATGAGAGCGAAAAGAGTTGGAACAGACCAGCTCACCCAGGTTGGAATTTTCATGGGCTGGCGAATACTTTATGGGCTTCATTTCAAAAATCGTCGACCTGACATGATTTCTGGCCATCTGCCAGGCTGCTTCACATCCTGCCAGCCCGCCTCCGATTATTGCTATGTTTTTCATATGATTATAATTACAAACAAAGGCCGGGGTAAAAACCCCGGCCTTTTTGTTTTTTGTGGGTTTGCCGACTTATCAGGCCATGCTTCCTGACCGGTCAGAAACATCCACCAGCCGAGCATGGAGATCACGGTAATGCCCATGAAGATATACGCCCAGTCCTTGGTGAAATTCTGATATTCCTGCAAGGTATAATAGATTGCTTC
>PXDF01000104.1 GCA_003566455.1 Desulfonatronovibrio sp.
GAAATAGTCCCGGAAGACCCTGGCCTGTCAGCCCTGCTCGAGGATACAACCGCAAAGCTGAAAGATTATTCAGAAGATTTTGTTCAGGAAAAAACAGCAAGCCCTGTATTAAACCTGACTGTGCAGAATATTTACCAGAAATTCAGCAATGAGGAACTGGGGCTGTCCCGGGAGTTTTTGGTTTGCATTGAACAGTCGGATGAAATGATCATGGAAATGCGAAACTGCATTGATCAAGAAATAAAGCGCCAGGATGAACGACTCAATAAAGCATATGAGAAACTTAAGGCGCTTCTTTCTCCTGCTCGAAAAAAACAGGTAGAGGCTGCTCAGAATGACTGGCTTAAATACCGGGATGCGAAAAGCAGTTTTTATCTGGATCCTCACGGAGGAGCAAGAGCATCCCTGATTCATGGCGACTTTTTTCTGTCAACAACAGCGGGCCGGGCCAGAGACTTGGAAGTCTTGATAGAACTCGAAAAATTCACACAGTGAACTCGCCTGGAGCTGAGTTAAATAAAGCTAATCTGCTAAACCTTGCCCCCCTCTCCCGTCTTACCGGATATATTCAGGAGCCGGATGAAATTAGATTGTGGACACCATGCCTGAAGCCAGTCCACAGGGACAAAGGAAGTCAATTTGGCCAGAATTTTGCTCTATCAGCAATTGACCTGCAGTTAACCAGAACATATAAAAACAGATGCGCCTGAGCTCAGATCGAGACATTAATGGAGAAAATATGCCGGACAAGGGATTGGAAATAATACTGAAACATTCCAGAGAAGGGGCTGAAGCCAGAGAGATTTTTTTCAATAAACAGGGAGAAATCCTGGTTCAAATAGCCAAAATCTCTTCCACCAGCCTGGTTGCCGGGGGAAAGCTTATCTTTTGCGGAAACGGGGGCAGCGCTGCTGACGCCCAGCATCTGGCTGCGGAATTTGTGAACAGGTTTATGATGGAACGCCCTCCCCTGCCTGCCATTGCTTTAACCACAGACACATCCATTCTGACATCCATAAGCAATGACTACTCTTTTGATCAGGTTTTTGCCAAACAAGTCAAAGCCATTGGCCACCCTGGGGATGTGCTCTTCTGCATTTCAACATCAGGCAACAGCCCCAACCTTATCCAGGCCCTGTCCCAAGCCAGGGAAATGAAAATTATCACTGTTGGATTCTCCGGCAAAAACGGTGGGGAAATGCAAAACCATTGCGACCATATATTGACTGTTAGTCATAAATCAACACCAATCATTCAGGAAATACAGATAACCGCCGGACACCTGCTGTGCAGGCTGGTTGATTATTACCTTTTTGAAGCTGTGGACGAAATTCAATCTAATTAGGAGGACCTTTATATATGCCTTTACATGAATACTTTTGCAATCAATGCTCAAAAGAATTTGAAGAGTTGGTTTTCAAGGATGATGAGATCGTAACCTGCCCTGGCTGCGGATCAAATCAGGTGTCAAAGCTCATGTCTGCCTGCAAATTCAGAACAGGCGGACCAATTGTTTCGGGCAGTCCATCATCCAGTGCTGTCACCACCAGAGGCGCGAGTCCCTGCTCTGGATGTTCAGGCGGCGATTGCTCCACTTGCTAGGGGACACCCATGTCTATTCTCATAAAAAATATACTCCTGAATAATCAGATTACGGATGTATATATTGAGGATAAATACTTCAAGGCCATAGGTCCCGAACTTGATATTACGGCAAAAGAGGTGATTGACGGCTCGGATATGGCCATTTTCCCTTCATTTATTAATTCTCACACTCATGCCGCCATGACCCTGTTGCGCGGATATGCCGATGACCTGGAACTGCATACCTGGCTCCAGGACCATATCTGGCCATTTGAGTCACAATTGACATTTGATGATATCTATATAGGCGCAAAGCTGGCCTGCCTGGAAATGATCAAGACCGGGACCACCTTTTTTTGTGATATGTACTGGTATTTGCCCGCCACCCTGAAGGCTGTTTCTGAAATGGGCATCAGGGCAGCCCTGTCATCGGTCTTCATTGATTTTAACGATCCCGGAAAAGCCAAAGATTTTCGAGCCAGAACCAGAAAATTTTTCAGAGAAAAACAGGATCATGAACGGATAATGTTCACCCTTGGTCCACATGCCGTTTACACGGTATCTAAGGATTCACTGGCCTGGATCAGTGATTTCGCGGCTGAGAATGAACTCCTTATTCATATTCACGTGGCTGAAACCCGCAAAGAAGTGGATGACTGCTTAAAGGCTCATGAAATGAGGCCTGTGGAATACCTCGAAAGCATGGGCTTTCTTGGCCCGAATGTTATTTCCTGCCATACCATCTGGGTCAATGAGCACGAAATGGACATCCTGGCCAGGCGAGACGTAAAGGTAGTGCATAACCCTGTCTCCAATATGAAGCTTGGTTCAGGTATTTTTCCCTTCAGAGAGATGAATAAAAGGGGGATCTGCCTGGGCCTGGGAACCGACGGATGTTCATCCAACAACAATCTGGACATGCTGGAGGAAATGAAAATAGCCGCTCTTCAGGCCAAGCTTCATGATTATGATCCAACCCTGTTCACCGCAAACCAGGCCATGGAGTGCGCTACCCTGGGCGGAGCCAGAATCTTTGGTCTTAATATGGGAAAAATCGCTGAGGGCATGCTGGCCGACTGCATTCTTGTCAACCTCAATCACTACTCCCTTCTGCCCAGGCACGATCTCATCTCCAACCTTGTTTATTCAGCTTCAAGCGAATCCATAGACACAACAATCTGCAATGGCCGGATCCTTATGCAAAGCAGACAAGTTCCAGGAGAAGATATAATTATTGAGGAGGTCAAGAGTTGGGAACACAAAGTCAGGAAAAGGCGCTGATCATGGTTTACACCGGCAGCGGAAAGGGAAAAACTTCTGCCGCTGTAGGGCAGACTCTCCGGGCTGTGGGAGCCGGGCTCAAAGTGGCTTTTGGTCAATTCCTCAAGCGTGACAATCAGGCAGGGGAGCAAAAAGTTCTCAAATCCATGCTTGAAAACGATTTTCTGGCTTCAGGCATTGGGTTTTGCCGAAATAAAAGCGAGCTGCCCAAGCACAGGAATGGTGCCCTTAAGCTCATTGATTGGGCACACGAGAAAATCAGAAACAGCTACCATCTCCTGGTTCTGGACGAAGCCATTTACGCCCTGAAAATGGAGCTGATCTCCAGAGATGAACTTCAGGGGATTATTGATGAAGCCTCAAAAGCAGGGACCAGCATAGTCCTGACCGGCAGGGAGGCTCCAGAATGGCTGAGAGAAAAAGCGGATATGATTTCGGAAATTGTCGAGGAAAAACACCATTTTCACAAAAACATCAGCGCCCGCAAAGGAATTGAGTACTAACCATCTGCCCTGTTTGCAAAAATCCGGAGTCCCGCCAGCCTGAAAACTATCAGGAAATCTAAAACAAGCTTCGCCTTATGCTCTTATTGCTCAGATCTCTGATTCCACTGACCCAGCGTATTCCTTTTATAAGCCATGGCCAGAAACAAAGCAAAAACAGCCGCGTTCACCCCGATAAGCACATCATAGTAGGCCGGAGCAGTCAGGCTAAGGCGCATGAGAAGTGTTGAAATGGCAAACCCGGAATTTCTGAAAATATCCTTGAAATAGGGAAAAAAGCTATGGGAAATGAGTACGATAAGTACATCACTGAACACAAGAATGGTATAAAATTCAGCGAAAAATTCCAGCTTTTCATGGTCTGCAAACCAGGCCGTAATATTATAGAAAGCAAGGGCTATGAATAAAACAAGAAGGACAAGGGACACCAGTTTCTTGGCTCCCACAAACATAAATACCACTTCTCCTGAACCTGCATCCTCTCTCTTGACTTGCTGATTGTAATAAAAACTCAGAAGGATAAAAATTATCAGCTCTCCAAGCCCATAAGCGCCAATCCTTAAAACCGCGTCCATCTGTCCAGCCAGCTTAATGGGCTCGGAAAAGTGTATAAGCTCCTTAAAGGCGTTGCGCAAAAAAATCAGGCCAGGATTTCAAACTGCTTTCCCACTGCCCTGGACACTGAGCAGGGCAGAATGAAAATCAGACTGATAACCTCTGCCAGAAGCAGTAAAGAAAAGGCCAGGTGAACAGCGTAAAATGGATTCGTGGGCACAAGGCTGCCAAGGCTTTCCGGCAGAAGGCTGTTGCGGTTAAGTTCAATAGCCAGAAGGCTGACCACAAAAACACCGATGAGAATTGTCGTCACAGCCCTCTGGGTACTTTTATGCTCCCAATAGTGGTGCAAAGGGTCATAAGTATAATGAACTTTTTCAATTACTATGCTCACAATCGGGCTCCTTAAGGGAACATTAACAGCAATGCCTGAAACTTATAATCAAGGGCTCATTAATAAACTATTCTATCCCAATGGAAAAAACAATCTGCTCACGGCGCCTGGCCTGATTCAGTATATTGACCATTGTTCATGGCCAAAGTATGTGTCCGATTTTTGACATTGATAATAAATGGGAACTTTCAAGTTTTTTTTGAGCTCTGATAATCTTAATGTTTTTTTCAAGGTAAGGGGCAGAAATGAGCAATAACTTTCGATTTCTTCCTGATCTTTCTACTGACCAGCTTGAAGCAATCCAACTTGACGGCCTCAAATGGACAGTTAAGCACGCCTACAATGGCTCTCCTGCTTATCGCGATAAACTTGACCAGTCAGGAGTTGAGCCCGGGGACATCAGAGAACTCTCACACATAGAAAGCTTGCCCTTTACCACGGTAGAAGACCTGCGATTGGGATATCCTTTTCCCCTTGTAAGCGTCTCTCAGGAACAAATCGTCCGCATTCACGCCTCATCAGGTACAACAGGCAAGAGAAAGATCCTGGCCTATACTCAAAATGACATTGACACCTGGAAAAATATGATGGCCAGATGCTTTGAGCTGGCCGGGCTGACCCGGCACGACCGGGTCCAGATAGCAGTGGGTTATGGTTTGTGGACCGCAGGCGTAGGTTTTCAGCTGGGTTGCGAACATTTTGGAGCCATGGCTGTGCCTATAGGCCCGGGCAACCTGGACTTCCAGCTCCAGTTTCTCACTGACCTTCAGCCTACCTGTCTTTGTTCCACAGCTTCCATGGCCCTTCTTTTGTCGGAGCAGGTGAACAAGATGGGCCTCAGAGACAAGATTAAGCTTAAAAAGCTGATTTTCGGCGCAGAGCCCCACACGCCGAAGATGCGCAAACAGATTGAAAGCACCCTGAGCCTTGAACACAGCTTTGACATTCCCGGAATGACAGAGGTTTACGGGCCCGGAACAGGCATGGAATGTCTGGAGCATAGTGGAATGCATTACTGGGCAGACATCTTCATCCTGGAAATAATTGATCCTGTCACTCTGAAGCCGGTGCCCCCGGGTGCCACAGGCGAAATGGTCATTACGACCCTCAGCAAGGAGGGAGTTCCCCTGATCAGATACAGGACAAGAGATTTGAGCCGAACTATTGACGGCTCATGTCCCTGCGGACTTGAACTTCCAAGGCATGACCGCATCCTGGGTCGTTCAGATGACATGATAATTTTCCGGGGGGTAAACATCTATCCTGGCCAGATTGCAGGGATACTAGAGGAGTTTAGTGACGTCAGCTCTGAATACCAAATCCTTCTCAAGCGCGAAGGAGGCCTGGATTTCATGAAAATTATCGTGGAAAGAAGGGACATTGTCTCTAGTGAAAATGACCAGCAATTGGCAGTGTTAATATCAGACCGGATACGAAAAAAAGTGATGGTCAGAACTCAGCTGGAAATAATCGATCCTGGCAAACTGCCAAGATCTATGGGTAAATCAAAGCGGGTAGTGGATGAAAGAAATCCTGAACATCAAGCCTGATCAAAGTCCCTAAGGAACAAAAAGCATCTTGATTTTAATTTCAGGCCATTTCAGGATTGTCAGACATATTTATAAAAGATTGAATAAAACTGTAAACTGAACTGTTGACGGGAATCATCATCTGACAATAACCATGGACTGACCAAAACTTTTGGCATAATTTCTTATATGGAGTTCTTTGAGGATGACCTCCTCGTATCTGACAACCTTGTTGTTAATTATTTGTTCATTCTCTATATAAATTTCCAGAAACTGACTTTCTTCCCAGAAATCAAGGAGTTCTTCATCGCCTAAAGACTTTATCTGTTCTTCAAGGGGATAATTTTCGGGTTGGCGTAAAAAATATGCCATTAGTAGATATTTCCTCCAGCATTTAGGTTAGTTAACCGAGCATTGTATCTCTTAACTTTGTAATTTTAAACATTATATCAGATTTTGGCAACTTTTTTCCTGCTTGCAATACTGGCCTGAACTGAACTATTTTCATCTGTCATTGACGAGTGAAGCGAATCTATCCCAGGCTGCTGCAGGAAAATCGCTTGGTTTTGGATTGGATAAAAATTTCTGCAACCAGCCATCTGGCAACCAAGTTTTTTATTCCATGGATTTGGGCATTGGAACAGCCACCACCTCGCCCTTTACCCTGAGCTTTCCATGTGCGAATATCTCCACGACAACTACAACCTTGCGTTTGTCAGCTACAATAGCTGACCCCACCAGCTCAAGCTCCACCCCCATTGGCGTTGGCCTTAGATAATCTACATGAAGTGAAGCAGTTACGTAGCGATTTAATCGAAGATCAGCATCCTCCTGGCCCAATTCTATTTCGGCCATGGTCGAGGCAGCGGTTCCAATTCCGTGACAATCCACCAGGGATGCAAGCAATCCTCCGTAAACATAGCCTGGAAGAGCAATATGGTGAGGGCCAGGGGTGAACATGGCTGTTGCCTTTTTGCCGTCCCAATAGCTTTTTATTCTCAATCCCTGTTTATTTTTCCTTCCGCATCCATAACAGTGACAATACTGTTCGGGATAATTATCCTGGATACAATAAGTCTTCATAAACAACTCCATGCACTGCCTGTGATACGTCAGAGGACCGGGCTTTTGTTGGTCTGGTCAAATAAAAAAACTGACTATTATGGTTTATCTGATCTCTGACATAAATCATCTGGCTGCCTATATCTCTGAACCTGCTATTTCTCCTATGATACAGGCTTTTTCCAGACAATAGTCTATGAAATCATGGCCATTGTGCGTGCCTATGAGTATTGTCTTCATTCCCAGATTCTTGGCGGTTCTGAGATTTTCAGGGATATCGTCGATCATTACACAGTCCTTGCCATGAACATTCAATATTTCCAGAATCTTCAGATAAGGCTCCGGAAAAGGCTTGGGCTTGAAATAGGCCACCCGTACATCAAAAATTTGTTCAAACATGTCATCAATTCCCAAAGCGGACAGAACGTTTTCAGCGTGCCGGGTTGAACCGTTGGTAAAAATGACTTTGTGGCATTCCAGATTTTCCAGGGATGTCCTCAACCTCTGATTGGGCTTTAAAATATGGTGCAACTTCACATCATGCACAAACTCTAAAAAATCTTCGGGATCAACATTGTAATGGATCATCAGTCCATTCAGGGTTACTCCGTAGATTTTCCAGTACAGCCTGCGCAGGACATCAACTTCAGGTTCTGGAATCCCTAGCTTTTCATGCATGTATCTGTTTATTCTATGGTCAATCAGGCCAAAGACATTTAATGATTCCGGGTAAAGGGTGTTGTCCAAGTCAAAGATAAATGTTTTCATTATGTTATCTGGGAGTCAGGTTAAAAAATTATGTTTTAACACATTGAAAGGTTTACTTGATTCTATTGAACCTGTATGAAAAAGTCCATTGTTAAGGTGTTGCAATTCAGCTCAGGCCTGCACTCTCCCGGCATTACTCAAAAAAAACTTTTGGCAGAACCAGCCACGGCAGCGGCGTTATTATCCTTTTGAATGTCTGCGAGAAAAATTCTGTTTTGAGTTTAGCTTGAGGATAAAATCATATGAAATTTTTCTATATTCTTCTGGCCATGGCCGCTGGAATAATGATGCCTGTTCAGGCCGGAGTTAATGCCGTACTGGGAAGTCACCTTAAAACCCCTTTTGTGGCTGCTTTTATCTCATTCAGCATTGGTACAATTGCTCTGGCAGTATTTTGTATTTTGTTGCGCGTTCCATTGCCTGCTCCAGCATTATTATCCAAACTGCCTCTCTGGTTGTGGACCGGCGGGTTGATGGGCGCTTTTTTTGTAACCACAACTATTATTCTCGCTCCAAAGCTGGGGGCTGTAACTCTTCTGGCCTCATTAGTGGCTGCCCAGATGGCTGCATCCCTGATTCTGGACCATTTTGGGCTAATTGGTTATCCTGTTCAGCCGATCAGCATGTGGCGAGTCCTGGGAATTGCTTTTCTGGTTATAGGGGTGGTTCTTGTTCAGAAGTATTAGTGAGTCACCTGATTTGAGCAGCATTTGATTGAATCGTTTAATAAAAACAGGGGATTGTCCTAACCAGGTGTTTAATAGTTATTATTAAGGCAGTACCTGGACTCGGTTCAAGGGTAAACAGACATATTGCCCGGCTGGAAGCCGGAACAACGGAGGAAATTAAATGAATCTTGAGCAAAACATAATTCAAACCGCTGCTGAGACAAAGCGGGCGTCAAGAATTCTGGCCAGTTCCGAGTCACGGAGCAAAAACATGGCCCTTAACACTCTGGCCAGAATGTTAAGGGCCAGCGAAGAGAAAATCCTGGAAGCCAATATCATTGACCTGAACGCGGCAAAGGAAAAGGGACTGGATGAGGCCAGAACTGAGAGGTTGAAAATCACATCCAAAACCATTGAATCCATGGCCCTGGCGTGTGAAGAAGTGGCAGCCATGGACGATCCTGTTGGGGCCATTGAAGACATGAAAAAAAGACCTTCAGGGATAATGGTCGGCCGGATGAGAATCCCTCTGGGGGTTGTGGCCATAATTTATGAATCAAGGCCCAATGTAACCATAGACTCAGCCATTTTATGCCTCAAGGCGGGCAACGCGGTCATTCTTCGCGGGGGATCAGAAGCGTTCAATTCAAACAGATGCCTGGCCAGCCTCATATCTCAGGCATTGAAAGAATCCGGCCTGCCTGAAAAAGGAGTGTCAGTTTTGCCCACAACTGAGAGGGAGGCTGTCCGGATAATGCTAAAACTGGACGAATACATTGATGTAGTAATTCCCAGGGGCGGGGAAGGACTGATCCGGGCGGTTGTCAATGACGCGACAATGCCGGTCTTAAAGCATTATAAAGGAGTTTGTCATATTTATGTGCATAAGGACGCTGATCTTAATCAGGCTCTGGAAATAGTTTATAATGCCAAAGTCCAGAGGCCTGGAGTCTGCAATGCTCTGGAATGCCTTCTGGTCCACAAGGATATCGCTGGCGTTTTTCTGCCTATGGTTGCCCAAAAACTCGGCCAGGCAGGAGTTCAATTCAAGGCATGTCAGGATTCTCTGTACATGCTTGGAGACACGGCCTCTCCGGCTACTGAGCTGGACTGGGGTTTTGAATATCTGTCCCTTAAACTGGCTGTAAAGGTTGTTGGCTCACAGTCACAGGCCCATGATCATATTGACAGATATGGTTCAAATCATTCAGAAGCCATTCTGACCAGTGACTACTCCAGAGCCATGCGATTCATCAGGGAGGTGGATGCTTCAGCAATATTTGTAAATTCATCCACAAGGTTCAATGACGGGGGAGAGTTTGGCCTGGGAGCGGAAATAGGCATTTCCACATCCAAGCTGCATGCTTACGGACCTATGGGAGTGAGGGAACTTACCAGCGCCAAGTTTGTGGTATTGGGTGATGGACAGATCAGAGCTTAGCGTTACAAATCAGGAATATTGGATTAATGGTTTTATTTATGGACACATTACAGGTAGTTTTGAATGAACAATGATACTCAGCAGGTGATGCAAAGGATCAAAGAATTAAGGCGCTTGGTTGAATATCATAATTACCGCTATTATATTCTTGATGATCCCGAAATCACTGATCCCGAGTATGACATGCTCTTCAACGAGCTTGTATCGCTGGAAAAAAAACACCCCCAATTTGATCATCCTGCTTCTCCCACAAAAAAGGTTGGCGGAGATCCCGCCCCTGCCTTTTCTCCAAGAACTCACTCCATTCCCATGTATGGGCTTGATAATTGTTTTTCCACAGATGAGGTTGGTTTATTCATTGAAAGAATCAGGAAGCAGAATCCTGAAAACAACTTGAGTTTCTGGGTTGAACCCAAATTAGACGGCCTGGCTGTGGAGGTTATTTACGAATCCGGCACTTTTGCCGCAGCCAGCACCAGGGGTGATGGAATGACTGGAGAAGAGGTGAGCTCCAACATCAAGACCATAAAAAATTTACCCCTTAGCCTCATCAACCTCCAAAAAGCTCCGGAATATCTTGAAGTCCGAGGTGAAGTCGTTATTCCTAAGAAGGAATTTGATAAGCTCAACGCCATAAAGGCTGAAAAGGGCGAAAAAATATTTGCCAACCCTCGAAATGCCGCAGCAGGATCAGTTCGCCAGCTTGACCCTAAAATAACCGCTTCCAGGCCCCTTTATTTTTTTGCTTACGGCGCAGGGCTCATTCGCTTCAGGGACAACACCCGGTGGACATCCCAGAGCGAAATATCTTCCGGGCTCAGGGAAATTGGAATAGCTCCGGTTCCCAATGGTAAAATATGCAGAGACCTTATTGAAATTCAGCAATATTTTCATGAGCAGGAAAAAAGCAGGCTTGAAAGTCCTTTTGATATCGACGGGCTGGTAATCAAAGTTAATGATATATTACTGCAGGAAAGGCTGGGATTTACGGCCAGAACCCCCAGATGGGCTATTTCCTGGAAATTCGCCGCTGCTCAGGCAAAAACGAGGCTTGAGCAGATAAGGATTCAGGTGGGCCGGACCGGCGTGCTGACCCCGGTTGCCTGCCTCGCTTCGGTTAATGTAGGCGGGGTCATGGTGTCCAGGGCAACCCTGCATAATGAAAATGAAATACAGGCCAAAGATTTGAAAATCGGAGATATGGTGCTGGTACAAAGAGCAGGCGATGTCATTCCGGAAGTTGTAAGGTCCTTTAAAGAAGAACGAACCGGACAGGAAATGAACTTTGTTTTCCCGGAAACCTGTCCATCATGCCAGAGCCCGGTTACAAAGATAAAAAATGAGGTGGCCTGGCGTTGTGTAAATCTTTCCTGTCCAGCCAGGCTGGAGCAGGGGCTTATTCATTTTGCCAGTCGTCATGCCCTGAATATTGAAGGCCTTGGGAAAAAATGGATAAAAATACTTGTCAAGCAGGGATTGATAACAAAATTGACTGATATTTTTCTTTTAAAAAAGGATGACCTGCTGAGGCTGGATCGAATGGGTGAAAAATCAGCAGGCAACCTTCTTGATTCCATAGAAAGAGCCAGAACCGACATAACCCTGTCCAGACTCATATTCGGACTTGGCATAAGACATGTCGGACAGCAAACAGCAAAAAGCCTGGCTGAAAGATTCGGTGACCTGGAAGAACTGGCCGGGGCTGATGAGGAGTATCTGCAGACCATCGAAGATATCGGACCAGAAGTGGCTTCATCAATAGTCAGGTTTTTCAGCAACCCGGACAACAGAAAATTGCTTGATGAGTTCGGACTATTGGGATTATGGCCGGTCAGCAGGCCTGAATCGGCAAAGAAAAACCCCTTGAGCAATAAAAAATTTGTCTTTACGGGAATCCTTGATGGTCTGTCGCGCGAAAAGGCCAAAGAAATGGTGGAATCAAGGGGTGGAGGAGTAGCAGGCGCTGTATCAAAAAATGTTGATTACGTGGTTGCTGGCGAAAAGCCCGGCTCCAAGCTGGCCAAGGCAAAGGACATGGGCTTGCGGATTATTGGACAGAAAGAGTTTTTGGAATTGATTCATGTTGAAGATAGATGATAATGGATAATTAAGGAGCACCCTATGAACATCAAAATAATTGTAAACGGCGTGAACGGACGCATGGGCAGCACCATTGCCCGCCTGGTCCAGGAAGATTCTTCACTGGAACTATCCGGAGTTGTTGAAAAAATGGACAGGCTCCAGGGACTGGAAAAATACGGCTGTCCACATGGGAACGATCTTTCTGAAATTCTCACCAGCACAGGCAAGTGCGTGGTCATAGACTTTACCGCTCCTGAGGCAAGCGTGAATGTCGCTCAAAAATGTGCTCAGAACAAAGCTGGCGCAGTCATTGGAACCACCGGGCTCAACCCTGACCAGCTTGATCAGCTGGAAAAGCTGGCACTGGAAACTCCCATTTTCTGGGCGCCCAATATGAGTGTGGGCATTAATGTATTGCTGAGATTAATGCCTCAATTACTGGATCTATTGGGCAACAGATATGATCTGGAAATTATGGAAATACATCATAGATTCAAGAAGGATGCTCCTTCAGGCACAGCCCTTAAGCTGGCCCAGGTTTTAGCTGCTTCCAAGGGACTGAGTTTGGAAAACCATGGCGTATTTTCAAGAAAAGGGATCATTGGCGAGAGAGAGGATAATGACATCGGAGTTCAGACTTTAAGGGGCGGAGACGTGGTTGGAGATCATACAGTTTATTTCCTTGGACCCGGAGAGAGAATTGAGGTGACTCACAGGGCTCATTCAAGGGAAACCTTTGCTCAGGGCGCTATTCGTGCGGCCAAGTGGCTGGACGGGAAAAATCCCGGCAGACTTTATACCATGGCAGATATGCTGGCATAACAGGCGTTGAAAACCTTTCAATTGCTGCGTCGAGTGTCCGGCACCCACTCGAGATGTCGATTCTGGATAAACACAACCTCAAGTGGGTGCCAGACACCTTGAATTTTCGAACCCAACGCTTTTCGCCTGATTCAATAAAAACATTTTCACTCTGTTATATAAAAAATATTATATCACAATCCCTTTAAAAAATGAAAAATAAATTACTATCAATATTGTTTCTTGCAGCATTGCTGCTGCTTATGATGCCTGCCAAGGAAGCCGGCTCTCAGCGACTTGATCTGTCAAGCTTTCTGATAGACACGCACGATGATCATCTTCTGGCCAGATTTTCCATAGAAGTTGACAACTTTGAAAAGGTCAAGTCAGCTCTGGACAATGGCTCCAAAGTGGCATTAATTTGCGATGTAAGTTTGTTGAAAGACAGACCTCTTATCTGGAACCTGTCTCTTGCGGACAAGGAAATTGAAGTTGGCCTTGAAAAAGATCTTTTGTCAGGTGACTACAGGATTATTTTCCCAAGCCAGAAAAGAAACCTGAGCAACTTTGATGAAAAAGACTTTCTCAGTCAGTTTGGAGATATGAGTGTTGAGCTTTTGCCACTGGAAAAGCTGGAACCGGATCAAAAATATATTGTCAGAATACAGGTAAAACTCATGTCCAAAGGAGTTCCCAAGTGGATAAAAAGAACTCTCTTTTTCTGGTCCTGGGACCTGGCCAAGTCGATTCGTTATGAAATGAAATTTTCCCTTTAAACTTAAATTTTTTCAATAAAGCCCGAACATCATGCCTGGAAATGACTTCCCTAATTTTTCAGAAATATAGTATGTTTAGATGAATCGAATAGTTAACAAGACAATGACTGAACAGACAATTACGTCTCCCGCCAGCTTGCAGCTTCGAGAAAAAAGAAAAAAACAAAGAGATTTTTTTCTTGTCTTAGGGGCTGTAGGTCTTATTGGCATGCTTACCTGGGTCGAACTCAGGTATTTTGGCATTGATTCCTACCTCTTTCTTGCCTTTTTCAATCTCAATTTTATCCTGCTTTTACTCATCCTGTTTCTGGTAGTTAGAAATGTGTTCAAGCTAATTATTGAACGCAGAAGAAAAGTCCTGGGATCAAAGCTCAGGACCCGACTGGTCATGGCCTTTGTATCCATGTCAATTGTACCTGTACTGCTCATGTTTTTCATAGCTGTGCGCTTCGTGCAGACATCTGTTGACTATTGGTTCCAGGAACAGGTGGCCAGCTCCATGACCCAGGCCCTTGAAGTTGGTCAGCTCTTTTATAATTCCGTGAAAAAAGGGCTAGAGGTCAGGGCGGAATCAACCCTGGATCAGATTCGCCAGAATGAGTTTTTGTGGGGCGGTCGTGCTATGGAGTCTTTTCTCAAAGAAAAGAAAAGCAGCGAGCATGACCTAACCCTTATGGGAGTTGTCAGCCCCAGCCTGACGGAACAAAACTGGTTTGCAGGACCTGAGTGGGAAGAGAGCTGGCCGCAAGTCAAAGACAACATACCATGGCTGGATCTTCTGGAAAGACCAGTTTACTGGACAGGATTATGGCCCAGCGAAACAGGAGATCTGGTGATTGGAGTTCTGCCCGTGGACAACGCCAGAACAGGCTTTCTGGTAGTGGGACAGCAGGTTGAGCCAGGCCTGCTGGCAAGGCTGGAGGGTATTGTCCAGGGGCTTGATGAGTACAGAAAGATGGAAACAATAAAGTATCCATTAAAAGCAGCCCTCTATACCCTTCTGGCCGCAATTACCCTGCTCATTATCTTTGGTTCAATCTGGTACGGATTTAAACTTTCCAGGGAAATATCCCAGCCTGTAATGGGGCTGGCCGAAGGCACTCAGAGAATAGCAAAAGGAGATCTTGAAGTTCGTCTGGAAGATCAGTCCGATGATGAGCTGGGCCTATTGGTGAGATCTTTTAACAAGATGGCCATGGACCTTAAAACCTTTCAGAAAAATCTTACAGATGTCAACATCCGCCTTGGGGCTCAAAATGAAGAACTTGAAGCCAGAGGCAGATATATGGAGGTTGTGCTGGACAATATCACAGCCGGAGTTATTTCCGTTGATCAAGACGGCAAGATTACCACTGTGAATAAGGCAGCTGAGTTCATTCTTGGCCTGGACAGCACAAAGGTTTTGGGAAGATATCCCTTGGACCTGGTGGGGGGAGAATATGGAGCCCTGATCAAAGACGTCCTTCACCAGCTCAGCGATTTGCCCGAGTCCCAGTGGCAGAGACAGCTGGACATTGAAGTGCAGGGCAAGATGGTGAAAATCCTGGTCAATGCGGTTATATTAAAGGCTGGGAAAGGGGACAACTATGGAATTGTGGCCGTGTTTGAGGGTATTACTGAACTGGAAAAAATGCAGCGCCTGGCTGCCTGGCGTGAAGTTGCCAAGCGAATAGCCCATGAGATCAAAAATCCATTGACTCCCATCAAACTGTCAGCACAGAGACTGGAAAAAAAATTTAACAGCCGGATAACAGACCCTTCATTTATCCAGAGCACTCAACTCATAATCAGGCAAGTTGAAAACCTGCAGCAGATGGTCAGGGAGTTCTCTGCATTTGCCAAGCTTCCTGAGATCAGGATTAAGCTCGACCGGCTGGATACATTGCTGGAAGAGATGGTATTGGAATTCGGACAAAGCCACAGAAATATCCACTGGGATCTGAAATTTCTCTCTCCCCTGCCTGAATTTAACTTTGATCGTGAAGCTCTGAAAAGAGTTTTTTTAAACCTTTTTCTTAATGCCACTGAAGCATTGGATTCAGCAGGGGATGGAGTTGTTTCAATAAGTGCTGATTATGATCAGCAGCTGAGAAGAATTTTTGTCCAGGTTTCCGATAATGGTCCTGGACTGAGTTCTGAAGAAAGAGCCAGAATGTTTGAACCCTACTATTCCAGTAAAAAGGAAGGTACAGGACTTGGATTAGCCATTGTCAAGTCGATTGTTTCTGATCACGGGGGGTATGTCCGGGTAAAAAGCAACAAGCCCAGGGGCACGACCTTTGTAGTTGAGCTTCCCGCGGTCAGCACCAAACATATTATCCTTGGCTGATCACACCCTTTGAATGGACATATGAATTCATAGTGAATTACAGTAGTTTTAAACTCTCGAGTAAAGGAAATTTATGAAAGTCAGGTTTTTGGGTGCTGCAAGAGGAGTTACCGGTTCATGCTACATGATGGAGGCCAATGGACAACGATTCGCGGTTGACTGCGGATTGCACCAGGGAAACAGCGAGATAGAGAAAAGAAACTGGAATGTGAAGGTTTACAGCCCCGATAAACTGGACTTCATACTTATCACCCACGCTCATATCGACCACTGTGGGCTTTTGCCTAGATTGGTCAGAGAGGGATTCTCCGGGAGAGTTTTCGCAACACCACCAACCATCGATCTTTTGGAAATCATGCTTAAAGACAGTGCCTATATCCAGGAAATGGAAGCTGAATGGAAGAGCAAACAGCAGACGAGGCACGGGAATACACCGGCAGACCCACTTTATACTCAGGCTGACGTTGAAAGGGCTTTGCGACTGGTCACACATGTCGAGTATAATGAAGAGTTCCTTCCATGCCCCGGAGTTCAGACCTTATTCAAGGATGCCGGACATATACTGGGTTCATCCATAATAGAACTCAGAATTTTTGAAGAAAAGGACAAAAAGGTTAAGCTGGTGTTTTCCGGTGACCTTGGAAGGCCTAATCAACTGCTGATGAGAAATCCCAGTTACTCGGAAGTAGCTGATTTTCTTTTTCTTGAATCCACTTACGGCAACAGAGATCATAAGGATGAGGACCAGAGCAGGGAAGAATTATTGCAGGCTGTCAACTTCAGCTTTCAGCATGGACAGAAAGTGATAATACCTGCCTTTGCACTGGAAAGAACACAGGAGGTGCTTTTTTCTTTGTATCTTCTGCACAGGGAAGGACGTTTGCCTGATGACATGCCCATTTTTCTGGACAGCCCCTTGGCAATCAGAGCTACTCAGATCTTCAGCAAGCATTACAGATATTTTGATTCTAAAACCAGGAATTTTTTTACAACTGGAGAAGACCCCTTACGCCTTCCTGGACTGCGACTGACAGAATCTCCCCGGGATTCAATGAGTATAAACAGCTATAAAGGTCCGGCAATTATTATCTCTGCCAGTGGCATGGCCAATGCTGGAAGGGTCAAACACCACCTTAGGCATAATATCTGGAAGAAAGGAGCCAGCATTGTATTTGTCGGATTCCAGGCCAAGGGAACTCCTGGAAGAAAAATTGTGGATGGAGCAAAAATGATCAGAATCCTGGGTGAAGAACTGGCTGTAAAGGCCAGGGTGTTTACCATCAACGGATTCTCTGCTCACGCTGGCCAGAGTCAGATCCTTGAATGGCTGTCCTATTTCCAGAATCATGGCATGAAAATTTTTCTGACCCACGGTGAATATGAAAACCAGCAGATCCTGGCCAATCTCATCAGGGAAAAATTTGACCATGAAGTACATATACCTGACTATCTTGAGGAATGCATTCTGAAAACAGGCAGACGTTTTGAAGCAAGATTCGACCCCAAGCGTGAATTATTCAAAGTCAATTGGGATTATGTTTTTTCAGATCTTGAAAACAAATTGCAGCTTCTCAGGAAAAATCAGGGCCAGCTAAGCCGAATGGGCTGGAGCGACCAGGTCGATATCAGGGACGAAACCCTTGAAGCCGGAACAATTCTTTCAAAGGTCATTGCTTCAGTTAATTCTGAAGATGTCAAAGAGGATGAACAAACTGAAAACAAATGAAGATAATCGCCGGACAGTACAAAGGCAGGATAATAAAGACAGCCAATGGCCAAGGTTACCGCCCGGCTATGGGCAAAGTAAGAGAGTCGCTTTTTTCCATGCTGGAATCAAGGGGATTGCAATGGCCGGAAATAAATGTTCTGGATGTATTTGCCGGTAGCGGTGCCCTGGGACTTGAGGCCCTGAGCCGTGGAGCAAATTACGTTCTGTTTATTGAAAGAAACTCTAAAGCATGTTTGATCATCAGAGAAAACATGGCCATGCTCGATATTCCGCCGCAAAAGGCAAGGGTGGTCCAGGCAGAGGCCCTTGATTTTTTAGACCGATGTTCACATAGACCTTTTGAGCTAGTTTTTGTTGACCCCCCTTACGGCAGAGACATGGCTCGACCGTCTCTTAACAGGGTCTTAAGATCAGACCTTTTGAGCCACGGCGGTTTAGTATGCGCTGAAATAGAGACCCGCCTCACATTTGAGCCGCAATTTCACTCTGAACTGGAATTAATTAAAGACAAACACTTCGGCCAAACAAGGATACTGATATGGAGAAAAACTTAAAAAAAGCCATCTATCCGGGAACATTCGATCCATTCACAAATGGCCATATAAGCCTGGTTAAGCGCGGACTGGATATCTTTGATGAAATTATTGTGGCTGTGGCCCTGCATACGCCTAAAGTCCCTCTTTTTACCCTTGAAGAAAGGGTCCAAATGACCGGCACGGTTTTTATCGGAGAACCCCGGGTGAAAGTTGAGCCATTTGAGGGGCTGCTGGTCGATTATGTAAAATCTCAAAAGGCATCGGCCATTCTAAGGGGAATGCGGGCTGTGGCTGATTTTGAGTATGAATTCCAGATGGCCCTAATGAACCGCCGTCTTGACAGAAGCATTCAGACTGTCTTCCTGATGACCGATTACAAGTGGCTTTACACAAGTTCAACCCTGATAAAGGACGTGGCCAGGCTGGGAGGTAATATCCACGGGCTTGTTCCCCTCAACATAGAAAAAGATTTGTATCGAAAGTTCGGTCGGTTATAAAATCACTTTTTTGACCGTTATTTCCGCAGATATGATTAATGGCGAAAGGGGAACTGATGATTAGAGAAAAATTCAAGCAGCAGCGCTGCCCTGATCAAGGTCTGGATCAAGGCATTATCTGGGAGATCCGGTATGCTGACCCTGAATCCTGTTCTCCAGTTGAGGGGCAATAAATGGCAGCAGGAACCGCAATGATCTTTCTGCAACAGATTTGGGCATCCCCAGCGTCAACCTCCGAAAAAGCAGTCTATTCCGCATGCTGCCAATAATCTTGGTCAGAAATTGAGAGTAGACATCACAACTTTTTTCTGGCTTGTTCATACACTCATAAATAGCTCTGGCCGACAGGCTGCCTGAGGCATGAGCATAATAAATTCCTTCTCCAAGCAATGGTTCAGCCAGCCCTGCTGCATCCCCTGTAAGCAGAACATTTTTATAGCCCGGCAGTTTTTCATAATCACCGTAAGGCAAGAAATGCGCCTGAATTTTTTGATGTTCTGGCTTTGGCAATCCCATTCTGCTCAGCAAATTCATTAATATCTTCTTCAATTCCCGGCCATTTTTTGTCCTGGACGAACAAATGCCCACCACCTGTTTTTTGATTCCGGGAAATGACCAGGCATACCCATCCCTGACCAGGCCAAGAAATAATTCAGGACAATCCTGAAAATCAACCGCTTTTCTTTCAACAAAAGTTTCCATGGCCAGGGCTGAATGTTTCGACCAAGGCGGCATAATACTTGTTTTTTGAGCCAAAGCTCTGCGAATCCGGCTGCCGCTGCCATCCGCGCCAAGAATAAATTTTCCATGAAACGTTTTTCCTGCAGCTGTTATCACCCTGGATTCCTGAATATCCACTCCGACGGCCCTGTCAACTCGCATTGTTGCTCCAGCCTCCTGAGCTTGTTCCATCCACAGATGATCATATTTTTCACGGTTGACCAGGATAAACGGGTGCTGAGCAATGCCATGATATAACAGCCTGTCTTCAGATTTAATGGAATAGCTTTCAATTGTTTTCTCAGTAATCCCTTTCAGCTCCAGGGTGGATATAAACCCGGGAAAAATGCTCTGGCCAAAATCAATGGTCTTCCTGGTCAGCATGCCCCCGCAAAGCTTAAACCTTGGAAATTTTTTCTTTTCCAGGATCAACACATCTAGCCCCTTGCGGGCAAGAACCAGCCCGGCTGTTGATCCAGCAGGCCCCCCCCCAACAATGATTGCGTCAAATAACTTGCTCATCTGCTGCCGGCCATCAATTAAGTTGATAGTTTCATGATTTTTAATCAAATTTATCTGTGACTTGATCCCTTTCAATCATGCGCTTTTTGCGCATCCACATTTTCCATTCAACCCGGGCTGCGTCTTTGACTTAAGCATAACTTGATGAACCACTTCTTAAATGATGTCAAGACAATAATGCTCCAGTCATTGCCTGCCCATTTACAAATAGCTTTTTAGATCATGTTGATGACTTTCAGGTTTATTAATTTTTTTCTATTTTATCTCAATAAACCACCTATTGTGTTTTTACCTTTTTTCACTTAAAAAGCCTCACAACAAATGTTTCACGTGAAACTTTTTTGCTCAGTTCAGGGGGAAAATTGGATAATGTAATTGTAATCGCCAATCAAAAAGGCGGGGTTGGCAAAACTACCACAGCAATAAATCTCGCCGCATCAATTGCTGTAATGGAAAAAAAAGTTCTTGTCATTGACTGTGATTCCCAGGGCAACGCCACCAGCGGACTGGGCCTGGACAGAGAGGACATCAAAAATTGTATCTACCATGGACTTTGCGGAGATAGCAGGCTTCAAGAGTTGATATACGAAACAGAACTGAGTTACCTGAAAATTGTTCCATCCTCTCAGGATTTAGTCGGAGCGGAAATCGAGCTCATCGGCAGGGAAAACAGAGAATATTACCTGTACAACCTCTTAAGAGGTAACCTGGACGGCTATGAATATGTGATCCTGGATTGTCCACCATCAATGGGGATAGTGACCATTAACGCTCTGTGCGCCGCCAAAAAACTACTCATCCCTCTTCAATGCGAGTATTACGCCCTTGAAGGAATAGCTCATTTGCTCAAAACCTACGAGCTGGTGAAGAAAAGGCTGAACACAGAGCTGAAACTTCTGGGTGTTGTGCTCACAATGTTTGACAAAAGAAACAAACTGTCTCATCAGGTGGCTCAGGAAGTACGGAATCACTTTAAAGACAGGGTCCTGAAAACCGTTATACCCAGAAACGTGAGGCTGTCAGAGGCGCCTAGTCACGGAAAGCCGGCAATATCGTATGATATTCGATCCACCGGATCTCAGGCCTACCTGGAGCTGGCCAGGGAAATTGTCAGTAAAAGCAAGGAATAACAAATTAACCATATTCTTCTGTGTACTCTTTTTGCTGCAAGAGTACACAGAAAAAACTGTTGACCATAGATAATTATCTTGCCTGGCAGGTAAAAGGGCTGCACTCATAACAGATATGATCCTTGAAGTGCTTCTTGGTGACTCTGTGTTGACACTCAAGGCAGAGAAAAGAAACCAGCCCGCCGAGATTAGCTGCTTTCAGCCTGAATTTTTTAGGATCATCCAATGTCCAGTCATCTGTGCATGATCCGCAATTTTTGCATTTTACAATTTTTTCTACAGGATAGTTAAAATCCCAGTATGAAAGAAGAGTCTCCCAATCTTTCAAAGGTTCTTCGTTGAAGACTGTTCGGGCACTGGGATTCGCCTCCTGTTGCGAAAATAAAATGGCTTCAAGCTCTGACTTGTTCTCAAACCATTTGTTTGCCGCAATAAATACCCCCTGCAACAAGCCTTTCTCATTATACAGGGGCTGAACATCCTTATTCAAAAACATATTTAATCCTCCTTGGTTAATTAAAGATTATTAATAACATAATATGAATTGTCAAAAAAATAGATAAGAAATAACAGAGGATTCACAATGAAAAACAAAAACAGGGGACTGGGCAAAGGCCTTGACGCACTCATAGCTCCAGATTTTTACGAAGAAACTTCGAGAACTACAGATATTACCAGCATCAGCATCAACAATATAGAGCCGAATAAAAATCAGCCCAGAAGCAGATTCGATGACGAAAAAATTCAGGAGTTATGCTCGTCAATCAAAAAACAAGGCGTTCTACAGCCAATACTGGTTAGAAAAAGTGAGAAAGGCCAATATCAAATCATAGCTGGAGAAAGAAGGTGGAGAGCAAGCATCAGCGCCGGTTTAAAAACAATACCTGCCATTGTCAGAAACTACAGCGATGCTGAGGCCCTGACCATTGCTCTGATTGAAAATCTGCAAAGGGAAGACCTGAACATAATGGAACAGGCTAAAGCTCTTGAGCGATTGAAAAATGAATTAAATGTAAATCAGGAAGAATTGGCAGAAAATATTGGCAAGAGTCGTTCGCACCTGGCAAATACGCTCAGGCTGTTAAACCTTCCTGAACCAATTCAAAAGAATATCCAGGAAAATCTGATCACAGCCGGCCACGCCAGAGCGATTCTGGGATTAAAGGATCAGTATTCAATGATCATGGTAACGGATAAAATCATCAGAAAAAATTTATCTGTAAGGGAAACTGAAAACCTTATAAAATCCTTAAGCAAGCCTAAAAACACTCAAAAATCAGAAGACACAGCCGAAACAGAGTTGGCTCACAAAGTGCGGGAACTGGTGAAGGAAAAGATAAACAAAGACCTGAAAGTGATGTTTAAAGGTACAGCCAGGAAAGGAAAGCTGGTAATAAATTACAGTAATGAAAAGCAGCTCCAGGATTTTTTAAAAATTCTAGGATAAGTTTCAGGCCTACAAAATGCGACAACTTAAAATAATAGAGAAAATTAACAGGATAAACCGGCAGACAGTTGTAATAGTGGGAGATATAATTCTGGATCACTATCAGTGGGGAGAAGTGACCAGGATATCGCCAGAGGCTCCTGTTCCAGTGGTTTACGTGGAAAAAGAAACATACTGCCTTGGAGGGGCAGCCAATGTCGCCAAAAACGTAAAGTCAATGGGGGCTGAACCTTATCTGGTTGGAGTTGTGGGTAACGACAAATATGGTGAACAAATAAAAGAACTCCTGAAAAAAGAAAAAATATCAAATGGAATTTATGTTTCAGCGGACAGAAAAACAACACTAAAAACAAGGGTTATGGGCAACACCCAGCAAATTGTCAGGGTGGACATGGAAAGTCTGGCCCCTTTAACCAACATAGAGTCAAAGGGTCTTGCAGCAATTTATTCATCTGTTCAGGAAAGCAGTTTTGTAATTGTATCAGACTATGGAAAAGGCCTGATCAATGAAAGCACATTGAAGATGATGAAAAACAGAAAGGCAATAATCGACCCTAAGAACAAAAATTTTAACAAATATCAAGATGTCTTTATTATGACCCCAAACAAAAAGGAAGCTCAAGAGGGAAGTGGAGAGATAATTGAGACCAAAAGGGACATTATAAGGGCTGGCAAAAAAATTATTGAAAAAAATAGATCAGCTAACCTTCTGATTACCATGGGTCCCGAAGGCATGGTGCTTTTTAAGGATAACGGAGAAATAATTCATATAACCACCAGTGCGAGAAAAGTATTTGATGTCACCGGAGCAGGTGATACTGTAATCGGGGTTCTTGGCCTGAGTCTTGAGGCGGGTATTGACCTTGAAACAGGCTGTATTCTGGCTAATTTGGCCGCGGGCATTGTTGTTGGTCAGATTGGGACTGCAGTTGCGGGCAAAGATGAATTGGTAACCGCCATGAAAAAAATGAAAATTCCCGAATCAAATCGTTGGGAGTAATAAATCAGTGAACTGGCAAAACAAGGCTGCCATAACCATGATCGACATGAAACATTGAATGCTCAGCTGGAAGGGCAATCTGACACGCAGCACTCGTCACTTAAGGCGAACATTGCATAAGCCACCCTTTTATCCTTATCCATTCGTTCCCTGGATATGCTAAATCTCTCTGCGTCATCAGCCATTTTTACCAAATCTTCCCACATGGGGATACAGGCATACCCTCTGCAAATTTCCTTTTTCACGCTGACATCGATCAATGCAGCGTCTTTGCTGTCCGTAACTATAACAAACGGCACTGGATCGCGGGGAAAGATCCTGGCCAGACAGATATATTGAGTTACATAAGTGGAAACAGCGCCAGGACAAAAAGCAAGAATGAGAATAGCTTTGCCCTGGTGATAAATGACAAAGTCTATCTGAATAGAGTATTTATCATTTCCAATATCCAGTTCAAGTTTATATTTTGGCTTGATATTTTCCGGTGGAAAATTTTTTTCTTCAACCAAAAGCCTTGCAATAGCTTGTCTGATATCTTCGTAGGTTGTGAGTTCTATCTGATCACCGGACAAATAATCCGTAATAACCTGGTTTAAGCTTACTTCATGCATATGTATCTCCTGTTGTGTATAATAGGACCTCCCCAGACCAACCAACTCTATTTAATTAAGTTAATAATAAAATTTATTAATGGTTATAATGAGGTGTGCCATGATCTATCCATGGAAGTCCACCAGAAATATCTATAAAGAAAACCTTGTTTAAAAGTTAAAATTGATCGTAATAGCCGGTTATCTTACTGAAAGGCAGAAAATCAACCTCATACGGAAATAAATCAATTTGTTTGGTAAGTGTGTCAAAGCCTGGCTGGATTTGTTTGAATAAGGGCTCATTTTGAGAATTAATCTGTAACAAGCATTTTTCCGGACTCAAAACCCGGAGCCTGAATCCAGTCAAACCCTGTTGCAGCAGATAATCCTCTGCCTTGCGGATTTTCAATACCAGATTATCATCTAGAAAAATCCCATAGTCAAATCTGGCTAAGATACAGGATCTGGAATCTTTCTCTTCCGCTTTAAGGCCTAATCGTCTGGCCATCTCTACAATTTCACTTTTATCAATTTTTAAATCCACAAAGGGGGATATGATCCCCAAATTCTTCAACGCCCTGATTCCAGGTCTGTGGCCAAGAGTGTCGGTGTAGTTGGAGCCATCAGCCAAAGTGTGAGTAGAGGAAAAGAAATTTGCAGGCCCGGTTAAAAGAGAAGACTTGCAGTGAAAACACCTGTCGTGCGGATTTTTAATTACATTTGAATAGTACCTGTAATCGTAATAAAAAAAAATGTGGTTAAGACCATATTCGTTCCTTAGACGAATAACCCTCTGAATCTCAAAATCTGTTACGTGTGGGCCAGTAATTGTAAAGCCGGCATATTCAATTTGATTCTGGTGGCAAAAAAGGGTAAGGGTTGAACTGTCTATCCCGCCTGAAAGAGCAATCGCCAGAGGTTCTTTGTCTCTGAGATAATTTTGAAGATTTATATTCACTACTGCATTAAGTTGACTCAATCTTTTCCTGGCTCTCGGTTAAAACAAATTCTCCCTGCTCTATCCAACCCTTGAGTTTATCCGCGATTTCCAGAGAAAGGGAATAGCTGGTCAATGGAACCGTGCTGATTTTTTTATCATAAAGCTCAACCTCCCCTGATTTAAGCTCAGCATAGGTAAGATACTTGAGTATTTTGGATTTTCCTGCACCATAATCATGGCCATAATCAATTACTGGCAAATCAATGTCGCTATCCGAAACTCCGGTGAACCAGGCCATTTCTTCATTAAGGACAGGGATTGGAATTCCGATGCCTATGGCTATAGAACATCCATATCCGGCAAAGCTGATTCCTCTCAGGTATCTTGGATCCATTTGCTTAAGATCGCCCTTGACCATGATGGTTCCTGAGGGAAGCTTGGGAATACCTCTTTCATTTCTGGGAGGAAATGGGTTATGCTGAGTACCTGAGCCTAGAACATAACCAATACCTCCTGCCAGAAAAATTTTGGTTCCCAGACCAATGGTCAGGAAAAAAGGATCATTGAAGAAAGGGCTCAATTCTCCTGATGTGGCAAAATTGATATTGCCCATATTGGCCCTTAATGGACCCATGTAAGTGTATTTAATCTTGTTTGTCAGATTAACAGCGCAGTTATAATTCTGATAAGCGTTTCTGGGGTTAAAAAGCCAGGCATTGCGCATTTCAGCCAAAGTTATGTCTTTTTCAAGAGAGGTGCGCGGATAACAATCAGTGCCATAAGCAATGGCCTTCAGACGGACAGATTTTCCACGAACCAAATCCTCTATGACATGACCGCCTCCGTACTTGAATTTACCTGGATAAACCTTGTTTAATGGATCATCCTCAGCCGGTTCAGTAGCTCCTATAAATGCGTCGACTGCAGCCAGACCAGCATAGCATGAAACTCCGTTAAGCCAAAGTTTGTGGGTTTTGATCAAAGGAGGTTGCTGACCAATATTGAAAAAGGCACCAGAAGAACACATTGGAGAAAAAGTACCTGTGGTGACTACATCCACATTAGAAGCAGCCTTGACCTTCCCTTTGGATCGGACTAAGTTGGTCATTTCTCGAGCGTTAACAACTACAGCCTTTTTTGCCCTGATTTTTTCGTTAATCTGGGCTATTGTCTTGTTTACAGCGTATTTTTTTGACATCTGGCCTCCATTCCGGGTATTTATCACCTAACAGCGTATTTCTTCTTAAACCTTTATATTAAAAGACAAGGTTAAACTAGTCAATCTTGAGCTTCAATGAACAAAGTTAATCAAAATAGTGACGATCTGGCTTCTGTACTGAGAATGGAAGGAATAAATGTTGAAAAACATGAAAATATCCTCAATCATATCAAATTCTCAAATAAGAATGGAATAATTAAGATTAATTTTCCTCACAAGTATATATATGAATTGTATAAAAATGAATTAAAGAACATTGTGGAACATATTTTCCAAAGAAATATAAATTACGAGATA
>PXDF01000233.1 GCA_003566455.1 Desulfonatronovibrio sp.
ATACTAAAAAGAGCAAAAAATGGTTTTATGATAACATGCTGAATTTGTAGCCTATACGGTTCAAGTTACTTAGAAGAGTTTGAACTTTTCGCAGCGACGCAGCAATTGGAAGATTTTCAACAGCCTGCTATGTTCACTGTGGGGAGGTCTTGGGTCTTTGACCAGGTAATTAAACTGCCTTTTTGGACCTTCAACCTTGCAATGCACTTTTAACCTTCATCTATTCAGCTAATCATGAGCGTTCCAACAATTCCGAAACCCGGCAAGCTGTTCCTGTCCATATTAAGCTCCAGATGGGAAGAATTCTGGCCTGAACTCCTTGATATACTGGAACAGAAATTCGGGAAGGCAGACTACCTGACCGATCCCATTGCCTTTACTGAAACCGCCTACTATGATCAGGAACTTGACACTCCCATTTCCAGACGGATACTAACCTTTAAACCCCTGGCGCGTCTTGACGCTCTGGTTGACATCAAGCTTGCCGCCAACGAACTGGAACAGCGCTTTAAACAGGGCGGCAGAAGAATTTTCAACCTTGACCCGGGCATAGTCACCTTGGAGAGACTGGTCCTGGCCACGGGCAAAAACTTCACGCACCGGGTTTATTTAACCAGAGGCATATGGGCGGACCTGACCCTGATTTTTACCAGGGGAGACTGGAAGGACCTTGAATGGACCTTTCCTGACTATTCTTCGGAAAAAATCAAAAAGCACCTTAGAATCATCAGGAGCAGATACCATGAACAGCTTTCTCAACTGAATGCAAAATTACCCGATTTTCCTGAAACTGTTTGATAAAGCTGTAATTGCAAACTCAAAAATCTCTTCATAACCGTCTGAGATTGCTTCGCTTCGCTCGCAATGACAGATAACGTTCCTTAATTTTGGTAAATATGAAGACAGATTTTTTAACATGATTAACCACAGGATCACAGACAATGGCCATAAGCATGACCGGTTTCGGTTCAGAAACTTTGAACAAAGATTCCTGGACCCTGGCCTGGGAGATAAAAAGCGTAAACAACCGATATCTTGATATTAAGTGGAGGATACCCCACGCGCTTTACTTTTTGCAGGGAAAATGGGAAAAAATCATCCGAGCCAATGCCCTTCGCGGACGCCTGGATATCGGCTTAAGCCTCAGAATCCATGACCCTGATGTCCTGGATATCAGCTTTGACCAGACCATGGCTCAGGCCATGCTGTCCCAGGTGGATCATTTCGCCCAGAAAATGGGGCATGACTTTGTCCCTGATCTGAATCTGTTTTTAAAAAATCCGTCCCTTTGGCAGGAAGGCAAGGCCAGCGTTGCCAAAGGCCTGGAAGATGATCTGGAAACCTCCCTGAAAAAAGCTCTGAACACGTGGAACCAGTCAAGAAAAAGAGAAGGCGAACTCCTTAGGGAAGACATGTCTGAGCGACTGGAAAAACTGGCTGCCTTGACAGAGGAGCTGGCGGATCTGGCCAGAGACAACAGCCAGGGCAGATTTAACGAACTCAGACAGAGACTGGCCAGGATCATGGATGAAATTTCCCTGGAAATGGATGAAAACAGACTCCTTCAGGAGCTGACCATAATGGCTGACCGCCTTGACGTGAGTGAAGAAATAACCAGGCTCAGAGCCCATTTGCAATCAATAAAGGAGCTTATCTCCAGGTCCGGGGAAATGGGTCGCAAGCTTGACTTCATCCTTCAGGAAGCCTTCAGGGAAATCAACACCTGCTCCAATAAATGCCAGAATACCGATATGAGCCGGGTGGCTGTGGACTTCAAGGCTGAACTGGAAAAATGCAGGGAGCAGGCACAGAATCTGGAGTAAAAAATATGATTTCTGAAAAACTGAAGCTTCTGAACATTGGTTTTGGCAACTCAGTAATCTGTACCCGTGTTGTGGCCATTGTTAACCCGGGATCATCTCCCATGCGCAGGCTTCGCGAAGACGCTCGCAATGACAACCGGCTTATTGACGCCACCCAGGGCAGAAAAACCCGGTCTCTGATCATTACTGATTCAAACCATGTCATATTGTCTGCAATTCAGACTGAAACCATTTCCCAGCGTCTGGAAAACATTGAGGTCAAAAACGATGCCTAAGGGTGTTCTTCTGACCATATGCGCCCCTTCAGGCACAGGCAAAAGCACCTTGATCAACATGCTTATCCATGAGCAGCCGGAATTCGAATTTTCAGTTTCGTGCACCACCAGGCCGCCAAGACCGGGGGAAGTCAACGGCAAGGATTATTATTTTGTAGACCCTGATGAATTCATATCCCTCAGAGACCGGAATTTTTTCGCTGAGTGGGCCAAGGTTCATGACAACTATTACGGCACTCCAGGAAAAGAGGTTGAAAACGCTCTGGATTCAGGCAGAAGCCTTATCTTTGATATTGATGTTCAGGGAGCTCTGCAGCTTAAAAAGAACATGAATACCGGTCTTTTTGTCTTTGTTTTTCCTCCATCACTCAAAGCCCTTGAACAAAGGCTTTTAAAACGCGGCACTGATGATCCCGAGACAATCCGCACAAGAATCAGGAACGCCCACCATGAAATCAGCCAGAGCGGCCTTTTTGATTTCTGGATTATCAACGATAACCTTGAAACAGCCTTTAATGACCTCAAGGCAATTGTCAGGGCTGAAAAACTAAGGCCTGTTTACAGTCCCCGTCTTCCCGGCATGATCCTGAAAGGAGATACTGAACCTTGAGCAAAGTTATCCTTGCCCTTGACTTTAATGATTCCCGGACGGCCCTGGATTTTGCCCGGAAAATCAGATATGAAATCACGTGGGTCAAGGTGGGTCTGGAACTCTTTGTTCGCGCGGGCCCTGAAATTGTGGCCATGCTGAAACGTATGGACTTCAATGTCTTTCTTGATCTCAAGCTTCTGGATATTCCCAATACTGTTTCAGGAGCTGTCTCCAGCTGCGTGGATGTCGGGGCGGACATGCTGACCATGCATATGCTGGGTGGAGAAAAAATGATCAGGACCGCCATTAATGCCAGAGACCGGGGGGTCAGGGCCAACAATAAAGTCCTGCTTCTGGGCGTTACCCTTCTGACCAGCATGGAGCAGAAAGACCTGCCCTGGCCGGATCAGAGAAATACCCATGAAATAGTTTATGATCTGGCTCAAAAAGCACATGGCTGGGGTCTTGACGGATGCGTTTGTTCCGGGCTTGAAGCAAAAAAGATAAGAACAATGACCTCAGACGATTTTTACCTGGTAACCCCCGGAATAAGGACACAGCCCGCGGAAGATGACCAGAAAAGGGTTGTGACCCCTGAACAGGCTCAAAAATCGGGCGCGGACTTTCTTGTTATCGGCCGGCCGGTGATCCAGAGCCCTGATCCTGTCAAGGCTTTGCAAGGCATAATAAGCCGTTTGACCTGAAGTCGCCTGATGAACTGAGCAGACCACAAAATCCGCTAAATTCAGGTAATAATTTGCGGGCTGTTGCATGACCCGCGCGGCACCAGCTTCAACCGCCTGATTTATTTATCTTAACTCTTAACTTTTAACTTTTTACTTTTAACTCGTTTCGTCACGCGCTTCGCGTGATTTAACTTTTAACTTTTAACTCTCAAGAAAGTGAATCCCATAAATCCAAAAACCAGAATTAAATGGCTTCTCAGGGAGCCTGAGCCGCCGCCGGGAGAGATATCTGACCTTGCCCAGAGCCTTGATATTTCGCCAGCTCTTTGCCGTCTTTTGTACCAGCGGGGGATGACCACTTATGAGGACATACATTTTTTTCTCAGTCCCGGGCTTCGTTATCTTAAACCTCTGGAAGAATGGGATGGTCTGGCGCGGGCCGCGTCCCTTATAGCTGATTCCATAAGTAAAAATGAAAAAATCGCTGTCTGGGGCGACTATGATGTGGACGGCATAACTTCAGTCGCTCTGATCAAGGATTTTTTCACCAGAAAAGGTCTTGATATACTGCCCATCCTGCCCCACCGCTTAGAAGACGGTTACGGGCTCAATTGTCAGGAAATTGAATCCCTGGCCAGGGAAGGGGTCAGAACCCTGATCACTGTGGACTGCGGTATTTCCAACCTCCAGGAAGTAACCAGGGCAGTGGAGCTGGGCATGAAAGTCATCCTGACTGATCACCACCGGCCCGGAGAAGTTTTGCCCCAGGCAGACGCAATCATCAATCCCAAAACCTGCTCCTGTCCCCACCCTGAATTGTCAGGTGTGGGCACTGCTTTCTTTCTTATGGCCGCCCTGAACAACATATTGCCTGGACAGGCTCTGGATATCCGTAATTTTCTTGATCTTGTGGCCCTTGGGACCATAGCCGATCTGGTTGAACTGGACAGGACCAACAGGATCCTGGTCAAAAACGGGCTGTTGCTTCTGAATAAGGCTGAAAGGCCGGGCATTCGGGCTCTTAAGGAAGTCAGCGGCATTCACCACAAAGACAGCATTGGCGCTGGAGAGGTTGGGTTCGCTCTGGGACCGAGGTTAAACGCGGCAGGCAGGCTGGATGATCCGGCCATGGCCCTGGAACTGCTTTTGACCCCGGATTTTGAGCTTGCTCAAAACCTGGCCCAGCGGCTTAACAAGCTCAATGATCAGAGAAAAAAAACCGAAGAGCAGATCCTGGCCCAGGCCAGGGATATGGCCCTGGGCATGCTGCACAACCGGGCACTGGTCCTTTTTGATCCGCAGTGGCATACCGGAGTTATTGGAATCGTGGCTTCCAGGATGGTTGATGAATTTCACCGGCCATGCTTTGTCCTGACCAGGGAAAACGGGTTAATAAAGGGTTCCGGACGAAGCATCAAAGGTTTTGATCTGTACCAGGGATTATGCTCCCTGAGCCATATCCTGATTAAATTCGGAGGTCACGGCCTGGCAGCCGGGCTGTCCATTGAAGAGGATAACCTGGATGACTTCAGACGAATGTTTGACCTGGAGGTGGTCAATACCCTGGGACCTGAAAAAGCTGCCAGGGAAATCCTGCTTGACGGCAGGCTGAATTTCAATGAGCTTACCCCGGAATTTATTGCTGAACTTGAGCTTCTTCAACCTCTGGGGCCGGGCAATCCGCGGCCGGTTTTCCTTTCGCCTGAGCTTCTGGTTCTGGATCAGACCCTGTTCGGCAATGACAAACACCTGAGATTCAATCTCAAGGACCCGGCATCAGGTATCTGTCTTCGGGCCCAGTTCTGGAGAAGGGGAGACTCATGGGGGCAAACCTCCATAACCGGCAGAAAGGTGGTTCTGGCTTATACGCCTGCCGTTAACACTTACCGGGGTGTGACAAGCATCCGTCTCAATATCAGGGAAATCCTTGCTGTAGAGTGAATGCTGAATTGTGCTGTTTTTCCTGTAAATGTTAGAGATTGCTTCGCTTGGCTCGCAATGACAGGTTCAGGTGGAACGCCGGCTTTTGCGAAGCCTTTCATTGCGAGGGAGTCTTCGAGCGCGGCAATCTCATGATAATTGGTCAAGATTACTCGTTTTCCCTAGCAATAATTCATAAAAGTAGCTCATCCCGAAAGACTTCAGACAATAAATTTTCAAAAAGGATACAAAATGAAAAGACTCTGCCTCACCATGCTCTGCTTTTTTTTCATCCCTTTCTTTTCAACCCCGGCCGGCGCACAGCCGCCTGTTCAGGATAAAATTTCCATAACCACAGGATATGATCATAGATTCAATTCCCGGATAAGGGGAACAGACGCCAAGACATCATTCAGCCGTTACGAAATCGCGGGTTCATACTCTTACTATAACCTTTCCTATGATTACACGGACTACTCCTGGGACAAAGCCCGGGATTCAGGCTTGGCAGCCAGAGGCAAAACACCCTGGACCGGTCTTCACCGTGTTTCCTTAAGGGCCAGAAAAAATTTTTTCCTGAATCAAAAATGGATGTTTAACCTGGGGGGGGCTGTTGGCAGCTACTTTGAAAAGGAAATGTCAGATTCATTCGGCCTCAGGGCTGATTTCTCATTCATCAGGATCTTTGATAATGGCTGGTCAGCAGGTTTCGGGGCTGGCGGTGTTTATCACCCGGTAACCAGCAGGATCCTGCCCTTGATCACAATTGGTTATGCTCCCACAGGAGACCAGGGCTTGTCCGCCCGCGCAGGCTTCCCGGAAACAAACATCAGATACGGATTTAATGAAAATCTGGCTGCCAGGGCTTACCTGGGTTACACCGCCAGGATCTACCGCCTCAAAAACAACAGCCCGGTGCGGGAAAAAGGATACTTCAGTGATCAGGCCCTGAAACTCGGCATGGAAATGGAACTCCGGCCTGTCCAGTCCATGTCTTTTGCCTTTGGACCATATTATCTGATGGAAAGAAAATGGAGAATCTACGATAAAAGCAAGGACCGCGTGCAAAAAGAAAAATTAAAAAGCAGCCCTGGCATAATGATGAATCTCACCTGGAAATTCTAACAGATTCCCAATGAGAGGCACACTCAAGTTATTAATCCTGCTTGGCATTCTGGCTTCTGGAATCCTGGTTCAGAAGTTCGGGATACTGGATATTGAAGGTTACCTGTCTGATCTTGAACAATTAGCTGAGTCAATGTGGTTTCCTCTGGTTGCCGTCCTGGCTCAGCTGTTTCTGTATATGCTGGCTTTTCCAGGTTCCCTCATCATGTGGACCCTTGGGGTGATTTACCAGCCCTGGGCCGCCACGGTCCTTGTAGTCATTGGAGGAGTCACCGGCGGTCTGGCTGCCTATTTTTTCTCCCAGTCCATGTCTTCATCCTGGTCCATGAAATTTTCCAGATCAAAGGTCTTCAAAAACCTGCAGCAAAATTCCGGCTTTCTTCAGCTCTGCGCCCTGCGCTGCCTGCCCGGGTTTCCCCACTCCTTTATTAACTACAGCTCCGGCATTCTTAAAGTGAGCCTGCTCCCCTTTATCATCAGCACAGCCCTGGGATTCGCGGTCAAGGGCTTTATCTATTGCTCAGCCATTTATTCAGCCTTTCATCTGGATGATATTGAAACAGCCATCAGCTTTTCAACTCTCTGGCCCTTGCTTGTGCTGGTCATATTTTCAATAGCAGG
>PXDF01000209.1 GCA_003566455.1 Desulfonatronovibrio sp.
GCTCGCAGGCGGAGAACTGGATAAAGCAGAAGAGCACGCCAGGAAGGTCATTGAAATACAGCCGGGACTGAGCAGGGCCCATCTGATTCTCGGACAGGTGGGAATGGCCAGGCAGGACTTTGAAATGGCTGAAGAATTTTTTAAAAACCTGCAGGAGTTTGAGCCGGACAGTCCTGAAACCTATTATCACCTGGGCAGCGTTTACATGGGCCGGAACAACCCTGAACAGGCCAGGTCTCTCTTCATGGAAGGGCTTTCAAAAGAACCTGGATCTCAGATACTTCTGCGAGGCATGGTGCAGACCTATCTGGCCAGGCAGGAAACTGATGAGGCGCTGAGTTTTATTGATTCAAGGATTAATGAATATCAGGACAAACCCGAGTTGAAGTCTTTCATGTACAACAGCAAAGGGCTGATCCTGATGAACGCCCGGGACTTTGATGGAGCTGAACAGGCGCTGCAAAAGGCTGTTCAGGATAATCAAGAGTGGCCGGCCCCGTACCAGAACCTGGTCAGGCTTTATACCGCCACGGGCAATATTGAGCAGGCCATTGCCAGCAATGAGGCCCTGCTGAAAACACAGCCCGGATCAGTGCCAGTGCTTATGCACCTTGGAATTCTTTATCAGGAACAGGACAATCTGGATATGGCTAAAAACTATTACAGAAAAGCCCTGGAAATAGATAAGGAGTTCGCGCCGGCTGCAAACAACCTGGCCTGGATCCTGGCTGAAACCGGGGGCAATCTGGATGAGGCGCTGGGTCTGGCCCAGATGGCCAAGAGAAAGCATCCGGATGACCCGGCCATAAGCGATACCCTGGGGTGGATTTATGTTAAGAGGGAAGCTTATCTAAGCGCGATTTCACAGTTTCAGGATGCTTTGCGAGGAGCCCCTGAGCATCCCACTATACTTTATCACATGGCGGCAGCCCAGCATGGTTATGGAAATATGAGCGAGGCCAGGAGATATCTGCAGAAGGCGCTGGCATCTGAGCAGAGCTTTCCTGAGAGGGAGGAGGCGGAGGCGCTTTTGGAAGAGCTGGAAGAGTGAAGAAGTAGGAAAGTACGAAAGTACGAAAGTAGGAAAGTAGGAAAGTAGGAAAGTAGGAAATTAGGAAAGTAGGAAAGTAGGAAAGTAGGAAAGTAGGAAAGTAGGAAAGTAGGAAATTAGGAATGTAGGAAAGTAGGAAAGTAGGAAAGTAGGAATGTAGGAAAGTAGGAATGTAGGAAAGTAGGAAAGTACGAAAGTGGGAACTTTGGATGGTTTTTGCCAGAAGTTTTGAAGAGCTGGAAGTCTGGCAGGAGGCCAGGCGATTAGCAGCCCAGATTTATTCAGCATTCAGGAATTGCAGGGATTTTGGTTTTCGTGATCAGATTCAGGATGCTTCTGTGTCTGTAATGAACAACATAGCCGAAGGTTTTGAAAGAAGGTCCAGAATCGAATTCTGTCGTTTTCTGGATATCGCAAAAGGATCAAGCGGCGAAACAAGAAGCATGCTGTATCTGGCTCAGGATGTCGGACATCTTGAAAAGAAACTCGGGATGGAGCTGATTTCAGAATATAAGGACCTTTCCAGGAGAATTTCAAGCCTGATGATCAGTCTGGGAAGAAAGAAAGGGGAAGAATGATTTAAAGATTAAGGAGTTAAAGGTACGAAAGTTAAAAGTACGAAGGTTGGGAGAAATAAGATGTAGTAGTTCATATGTAGTAGTTGAGATAGTTTCGATTTGTTATTCTTGCTTTTTTATTCTTTCACCTTTCACTTTTTTATCTGTAACTTGTTACTTGTCACTCTTTGATTACGAAAGCAACTTGTCTGTAATTTCTACTCTCTCATATTCTTTCACCTTTAACTTTTTACCTGTAACCTTTTACTCTTAAAATAATGTACCTTGAACACTTTGGCCTGAAAAAAGAGCCGTTCCATATTACTCCGGACCCGTATTTTTTCTATATGAGTCCAAGTCACAAGGAGTCTTATGCCTCTCTGATCTACGGGCTTAAAAACAAAAAAGGATTTGTATCTTTAACCGGAGAGGTTGGACTCGGGAAAACAACCGTCATCAGGACCTTCCTGAAAAACTGGACTGAAGAAAATAAAGTTAAAACTGTCTTTGTCTTTAATTCAAATCTTAGTTTTAAAGGGCTTTTGCTTCACATATATTCTGAATTGGGTTTGGATCTTCCTGATCAGCTGGATATCATAAATAATCCCAATAATAAGTCCCACCCACTGCCAAATGAAGATGAGACTTTTGAGCTGGTCAGGAAGCTGCACCAGGTTTTGATCTGGCAATATCGTGAGGGCTATAATGTAATTCTGGTCATTGACGATGCTCAGAACATGCCCATCCAGACCCTGGAAAATCTGCGCATGCTTTCCAACCTTGAAACCAGCACGGACAAACTGCTGCAGATATTTCTCATAGGACAGACCGAGCTGGACACCGTCCTGAATAAGCAGGAACTGAGGCAGCTGAGACAACGAATTGCCATCAGGGCGACCATTTATCCTCTGGATGAGAAGCAGACTCGTGATTATATCATGCACAGGCTGGAAAAAGCCGGGGCCAGGAAGGATCAGGAAAGTATATTCACCAAAGGGGCCTTGAGGTTAATCTATAAATATTCCAGAGGTATACCCAGAAAAATCAATATCATCTGCGACAACGCCCTGGTGACTGGCTTTGGATATGGCCGGAAAAAAATCAATTCGTCCATTATCAAGGAAGTCAATGCTGATCTTGAAGGAAGAAGGTTAACAAAAAAATTCAGATACGCCCTTGTGGGTAGCATTCTGATATTGCTGATCTCCGCGGGCTTATGGTTTAGTCCATACCGCGATAATATCCTGGCAGGCATGGGATTATTATCGCCCTGGAAGCAGAGTCTGGTAACCAGTGCAAAAGAGGACGGTTCTGAAGATTTCGAAACTCTCGGCAAGATCGCTGAATCCGGTCTTGTGGAGAAGCAGGAGGTTTATGTTCCGGACAAAGTGCATGAACAAGATTCAGATTCATCTCGTGAGGCTATTCTGAAAGGATCAGATAGTTCAATTGCTCAGGACTTATCTACTGGTGAAACAGCTCCTCCTGAATTTGAGAGGACCATCCCGGGATATGTCGATACTCACAATAGGTTATCCCAAATCATCCCTATATATAACGAATTATCCTGGACCAGACAGCAGGTGCTTATCCGCATGGCCCGGCAGATGCCCCGGGATGCTCTGCTAAGATTTAGACTAATGCTGGACGCTTTGGAAAGGCAAGATTATGAAGAAGCAGCTAGAGAAATGGAGGATTCTGTCTGGGCCAGGGCTGTTGGAAACTACGCTTATGACCTGGCTGAGGCCATGAGAACGGATGAGCCCAACTGGTAGGTGGGTCAAGAAAAGAATGGTTCATCCGGTTAAAGCGTACTTTCGCGTAAAGAATAAGAATATCTCACGCCCGGCCTGAGGCAGGCCTAGAGCTACGGAGCAAGAGTGGAGGAAGAGAAGTATAATATTCATATCCACCGAGCCGGTGGCTATGAACAGGTTGCTCCCCGCCTGGGACGGAAGACCCTTTTTCATTACTGCGACTCGCATAAATGAAAAAATGACCTCTCTTCTCTGAAAGCTCTGTGACTCAAGCGACTCCTGGAGCGGGCGAGAGTTAATATATCTTACACCTGAGCCGGAATTGGCGAAATTCATGAGTTTTAAGCCTTATCCCGGCTACGTTCGCTTAAACCGGAAGAGCCATTTTTTTCCCCATGAGGTTACTCTTATTATCTGGATCAAAAATCCAGTAAAATCGGAATTACGTATTATAAGACTAAAAATAATCTGAATAATTCGGATAAATAAAATGACACATTTACTCGCCAGCATTTATAAGCTTTTTCATCTATTTTGACGAGTCTGAACATGTTCGGATAACAAAAAAACTGGTTCAGAAATCCTCCTTCCTTCTGGTCATAGCAAGGTCTTTTGTCAGACTTGAAGTATATAATTATGCTCAAGTTCTGGACTTTGGTAAGTCTTTATATCAATGGGAATCGGCTGTAAGCCATACTCAATAAAATCAAGTTGTTATGTTATAAGCGCAAATATATTCCATTTTAAAATCTCACGAAAAAATCAAAAGGAACATGTTTGCGCTTAAATATTAATCAGAATTTTTTCCATATTAATTTTCTGTAAATAATATTATTTTTCAGTATGTTAGATAATCCGTGATTATGACTCTATTGTGGCATGTTAATTGAAATGAATTTATCAATAAATCATGATAAAGCCAAACCAGTCGAGAGGCTGGGACGGAAAGCCACGGGTCCAGCACTTACGCTAATGACAGTCATTTGAAGCTTCAGCGATAAAGTGAGTGATAGCCGGGCTGCCATGTGAAAAAGATTTCACATTTGGTAGTCCGGTGTTTTTTTCTGAGGCTCAAATGAAAAAAATATTATTATTAAATCTCATACTCATTATTGGTCTGGCAGTCAGTGCTCAGGCAACTCTTTTTACGCCGGATACAGATAACCATCTGAAACTTGATGGATCTAATCCATTTTCTGATGCGGTTAATGAGAGCATTGAGTTTTTTCCCACTTTACATAACAGAGCAAGCTTGAAAGTCGGCTATATTTCTGATTCTGATCCGATAACTTCGCTATGGTCTGAATCTGGAAAATCTGGAACATGGGATGCCATTGATTCCAGCAGAATGCTGTCACCAGCGAACGCGGTTGATGAACTTGCCTTTACTGATGTCGCGCGACTTTCAACATCTGGAGAAAGCGACTTTCTGACCGGAAGATCTTCATTAGACAGCGGGATAAACTTTCCAGCAATGCCCAGACTTTCAGCTGCCTCAGAAGTACCTGAGCCAGCGACCATGTTTTTATTGGGAGCCGGTCTGCTGCTCGTGGCTGGATTTTTGAGAAAGAGAGCAGTTAACAATAACTCAGAAAAAGAGATGGAATAATTAAGGTTGGTACGCAGAGGCCAAATAGTTTATGGGCGGTTATGATATCGCCCGTGCTTCTGGTCAGCGATGGTGATGATTAAAAAGGGGGCTTGGCCCCCTTTTTTTATTTCATCAGCCTGGTCAGAATATTTCAAGCAACAGGTTCTGTTAGAAGTTGTAGTCGCTTGAATGTTATCTCCTGGTTGGCGGAGAGGGTGGGATTCGAACCCACGTGCCCCGGTTAAGGGACAAGGCGATTTCGAGTCGCCCCCGTTACGGCCGCTTCGGTACCTCTCCGTTTGTCAGTGAATCAGTTAATCAGTTAGTCGGTGAATCGGTTAATCGGTTAATCAGTTAGTCGGTGAATCGGTGAATCAGTCAGTCGGTGAATCAGTGAATCGGTGAATCAGTGAATCGGTGAATCAGTGAATCGGTGAATCGGACGTCGGAAGTCGGAAGTCGGACATCGGATAATTACGTTACTGATATCAAACACTCATCTTTTGTTGCGGAAGAAGTCTTTTAAGAGCCCAGCGCATTCATTTTCCAGAACTCCGTCCATATACCAGATTCTGTGATTTAGCCATTGAAGTTCTGACATGTCAAGGCGGGAAACTATGGCTCCAGCCTTGGGATCCCTTGTTCCAAAGACAATGCCTGATATCCTGGCCTGGACCATGGCTCCAAGGCACATGAGACACGGCTCAAGGGTAACCACCAAAACCACGCCCGGCAGACGATAATTACGCGTTTTTGCCGCAGCCTGACGAAGGGCCAGGATTTCAGCGTGGGCTGTGGGATCATTCAGGGCAATACACTGATTGTGGGCCCTGGCCAGAATGGCCCTGGAATCAGCATCCACGGCAACGGCTCCAACAGGGGCTTCATGGGAAGCAGCCGCGATTTCAGCCTGAATAAGCGCCTCGCCCATGAGTTCAGGCCAGGCTGGTTTCTGGGAATCAGGACTCTCGTAAATGTTTAACTCCAGCAGCAATGAGTTCAGTTCCATGAATGGATCTGGACCCTCGTGTCCAGGTTGGATGATTGGTGGTGTGGTTAAAGGCTTCAGGGTGAGGCATAAGCCCCAGAACACGTCCCGTGGGATCGGTCAGCCCGGCAATGGCCAGAGGTGACCCATTGGGGTTCAAGGGATATTCCTGGGTGGGCTGTTTAGTGCCGGGGTCTATATACTGCAGGGCAATGAGGTTGTCATGTTCCAGCACGGTCATTACTTCATCGCTTATGGTCACCAGCTTGCCTTCCCCATGGCGTACCGGCAGATAAATATAGTCAATGCCCCGGGTGAAAACACACGCGGAATCAGGATTGGACCTGAGGTGAACCCAGCGGTCCTCAAACCTGGCTGAATCATTGTGGGTCAGGCTGACCTGTCGTTCAAAAGGCTTGCTTCCAGCCCCGGGCAGAAGGCCAAGCTTGACCAGAAGCTGAAAACCATTGCAGATTCCAAGGATGATTTTGCCGGAATTGTAAAAATCTTCCAGCTGGTCAATAAGCCTTTTGCCTTCTTTTGTGGAGGAATATTTCCAGCGCAGGGCGGCTGCCTGGGCCGCTCCCAGGTCATCTCCATCCAGAAATCCTCCCGGAAAAATCAGGAAGTTGTAGTCATCCAGCCTGTTTTTGCCTGCCACCAGGTCGGAGAAAAAGCAGATATCTACATTGTCGGCGCCAGCCAGCCTGGCCGCGTGAGCGGTTTCCCGTTCACAATTTGTCCCGTATCCGGTTACTACAAGGGTGTTTACTCTGGTCATGACCTGCCTGAAAAGTCCTTGAAAAATTTAATATTATCCTGATGTTATGTTGTAGGAAAAAATAATATCCAACTTAGCTTATTTTGACAAGCCTTCTCATGTACGTCACAGAGCAAGAGTGGAGAAGAGGGAAGAAATATTAACCGCTCGCTGCGCTTAAGGCGCCAAGGACGCAAAGTAAGAAAATCAAGCTTTGCGGGGTAGGCCAGATCAAAATCACGCCTGGAGCGTGATTTTCCTCCGGCCATACCGCAAAGCCTGAACTTGCCTATCC
>PXDF01000168.1 GCA_003566455.1 Desulfonatronovibrio sp.
ATCCAGGACCACTTTTACGGTTCCGGAAGCGTCAGTAGCCGGGGTATGACAATGAATCCAGCCCTGGGTGTGGACTATATTGGTAATGCCTGCTCCGGTCCCGCCAACAGGAAACTTGAAGCTTCCTCCGGTATGCTTGCGGGAATTGAGGTCATCTTTCAAAGGTCCGACCTTGTCTTTGCTGTCCACCATGAACTCAATATTGTTCCTGGTGGTGAAGCGCAGGTAGCCGTCACAATGTTTGTCTGCGATATCCAGAGCTTCGCGCAGGGTCTCTACGCTCATTATCCTTGGAGCACCTGCCCGAACAGTGTAAACCTCGTCTCCGCTCTCAGCCTTGTGCATGAGCACACCGGGCTCAAGGATTTCATGCCAGAGCCACTTGCCTCTGTTGTTTTTGATAACCGGAGGCAAAAACTCTGAATAATGCCTGGGGCCGATATCGGTAATCCGATTTTCCATCGGCTTGTCTGGATTGTATCCTGATGATATAAAAGCCATTTCTTACCTCCCTTATTTTTGATGGCGTGATCTGTAATCTGCGATATCGCGTTCAAAACCGCCCGGCACTTCCTCTTCTTTCCAGAAGATATACGGGTTGGTCCTTGGTTCCTGGACATGCTGAGCCATGGGTTTAATTCCGGTAACCTCAAGCAGCTTCTGAAAGCCCATTCTCTTCATGGTTTCACCGAGACGTTCGCGGTTCTTGCCTTCTTCCATCCACCAATCCCAAACGTTATCAATGAGTTCGTGTATCTCTTCATAAGGTTCTTCAACCTTGACAAAAGGCAGGAGCAGTGAACCCATCTGGGCGCCATCAAGGATCGGGGCCTTGGCGCCGGCCAGAATGGACAGACCGCGGTCATTGCCTATGCGCAGGGCCCTGGGCATTACGTTAATACAATGCATGCAGCGGGTGCACTCTTTATCATTGATTTTCAGGTTTCCGCCTTCCATCCACATGCATTCTGTGGGGCAAAGGTCAATGACTTCCTTTTGAATGTCAAATGGTCCCCAGTCCTTACCGGCATGGGCGTTACCATTAGGAGCAATCTCACCGCCCACGTATGCAGCCACTGCTTCCTGGTCAATACCGATTTCATCGCGCCAGGTTCCGATAAAAGAAAGGTCAGACCTGGCAATGGAGGCTACACAACCATTGGGACAGCCGTCAAACTTAAACTTGAATTTGTAGGGGAAAGCCGGCCTGTGCAGTTCATCCTGATATTCTAAGGTCAGATGATGACAAAGCTCCTGAGTATCATAGCAGGCCCATTCACAGCGGGATATGCCAAGACAGGCTTCCGGGGTCCGCAGGTTTGAGCCTGAACCTCCCAGATCTGTGTTCAAATTGTGGGTCAGCTCAAAAAAGATCTCTTCAAGCTGCTCGGTCCTTGTGCCCAAAAACACGATGTCTCCGGTGGAGCCATGCATATTGGTTATTCCGCTGCCGCGAAAATCCCAGAGGTCACAGAGAGCACGCAGAAATTCTGTGTTGTAGAACTTGGCGGAAGGCTGATTAACGCGCATGGTGTGAAAATGTGCCACGCCCGGAAACTGATCCGGCTGATCGCAATACCGGCCGATTACTCCGCCGCCGTAACCGAAAACACCGACGATCCCGCCATGCTTCCAGTGAACTTCCTTTTCCTTGTAGGAAAGTTCGAGAACGCCCAGCAAATCATCCACAGTATCAACTGGAATCTGGTATTCGACCTCGTTTTGTTTGGCATGTCTTGACTCTGCCTGCCTTTTCAGATCAGACACGAAACTTGGCCAGGGACCGCTTTCCAGCTGATCCAGCAAAGGGGTTTCATGTTTAGGCATTGAAAATCCTCCTTGAATAATGGTTATATCCTTATACTTAAAAAGCCGCCCCATTAATAAAATGAAGCCAACATCTACGCCACGCCTCTGGTCAATTAGAACAAAAATGGTCTGTCTTGTGATTTTTCACACAAATACACACTCATGTCAATATAATTTTCCGGGTAATACAGAGCAAATTTGTTTTTGTTTAAATAACCCGGACTCACGAAAAATCCTATCCTTTTTTCAGATTTTCCTCCAGTTCGCTCAGGACTTCAGGGGCGACTTCATATCCTGTTTCAGCGGCCTTGTTGAAACACTCTTTAGCTTTGGAGAATTCCTTTTTCTCCATGTAGGCCAGACCCATATTGTTGTAGGCAGGCCCGAATTTAGGCTCCAGTTCAATGGTTTTGTCGCTCTGGGCTATACATCCGTCAATATCTCCCTGCATAAGGTATGCGCTGCCCAGGGTCGCGTGAGCCTGAACAAATTTAGGGTCATAGGAAATGGCCCGTTTCAGGGCACCTATTGCCTTGTCCACATCTCCTCTTTGCAAATGAACAAAACCCATATTGCCATGAGGGACCGCGAAGCGGTGTCTGACCTTACTGGCCATCTCATTGTAGCTGTAACAGCCATCCAGGTTCCCTTCATTCATGGCAATGCCCCCAAGCTGGACATAAGCTTCAGCAATATCAGGATTTTTTCTTATTGCTTCCTTTAGATATTTTTTCGCGTTTTCAAAATCACGTTTAACCATGTAGTTAACGCCGATATTATAATGAGTTATCCCGCACTCAGGATCATTTTTAAGCCTTTGCTTCAGCTGCGCAATCTGTTCATCCGGTGTCATCTTGATCATTAATAGCTCCGTTATGGTCCGGTTGTAAATTCTTTGTTTTCCTTGTCCAGGAGATCCCTGTACCAGAGTGAAAATTCATACATAGCCCTGCACTTATCATCACCGTTTATAAGCCCAATGCACATTTCCAGCACGCCTCTACCATAAGCGCTGCTGTAATCCTCGGGCTGGAAATCGCGCAGAAATTTAAGCATGAGTTCCTTGCTGGTCCTTCTGGTGGCATCGGTCCTGATCTCAATGGGATTTTTGGGTTCCTGAAACGGATCCCATTTGTCAAAGCCAATCCGGTCAATAAATTTCTTTCTCCTGGGAGAAAGGGAATCATACATTATTTTTTTCTTTTCCTGAGCCTGTTCATATTCGGAGGACATCTGATCTAATCCTTTGAACCCAGGACCCATTCCTTGGTGGGGGTATCCTGTGCAGATTTTGTCGGGGATAACCGGGAATCGTCTTTAACGCCCAGATATTCTTTGTTGTAGTCTGTAAGGAGACACATGGACACTGGGACAAGCATGGTGTGAAGTTCGGAATACTTTGTATTGATGGCCTCAGCAATTTCCCGGCTCAGGGAAACCAGCCTGTCATGAATTTTATTCATATGTACAGTCGGGTATTCCCTGCCTGCCTCAAAGCCTGATTGTGAACAGCTGGCGGTCATGTGCCCCATATCCATGGGTATTCCGTACAAACGGCAGGTGATGGGACGATGATCATAAAGAACGCATCTATTGTCTATAAGGAGCGGGCAGCGAGATTTTACCAGGGATGCTTTCTGTAATATCCTGTGTTCTTCAACTCCCTGCTGATGTTCCTTATAAAGATCTTTTTTAATTTTATTGAGCTGCCGGTCCACTTTATCCGCTTCAATGAGTATACTGTTTCTCAGATCCTGGTCAAGTTCACTGAATTTTTCTTTGAGATAAAGAGCTTCCGCCAGGGAAAGATCAAACATGGCAAAACAGCATTCAGTACAACCCTGGTCACACTTGACTTCCTGAGGATAATCAATTTTCATTTTATTGAAAATATGATCTACCGCTTTCATAAGTTCTTGATATTTATTATGATAAATATTCAGATCAATTCCAAAATCCATCTAATCCTCCTTGACTTGAAATATTATGTTGCATCAATAAAAAACTCTAATATGTTTTTGATTGATTCACAACCTCAGATCAATTAAGAAATGAGATTGGATTGTGGAGGAGACAGAAAAATCAATTATTGTCATAAAATATGCGTACTGAAAAATATTGGCATTAACGGAGAAAGGGGGAAAAAGGGGGCTGAGCAGCCCCCCGGATTGATTGGTTTTAAACTTCAACTACCGTTATGGCCTCGGTCTCACAAACCTCTACGCAGGATTCACAACCAAGACATTCTTCCATGTTCACGGGATCAGCTTTGCCGTCGACGAGTTCAAAAACTTCAACAGGACATACGTCCACGCATTCGCCGTCGCCGGTACACTTATCAACATCTACAGTAACTTGCCAACCCATAATAATACCTCCAAGTAATAGTTAGTTTAGGAAAAATTAATTTTCCCATTGCACCAAAAGTAATGGGGACATAGTCAAAATTTTTAATTATTGTCAAGCTGGTTTTTCCAGTTTTTTGAGGAGAAAAAAATGAAGCTCAAAGGAATCAATCATCTTGCCCTGGCCACCGGCGACATGGACAAAACAATAAGCTTCTGGCGAGATCTCATTGGTTTAAGATTAATCGCCGGTTTGGGCAGACCTGGCTACCGTCAGTATTTTTTCGAGCTTGGTCCGTTGAACATGCTTCTCTTTTTTGAGTGGAATGATGTTGAGCCCCTGCTGGAAAAAGACCATGGAGTTCCGGTTAAAGGTCATTTTGCTTTTGACCACCTGGCCCTTGAGGTTGAAAGCAAAGACGACCTGTGGGACATCTATGACCGCCTGACCGCGGCAGACTTCTGGGTATCTGAGGTAATGGACCATGGATTCATTTATTCAATTTATTCGTTTGATCCCAACAATATTGCCATTGAGTTTTCATGGCCAGACCCGAAGATAGACCTCAGGAAAATGCCGCTTATGCTGGATTCACGTCCCGCGTCCAGAGCCCTGCAAGGCCCTGAGCCTGTCAAAGATCATTGGCCTGGGGTTAAAAAACCCACATCTCAGGAAGATAAAAAAATTTATCCCGGCGAGGGAAGTGAATTCCGAAACCGGGAAAATAAATGGTAACGGACCGGCTCAGGCCCGGTCCGTTACGGATTGATTGTTGACTTCAGCTGATTAGACGGGATTAAAAGTTAGCAATAAGCTCAATCACGTCTCAATTTCCCGTTTAATTCCCACCGCGACCTTGTAAAGAATGGTCAAAATCAGAAAACCCTTTGCCCAGATGGCCAGAGTAATAAGAAGCTCCGGCTGGGTTGGATTGTAGATAACTACCTGCTTCATGGGGTTGGGGATAAACCCTGCTGAAATCAGACCCAGTCCCTTGTCTGTCCATGTGCTGATAAGAATAAGCAGACAGGAAAAAGCAAGGATATTTTCCGACTGCCTGTTCTTTGGGTTTAGAAGGGCAAGGACTCCAATAACCCCGGCTATTATTGCCGCCCAGGTAAAAGTTGCCAGTGTGGTGTGACCTTCAAGACCAAAATAAAGATATCTGTAGTGGTAAAGCTTTTCAGGTATCTGGCTGTAGGCTGCCGTAAATATCTTACAGGCAACAATGAACAGATGCACCGACATGGCGTACACAACTATCTTGGCCAAAGCCTGGATTGATTCCTTGCCCGGATCCCACTTGGCAAAAACCTTGACCACAAGGGCCAGCAAAATAAGCAAAGCCGGTCCAGCCGCAAAAGCCGAAGCAAGAAAAGAAGGAGCCATTACAGCGGTCAGCCAGAAATCACGGCCGGGAAGACCCGCGTACAGAAACGCGGTTACCGTATGGATACTGATGGCCGATGGAATGGAATAATAAATAACTGGCTTGATCCATTTGGGAGGAGGCATCTGCTTTCTCTCGGCTTGAAGGGTCACCCAGCCTACGACCAGGTTGACAAGCAGGTAGTTGTTAAGCACCACCATATCCCAGAACAGGACTGAATTAGGGGTGGGATAGAGAAGCACATTCATGAGTCTCTGGGGCTGACCGAGGTCGACCACGATAAACAGAAGACACATGATTACCGCCGATATGGCAAGAAACTCACCCAGAATGAGCATCCTCCCAAAGGCTTTGAAATTATGCAAATATTTTGGAATGACCATCATCACGGCTGAAGCCGCCACTCCGACCAGAAAAGTAAACTGGGCAATATAAAAGCCCCAGGATACATCCCTGTGAAGTCCTGTTACGACCAGTCCCTGGTCCAGCTGCATCAGGTAAGCTCCGGCCCCGACTCCAATGATGACCAGGAGAAATCCCAGCCATCCCCAGTAGATAATATTTCCTTTTAAAGCTTTCTCCAGCATCGTACACCCCTTATATTAGATAATAAACTTGAGGACCGGTGCCCAGCTTGGGTTTGCGCACCAGGGAATATCTTTCCTTAAGGGCCCTTCTTACGTCAGATGAAGGGTCAGTCAAATCTCCAAAAATCAGTGCCCCTTCAGATACCTCCACGCAAGCCGGCATTTGTCCCTTATCCAGTCGATGAGCGCAAAACTCGCATTTTTCAACAACGCCTTTTGTCCTGGTAGGGTATTCATGATCCAGCTTCTTCAAATGTAATCTGGGATCAGAAAAATTAAAGCTTCTTGAACCATAAGGACATCCGGCCATGCAGAACCTGCAGCCGATGCATCTGTGAAAATCCATGAGCACAATTCCGTCAGGACGTCTGAAAGTCGCCCTGGTGGGACAGACTCTGACGCAAGGAGGATTTTCACAATGATTGCAGAGAGTAAGAAACGGCTTGTAATCCATATCAGTGAGATAGGGGTGGGCCTGATCTGAAAAGAGATTCTTAAAGGGCTCAATCCAGATCCATTTAACATCCTGATTGGAATCAATTTTGGGCACATTATGCAGAGAATGGCAGGCCTCTATACATTTATCCATGACATCCCTGGTCAGCCTCTTGGTATCGATGGCCATGGCCCATTGCTTAGCTCTCAGCCGGTCTTGCTCTTGAAAGTACAGCCCGGAACGAGCCCCTGCCAGTGAAGGACATACGCTCCAGCCAAGGGCGGCGAAACCAGCCATCTTGATGAATTTTCTTCTGCTGCTCTTCATTTATTCAACCCCCTCTGGCTCTATATGACAATCCCAGCAGTAAGGAGACACTGATACCGCGTCATGACAGCGGTCGCAGAACTTATCCTTTTCATTATGACAGTTCATGCAGGTTTTGGTCAGGCTCATGGCATACATTTCGCCGTTGAGCATACTTTTGTATTCACCATAACCATCACGAACATAAGCGTCACGCCATTGATCAAGAATGGTCATGTGCTCGGCCCTGATGAATTCAACGCTTTCAATGCAAAACTCCTCATCCTCCGGCAATACCAGCTCAGGCGTGGTGTAGGCCTCGCTGCCAATATTAAACCAGAATGGAAAAGTCATGAGCAGGAAAAAAATAATTAAACCCGGAATAATCTTATTGGCATGGTACATTATTCTTCCTCCTTACCTGGCAAAGGTTCGCCGCGCAGATTGGTTTCCCTTTCATGCTCTCCGGGCAAAATCAGAGCATTGGCCACAAGTTCATGCACGCCGCTGACCCGGACTTCAGGCACCCAGTATTCGCACAAACTGGTCAGGGTAGCCCGGTCAATGGCGCAGATGCAGCTCAGGGTATTCACCCCATGCTTTTCATGCACAAACTTAACCGCGTTGGCCCTGGGCAAACCTCCCATCATTCTTAATTCATCATTTTCACCAGCATTCAGGCCTGACCCTCCTCCACAGCAGAAGGTCTGCTCTCTGGTGGTTCCTTCGGGCATATCATAAAAATTATTGCAGACATTCTTTATGACATATCTTGGTTCTTCAAAAAAGCCCATGCCCCTGGCAGGGTTGCATGAATCATGAAAAGTGGGAATGAAGTCGTCGTTTCGGGATTTATCCAGCTTGAGCTTGCCGTTTTTGATTAGATCAGCTGTAAACTCCACAATATGAACCATCTTGGTGGACGCGGAGTTTTCGAATCTAGTCCCGGTGATGGGAGATATGGGCATCTCCAGAAAATCAGGCGGTCCGTTCATGGTGTCCATATACTGGTGAAGGACCCGCCACATATGTCCGCACTCACCGCCCAGAATCCACTTTACTCCAAGCCTTTTGGCCTCCATGTAAATCTTTGCATTAAGCCTTTTCATCATTTCATGCGAGGTGAAAAATCCAAAATTCCCCCCTTCAGAAGCGTAAGTGCTCCAGGTTATGTCCAGACCGTAATGTTCTTTCAGGTAATGAAAAAGCATCATGTACCCAGTACATGTATATGTCCCTGGGTCGCCAAAAACGTCACCTGACGGGGTGACAAAGAGAATATCAGCTCCAACCTTGTTGAAGGTGGGCTCCATTTTTACGCCGGTTATTTCCTCAACATCATCGCAGAAGAACTCCAGCATCTCTTTGAAGGCATGGGGCTGGATGCCCATATGATTACCGGTTCGGTAACAATTAGCCACTGGTTTGGCTATCCAGTCAATATTCAGGCCCAGAAGATTAAGCAATTCCCGGCCGATGATGGTAATCTCGGCCTGGTCTATGCCATAAGGGCAATAAACAGAGCAGCGCCTGCACTCAGTACACTGATAATAGTAATACCAGATTTCCTTAAGCACCTCTTCGGTAAGCTTACGTCCTCCGGCAAATCTGCCAAGAATCTGACCGGCCTTGGTCAGCTCCCCGCGATATACGGATCGCAGCAGCTCCGCCCTTAGGACGGGCATATTCTTGGGATCACCAGATCCGATAAAAAAATGACATTTATCCGCGCACGCGCCGCATCGAACGCATATGTCCATGAAGACCTTGAAAGACCTGAACTTTTCAAGTCTTTCCCTGAAACCGTTGAGAACGATTTCTTGCCAGTTCTCGGGCAGCTTCCAGTCGTCATCCAGAGGATTCCATTGTCTGGGATTGGGCATGCCTACGTACTCTAATGACTCTGGTCCGGCCGCGTAACAGTACCTGCCGGCCTTGATCACTGAGGGTACATCCATCCAGTCCTTTTTGGGCGGCTTGTGATTGATGCTATTGTAAAGAGCATTAGGTGTTTGTATTGCCATTCTTATTTACTCCTTATTTTCAGCTTTTTCTTCTGATGTCTCTTCCAAAGGCTTTACAACTGGCAGGCCTGCCTCCACCATCTTTTCCCTGAACTCATCTTCATAGGCCTCATAAGTATGAAGCTTAACCGGATAGTTCCAGGGATTAACATGTCTGACCTCCCTGGTGTTTCCCGTCATATTTCTTGTCGGGCTCAAGAATACACCGCCCATATGCATGAGCTTGCTCAAAGGAAAATAAAAGAGCAATACAGAAACCAGAAACATATGAACAAAAAAGACTATCCCGATGCCCTCGGGGATCACCGGCCTGAAAGTTACCAACCCCATGGTCAATTCCTTGACAGCCATGATATCCGTTTTAATAAAATATCTCATCAATATGCCTGAGATAACCACCCCAAGTATAAGGAAAAGGGGAAAATAATCAGAAGGCTGGGATATATAACGGGTGGTGGGCACTAGAAGCCTTCTCAGCAGGAGGTATCCCAGGGCTATAAGGATAAATACGCTGGACAAATACAGAGTAGGAGTCCAGATCTGAAGCATGCTGTCAAGTCTATCCAGCATCTCAAAGGGCAAAGGCACCGGTTCCGTGAAAAACCGCATGTGCCTTAAGAAAATGACCAGGAAAGTGTAGTGAAAGATAATGGCAAAAAGCCATAGCCATTTGCTTGAAGAATAAGCTATCCCGTTCCCCCCATGCATTTCCAGCTTTGTATTCCGGAACAGGGACCGGAAGAGAACCACCTCAAAAAACATCCTGGCTACTACACCCCAGGTGGAAGAAGGGTTTTCAATTTTGTTCTGCTTGACCCAGGGCATTGACTTTCCCTGCCCACAAGTAGTGGTGATCCTGAAAGGCACCGCGGACTTGCCCCAGCCAGCTACCCTGAGTATAAAGCCGACAACAAAAGCCAGGACCGCCAGGTAAGGAATGATCACACCGAAAAGTAGCTCCAAACCCAGAGCTCCGGTGCCGATCATGGCCAGGAGGACCAAGGCAATTACCAGAAACAATGAATAAATCGCTTTCATGTGCTGCCACCTCGTTTAAAGATTGAACATTATCCAAAAAATTATTCAACGGGTTTAACCAAAAGATTAGCCCTTTCCAAAAGCCTGCGGTTCCTGGAGTTGGTAAACTCGACTTTTTGCTTCCAGAGCTGCTCCCTGCATCCCATGTATACGTCAAATGAAATATTTGTCAGCAACTCTAAACGAGTCATAAAATCGACCCATCCGGACAATAGATTCAACCTGGATATTTCCTTGCCGCAAATCTCCCAGATCGATTGCTTAAGCATAGGAACAAAGCAGACCGCGTCTGAAGGAACATAACCCTGAACCGCTCTGATGCGTACCACAGGGTCTACACAGCTTCGCAGCTTCTCGGGATCATATTCCACAAACAGCTCATCAAATATCTTTTCAAGATTAATCCTGAAGGCATGCCCAACAGGATTAGCGAATTGGCCGGGCCCTTCCCTGAAAAAACCGGCTGATTCTTCTGGATAGGTATCAGTGAACTTTTTTATCCAGAGGTTAATGATCTGGTTCTTTTTTTCTGTTATGAGGCTGTCCAGTTTCATATTGCTCTTTATTCCACGGATGTCTCAGCACTAAACCGCCTGGTTCTTTATTTCCCACGGCTTCAGGTATGTTGGAACCACTCTGGCTGCTGACTTAACATCCTGATTAATTTAAAGGGTTAACATCTTAAAAATATTTGCTTGGATGATTCCTGGTAAATTTAAGGTTTGAATTTAAAAGGCAGTCTCTGAATTAGAAGTTCTTTCTTAAGCTAGACCAGGCTTTGTAAAGCTTTGCTCAATAAGGACTTTAGGAACACAATATAAGAATAAATACCTCAGCCGAATTTTGCTTGAGAGTAGTATAAATCTCGTTAATCATGAAGATTGAAATCCGGCCGTAAACAAATCATTGATTCCACTGAACGTGTTAAGTACAAAAGGACCATAAAAAAATATAATGGTCTTTAATGGCGTAATTTCCGGCCTTCTTAAATCAGCTCTAATTTATCGTCAAGATAATTTGAGAAAAAAATAACAAGTATATTTTTGAAAAAATTATTCAATTCCGGAAACTTAATAAAAATTTATTATTTTTCATCTTTTTTTGCTGCAGGGGATGTTCTTGATAACTTGCTTGTCTTGGCTGCCAGCAAATTTGAAGCAGACCCGTATTCATTCCAGTCACACTGTAAACAAAAGATATAGCGTGGTCATTTTTAACGGCTGATTGAATTCTTGACAGGGGGGATAAATCCTTCATAGTCAGACATCGCGAAGAGACAGATTTTTACAATTTCATTTTAAAAAGACACCGGTTATATCTCAGGCCAGCCTGTTATCAGCTGAAAAGCATACTAATTCGGCCAGCGGCAAATCAACCTGGAGATATTATTTTTTTGGAGCATGAAACATGCGATTGCAAAATTATGTGCGTAATGAATACAAAAAGTGCGACACCCCGCAAAACACTTTGAGCAGAATCGCCCATGGTCTGGATAGAATGGGACTTGAAGCCAGGTATTCCGGAGTACAGGCTTCGGAGATTCTCTATTGGGGCCGCGTATGGATTGACTCTCTTCATATCGTTTGTGAGGGTAAAGGGATGGGCATGGAGCTAGCCAGGGCCAGCGCATTTGCTGAACTGACAGAGCGATTGAGCGCCGGACTCTATTATCCCGCCTTTGAGGAGCAGGTCAGGTTTCATCTTCCGGCCTTGTACAACGAAAAAACCAGAGCTTTTCTGAACTACCAGTGGATGGACGGATATCTGCACTCTCATCAGGATGAACTTGATGTTCCGTTTCTGAGCGTGGAAAAGCTGCTGAGAGGTCAAACCCATCTGAGTAAAAAAGATATTCAAGAAATTAAAGACTCCGAGATGATGAGACATTGGGTTGATGGATATTCATTGCTCAAGGATTTGACAGTCAAGGTGCCGATAAAATTTGTGGCTTATATCCACGGAACTAACGGCCTGGCGGCCGGAAATGTTCTGGAAGAAGCTCTGGTCCAGGCTGCTTGTGAGATATTTGAACGTCATACACAGATTCAGGTTGTAAGGCAGGAGAAAACAGTTCCCAGTATTGACCCTGGTACTATTGAAGAACATTTCATCAAGAAAATGATAGAGTTCTATACCAAAAATAATGTGGAGATCACCTTTAAGGATCTTTCTTTCAACAATTTGTTCCCAGTTATTGCTGTTTTATATACCAATCATAACCTGCCGCCTGATCGTATGGAGTACAGGACATTAATCCCAGGAGCTTCATTGAACATTTATGAAGCTTTAAGCAGATGTTTTACTGAAGGCATCCAGGGCAAAGAATCCCTGCGCTCACCCCGGGCACAACTGAACAGACCCATTTTACCCAGATCCCAGGTGGACTCATACTATCTACTTATGAAATGCGGCGTCTCGCCGATAGATATTTCTTTTTTAAAAGAAGGTGTAATGCGTCCCTGTCAGCCCTGGCAGGCAAAGAACATCATGGAAGAAATTGAAGCTATCAAGTCAATCTGCAAAAGGATAGGAACTGACTGTATTCTGCTCGATCATACCCACCCGGTGCTAAATTTTCCAGTTGTGAGGGTGGTCATGCCCGGCATTTCCGATTTTTTGTCTTTCTTGCCTCAAGATATTTTGACCAATGAAAAATCTAAGCCTTCTACAGCCTGGAAAGGTCAAGAATACAAACGAATTACAGAAAGCTTTTTCGCTGGCAAAGAGTGATTTTTATACTCATCTTGAGGACAGCAAACATGTAAAGGGCAATTCAGGTATTGTGCAACACTCGTATTGCCTGGCTTGATCCAGATATTTGCAATAGCCCGGTTTCCTTCAGCTAAGACAGCTCATGCCGATATCGCAACTGCTTGTAAAAAATCTGAGCAGCAGTCTGCTTCAGGCTTGAGAAGCTTTGTCCATGCAAAGAAAATTATTTTAAAGAAGCCAGCTTTTTCCTGCATTCCTGAATATAGGGAATCATTACCGGGTCCTCCTCAAAAGAAAGAAGAAGTTCCAGGGCCTGGTCAAAACAACCCATGTTCATTAAACAGACGGCCAGACAGATAATCAGCTCAAGGTTGCCTGGAAAATGACTGATCCCGTCACATAATACATCATTTGCCTTTTTAAAATCATGAATCCTCTGATAGTAAAGTCCAAGCCCGAGATAAGCCCTGCTGTTTTTTCCCGTTTCCAGGGATTTTTCCAGCAGTTCTTTTCCAGTTTGTTCTTTGTCCGGAATATCATCAATCCGGGCATAGTCTCCATGGATAAAGGTCAACCCAAGCCTGGAAAAAAAATCAGAGGCCAGTTCAGGGTTTTTTTCATCCCTGGCCCTAAAAAGCTCCTGGCACGCCCCAGGCAATATCTGATAAAAAGAGGACCTGAGAATTCGGCCGAAACTGAGAACCTGCTCGTGGTCCATTTTTTCATCAAGCTGATGATAGGATATATCTTCTACCCTGTTAAGCCATATCTCATCAGTAATACTGTATTTTTTTGCCATCTCATCATAGAGTGAGGTTCCGGGAAACAAATGCAGGATATAGAAAACAGCGCTCAATGGTTTGATCTTTTTGATTAATTCAACGCTGGCCCCTATTGTTTCAGTATTGTCTCCAGGAGAGGCGTATATAAAATAGGCCCTTGGCAAAATATAATTTTTTTTGCACAGGTCAAAGGCCCGGATTACATCCGGCTCTGAAAAGCCCTTGTTCAGCTTTTTTCGAATCCTGGAAGAACCGCTTTCAACTCCAAAACTTATCTGAATACATCCGGCACGGCGCATAAGCCGCAGGATCTGATCATCCACCCGGTCTACCCTGGAAATTGCCGACCAGGTTATGTCCAGCCTGGAATCAATAATTTTCGTGCAAACCTCCCTGATCAACCGCGTATTCAGAGTGAAGGTATCATCACTCACATTAAAATAGGTAACCCCCTTTTTCCTGAGGCGCGCCAGCTGATCCACGAAGTAGTCAGCCGAATGGAATCTGACCCTGCGCTTCCAGAATTGAGGCGAAGCGCAAAAAGAACAGTTCCCGGGACATCCCCGGCTCAGAGCGACATGACTGAAAGCAAAATATTGGGATGGATCGGGCAGACTGTCCAGATCTCTGATGAAATCAGAAACGGGATTTGTTACGGCCCGGCCATTTTTCCGCCAGGCCAGACCTGGAATCTGTTCAGGTTTTATGCTTCCTTCTGCCAGTTGATTGACAAAAAGTCTCAGGGGTATTTCTCCTTCGCCCCTTATTATATAATCCGGACAAGAAAAATTTTTGAGAAAGTGTCGCCACATGAAGGTCGCGGCTACTCCTCCGAATAGAGTGACTGTTTCAGGAAAGGTTTTCTTTATGATGCCACACAATTCAAGTGCCGACCATCGATTGGCGTTGAACACAGAAAAACCCACCAGCTCCGGTCTGAAGTCTTGAACAATTTTGATGAGAACATCCTTATTGAGATTTTCAGAATAGGCATTTACTATTTTAACTTCAAAACCTTTTGAAATGAGCATGGAAGCAAGATAAAACAGCCCCATGGGAGTGTAGGTATGGTCTTGATCTGTAAACCTTGTTTCCAGACAGGGTGGGTAAATCAAAAGTATGCGCATGAATTAAAAAGTTAAATTTACAGTCCTGTTAATAAAAAATCAAAAATTAAATCTATCAATTCAGGTTGTTGTTAAAAAAGACTTGATATTTTAAAATTATCTTTCGGCAATACTAATGCTCACTGGTTTTTTTTGTTTATTTTCTTTTGGAATACGTACCCGCAGGATTCCATTCTTAAAAAAAGCAGTTATTGCGGTTGTTTCAATATATTCAGGGAGCATAAAAACACGGCTGAAAGGTCCGTATGATCTTTCAAGAAGTTGATAGGCGCTCCCGGATGCTTCCTTTTCCAGGATTTTTTCACCGAACACCATAACCTGATTTCCGTGAACTTCAAGATTGATATTTTCACGCAAAACTCCAGGCAACTCCATTTCAATGACCAGATGGGAGCCGGTCTCGTAAAGATCAGCCAGAGGCTGCCACAAAGAAAGACGATCTCTCCCACTCTTTGATTGCATCCTGAGGTTCATGGTTTCATTCATTATCTTGTCCATCTCATCGCGCATACTTTTTATTTCTATCCAAGGGCTAGTCTTCTTGATCATATTAACCTCCTGATTACCTCACTGCTGGAAGATACCCATTACAACCCTTGCTGACTGAAGGGAAAAAATGACATTAAAGGACACTGAGAAACTTCAAAAATATGAAGTAAACACAAGTTTAACAGCCTGAAAAAGTCCTTATTGAACAGGCTGATAAGACACCAGGGTTTTAAATTCAGCCTAAATTAAGCGATTCCATCTGTCATTGCCAGTTTAGGGAAGCAATGACATGTTTATCACAAACAATTGCAGGAAAATAACTTCAATTTAACCAAAAGATATTAAAGGTTTTGTTTGGAGGGAAATTTTCTAAACAATATCACTTCTCTGTCAATATATTTTTTGCGATAATCAGCTAATCCCGTAGTAACTTAATTCCAGGCGAAGAAAAATTGCAACCCAACATGAACTTCCCTGAAATGGTCAGCTGAAACCTTAATATTGACAAACCTGATACTTATAATATCTTGAAGCGAAAGTCAGCCGACAAATCAAAATTTGTGAAGAGCCTGCAGGACATCTTCACCAACAACGTCTGTAATATTATAATTTTAAACCAATAGCATCAGAACACTCCACCACCAGGGACAATTTTTCATGACTCAAAAAATCAACACATCTATCAAAACTCTCGGTCCGGCCAAGGTTAAATCTCCCCTCCCTGTCTGCCGCTTCGTGGACGATGAGAAACTTATCTCAATGAACATCAGCCCTGAAATGCTTGGCGAGGAGGAAAACGGCCCCCTGAAAATGCTGTTTGAAGAAGCCGGTCCCAGACAGAATCTTTATTTCGATCCATCCAAGACCAAATGTGCCGTCGTAACGTGCGGTGGACTTTGTCCCGGAATCAATGACGTCATCAGATCCATTGTCATGGAAGCCTACCATCATTATAATGTTCCGTCTGTGTTGGGAATCAAGTATGGCCTGCAGGGCTTTATTCCAGACTACTCTCATCCTGTCATGGAACTCACTCCGCAAAATGTCTCCCAGATTCATGAATTTGGAGGCACTATTCTGGCATCGTCACGGGGACCTCAACCCCCTGAAGAAATCGTGGATGCCTTGGAACGGATGAACATAAGCATTCTGTTCATGATCGGAGGCGACGGCACAATGAAGGCCGCCCAGATCATTCAGGAAGAGCTGGCAAGGCGAAGCAACAAAATGTCAATTATCGGCATTCCAAAGACTATAGACAATGACGTCAATTTTGTTTCCAAAACCTTTGGATTTGACACTGCCGTGGAAAAGGCCACAGAGGCCATCCGCTGTGCCCATACTGAAGCCCTTGGAGCTCCTTACGGCATCGGCATGGTCAAGCTTATGGGCAGGGAGTCCGGCTTTATCGCGGCCCAGGCCACCATTGCCCTGAAAGAAGTCAACTTTGTGCTTATTCCTGAATGTTCTTTTGAACTGCAAGGAGAAAACGGACTGCTCCCCCATCTGGAACGCAGACTCAAAAATCGCGGTCACGCGGTAATTGTTGTAGCTGAGGGTGCAGGCCAGGAGTTATTTGAGCGAAAAGGAGCCGATCCATCAGGAAACATCATTCTTGGAGACATATGTTCTGTATTGAGAAGAGAGATTGATGATTATTTCCAGGAAAAGGACATCCCCATCACTCTCAAGTTTATTGATCCAAGCTATATAATCAGGTCTGTGCCGGCCAATTCCAATGACCGGGTATACTGTGGCTTTCTGGGCCAGCATGCGGTACACGCAGGCATGGCTGGAAAAACCGGCATGCTGGTGAGCATGCTTCGGGACAGATTTATATATCTTCCCCTCACGCTTGCAACTCTTAGACGCAGGACCCTGAACACCAAGTCAAACTATTGGGGATCAGTCTTAGCCAGCACTGGTCAGCCCATATCGATGCTGAATAAATGCTGTGAAAAAAATAATTAAAGAAATTCATAAACCGCGCCTTGAAAGGAGCTGTTAATGGAGACACACGACCTGGAATGCATTTCCAATGCTGATCCTGACTTGATGCAAATCTTCAGACCCTTTGCCTTGAAGATGGAAGAACAGTCACTTCCTCCAATTGTTATAAACCTCTTTAAATGCTATTTTTCCCAGCTTGTTTTTGGCAGCCAGGGCAAATTCAACAAAAAAGAAATATTGCCTGTTGAGCATAATGAACTGCAAAACCTGACTTCCATCTCAGAATACAAGCAAGAGGTGGATGAAACAATATCTGAACTGGTAGTAATTAAGCTCAACGGAGGCCTTGGAACCAGTATGGGGATGGAAACCGCCAAATCCCTGATCAAGGTCAGAAATAACAGCACTTTTCTGGATTTGATCCTGGACCAGGTCACGGTTCTGAGGGAAAAATACAAAACTCCCATTCCCCTTCTGTTCATGAACAGTTTCCGCACACATATGGATACCATGATCCATATCAAGGGTGTGGAAAACCCGTATCATCTTCCTCTGGCCTTTTTACAGCATAAATATCCTAAAGTCCTGGTTGAAGACCTGAAACCGGCAAAATGGCCGGACAACCCGGAGCTGGAATGGAACCCGCCTGGACACGGAGACATCTATACAGCCCTTATAACCTCCGGAATTCTAAAAAACCTTCTGGACAAAGGATACAAATACGCTTTCATCTCCAATTCTGATAACCTGGGGGCCACTATGAATGAAAGTATCCTGGGGTATCTCAAGACGCAGGAGTTAACCTTCCTAATGGAGGTGACTCCGAGGACAGTTTCCGACCGCAAAGGCGGACATTTATGTAGACTCTTAAAAAACAACAGGCTGGCCATTAGAGAAATCGCACAATGTCCCGATAATGAGCTTGAAGAATTCATGGACATCCAAAAATATTCTTTTTTTAACACCAATTCCATCTGGCTCAACCTGGAAGCTCTGGAAAAAGTATTCTTGCGTCACAGGATGGTTCCCCTGGATCTGATCATAAACACCAAAAACCTGGACCCGAGAAATTCGGATTCTCCAAAGGTTTATCAGCTGGAAACAGCCATGGGATCTGCAATATCCGCATTTGACCACGCCGGGGCCCTTAATGTACCCAGGGACCGTTTTGCCCCGGTCAAAACAACCAGCGATCTTCTTATTACTATGTCAGACTGCTATATTTTATCCGATATGAAAACAATAATTCCCAATCCAGAACGCAAGTCTGCCATGCCCGATGTCCACCTCGATCCAGATTATTACCAGAAAATTGAACAGTTTGAGAAAAGGTTTTCCCATGGATCACCCTCTCTGATCCAATGCGACTATCTGGAAGTCAAGGGAGACATATCATTTGGCAAAAACGTCACCTTGAAGGGGCGGGTAACCCTGACAAACTCGTCCGGTAAACAGACCAGGATTGGTGATGGCTCAGTCCTGGAGGGAGATGTGACTTTTTAATTCATCTGCCCGGCTTTTGGATATTCCAAAAAGATCCATTGCTTTCTTATTGCTTATTAAAGAAGATACACATGAATCATAGCCTTCCTGAATACTCTCCGAAGCCCTGTGAAAATCCATAAACCTGACCTCCCCCATTTCCGGGCGGATCAGCACATCCGCTGCTTCTTTCTCCAGTCTTAGCCCGGTTATGGTCTTCTCCATGACCAGGGTCGAAGCGAAAATTATATCAAAAATATTTGGACTGGCTGGTTTACTCCTAAACTTTTTGATGGACTCAATCAGAGAAACATCCATTTTATCAATACGATTCATTAAACCAGGGAAAAAACCTTCTTTTTCTTGAGCCCCAGGATTTTCATGAAAAGACGAACTTTCCTGGGATGCTTCATCCTCCTGGTTCTCAACGCATTCCATTTTTGTTTTGAGGTTATTTCTGCGCATTGAGATATAATGATTAAGGTCAACAGCAATGACAATATCCGCTCCCATGGACCTGACCAGGCTTACCGGCAAAGGATTGACCAGACCTCCGTCCACCATGAGCCTGTCTTCAATCATTACCGGAGTGAAAAGACCTGGTACTGCAATACTTGCCCGCACCGCCGCTGTTATATCGCCTTGAGTCAGCCAGATTTCATTGCTGGTTTGCAATTCTGTGGCTACGGCACCAAAAGGAATATTCAAATCTGAAAATTCCCGGCCTGATATGTAAGATTTGAAAAAATCAGTCACTTTTTTCCCGTCAAGAAGACCGCACCTGGGAAATACAACATCAAGCATGGAAATTATTTTTTTACGATCTATTTCCAAAATTGCCTTTTTAAAGCTGTCCAGGGTTCCTGAGGCATAAACAGAACCAACAAGGGCTCCTATGCTGGTCCCGGCCACAAGATCCACTTTCACCCCGCAATCAGCCAGGGCTTCAATAACTCCTATGTGAGCCCAGCCTCTGGCGGCACCGCCGCCCAAAGCCAGTCCAATTTTCTTTTTTGGCATAAGACCTCCTGATTCAGGCACATAAGACTTTCTGCAATAGGATTGAAAACCAGGGCCTGAATACCCTTTAATCTATTCTCCAGATAATTGCCTGTTCTATCAACTGTCATTGTCATCCCAGACGCGTGAAGGACTCAGATTTTGACAGTTTCAAGGCTGAACAAAGCCAAAAAAACTTCAGCATACCCATAATTAATAACTAAAAAATCAAAAATTTCAAGTAACCATAACCCATTGAACAAAAAAACAATATATACTGTATTACCCCTCCGTAACAGATATCTGCTCCCATGCCCAGATACTGAATACTAAAATAAATCCTGGAAAAAATTTATTCCTTCAGCGTTTGTCTGATTCCAGCGCAAAAGCTGTGAACTTAGGGCGATAATCCATGCCCAAGCATTCTCAATTAATACTTGACGATATGTAAATATTAAGTCTATTATTATATAAGTTAAATGATTTTCCCAATCACTAACCCCCCTTAAAAATTAATGAAAAAACAGAACTGGCAACCATGGGCGCTTCTATCCCCTTCCTTAAGCGCCATTTTATTGTTGCTGGTCATCCCGGTTCTATTTATCATAGTTTACAGTTTCTGGCTGCGTGCCCCCACCGGAGCGGTCATACCGGCTTTTCAGCTGGGCAACTATGCCAGATTTTTTGAAGACCTTTTCTATCCCAGTATACTTTTCAGGACTATCAGGGTTTCCCTGATCTGTGTCTTTCTTTGTCTGATCATGGGGTATATTCCTGCCTATTTTTTTCACCGCAGCACTTCCAGATTCAGGCAGGCTCTGATACTCCTGGTGCTGTTGCCTTTCTGGATCAGCTTCATTATCCGGACCATGAGCTGGATCAATATCCTGGGCACAACCGGATTCTTAAACCATCTGCTTCTGAAAATCGGCATCATTTCCCAGCCTCTATCTCTGCTGTACAATGAAGCTGCGGTCCTCATGGGTCTTATCCAGTTCCTTCTGCCATTTATGATTCTGAATATATTTGTCAGTCTGGAGGGAATCGACAAAAACCTCCTGGAGGCAGCCAGAAGTATGGGCTGCAATGAATGGCAGGCCTTCAGGGAAGTAACCCTGCCTCTAAGTCTTCCCGGGGTCAGCGCGGGCTGCCTTCTGGTGTTTGTCCTGACAGCGGGGACGTATCTTCCGCCCATGATCCTGGGAGGTCCGGGCAATGAAATGATCGCCAACCTTATCTTCAACCGGGTCATAGGCACCCTGGACTGGCCCTTTGGTTCGGCCATAAGCGTTATTCTGCTTTTGCTGCTGGGAACCATTGTCTGGACCTATAACCGTTATCTGGGAATAAGCCAGATATTTAAAGCTTTCAAAGGTAACTAGAGCATGTTCAGGATTACCGGCTGGTCCCTCATCAGATTATTCACCATCATGATCTATGTTTTCATGTTTCTGCCCATTGTGGTGGTGATCATCCTTTCCTTTGACACGCAGCAGTTTGCCAGCTTTCCCATGCGGGGCTTCACCTTTAAGTGGTATGTGGAGCTGTCCCAGAACGAATCCATTATCCGGGCCTTCAAAAGCTCCATCATGCTGGGGGTCCTGGCCGCCCTGCTCTCAACTTCCATTGCCATTCCAGCGGCCATGGCCTTTGTCCGTTACTCCTTCAGATGGAAAAACTCTCTGAACACCCTGCTTCTGGCCCCCATCATGGTTCCGGAAGTGGTGCTCGGGGTGTCTTTGCTGCTTTTCATGCGTTTTCTGCAGCAACCCAAAAGCTTTGCCATGCTTTTGCTGGGACATGTAATGCTGACACTGCCATATGTCCTGCTCATAGTTCAGGCCAGAATGGTCAGTATCCAGGAAGTATACGAAGAAGCGGCCAAATCACTGGGAGCCGGCCCTTTCCATACATTCAGGGAAGTAACCTTTCCCCTGCTTTTGCCAGCTATTCTGGCAGGCATGCTTTTCGCTTTTACCATATCCTTTGATAATATTACCGCAACCCTGTTCTGGGCCACTGCCGAACATCAGACAGTTCCTGTAAGAATTTTCGGTATGCTCAGGCATTCAATAAGCCCTGAAATAAACGCTCTGGGTACGGTAATGATCTTCTTCACTATAATGATCCCGTTGTTTGCAGCTTTTTTAATCAGATACTTCGGAAAAAAAAGGATTTAAATACTCATTAAAAGCTTTATTTCAAAATCAGACAAAGATAATGAAGAGAGATGCGGAAAATTCAGAGTATTACGATAAGTAATAAGGACTTAAATTATGCACATAACTTTTTGCAGGCGCGTGGTTATAACAGATAATTTTTTAACCTTCATGTAAACTTCAACATACCAGGAGAAAGCTATGAAAAAGCAACTTGAGGACGTTCGGAATGAGTATCACAAAGGCAACCTGTCCCGCAGGGACTTCGTAAAATATCTGGGAGTGGCTGGTGTTGCAGCTGGACTTGCAGGCGGCCCCTTCGGGCTTGTAAGCAAGGCGCTGGCCTCTGACAGAATTCGTTTTGATGGTTGGGGAGGTACCACTTCCCAGGCCTTCAGGCGCTACGCCTTTGAACCCTTTACCGAGGCAACGGGCATCAGGGTCATTGACGGTGAATTCGGGGATATGGACTCCTTTAGAACCAGGGTTATCGCATCTTTCCCCCCGGGAGGGGAATTCAATCTGGCCCATTTGAGCGGACTTTTTGACTATGACATGTATGTGGGCCTGGGGTTCAACACTGCACTGGATGAAAGCAGAATCAGAAATCTGGACCTGGTCATGACAGCCATGATCGAACCTTATCGCAGGATCACTCCTGATGCTCTGTCGGCCATACCTTACAACCTGGGGCAGACCGGAATCGCCTACAACACCAAGTACATCCCCAAGGAAAAGGCTGAAGAGCTTGGTGCCGGACTGCTCTGGGACGAATCGGTCCAGGGCAGACTGGGAAGCTGGACTGAATGGCGAACCAATATCTGGTATGCCGCCCTTTATACCGGACAGAACCCCAATGACGTCCAGGACATGGACGCCTTATGGGACGCTTTGCGCAGGCAGGTGCCCATGGTCAGGAAATACTGGGGATCCGGAGCTGAACTCATGAGCCTGCTGGCCAACGAGGAGATACATGCCACAGTGGCCTGGTCCGGAAGGGTGGCTCACCTGCAGGATCAGGGATACCCCATTGGATTTCTGTCACCTTACGGCTGCTACTCTTGGGAGGAATGCATATTCGTCATCAAAGGAACGAACCTGGATGTTGCCCACCAGCTGCTTGACTTTATGCTGGAGCCCGAAGCTGCCATTGCTGTAGCTGAAGGTCAGATGTATCCCCCAAGCCTGGATCCCACAAAAGTGGAAATGACCGATATAATCAAAAATCTGCCCGCCTTTGACCCCACTGGCAAACTGGAAGGATATCTCTTCGCGGATCCCAAATACTGGAACGCCCGTCAGGTTGAATGGTCCGAGAGATGGGACAGGATCAGGGTCAGTTAGTAAACCCTTTAACATAAAAATCAACCGACCTCCCGGTGCAGATCAACGCCGGGAGGTCTTTTACCAGGAGTGTCGCTGAAAGTGGAAAGTTCCCAAAAAAACATGGTGGTTCAGCTAAGAGGCATCGTTAAAAACTTCGGTAAACTGGAAGCCGTTAAAAAGATCGATCTCGATGTTGAACAGGGCTCACTTGTGACCCTTCTGGGGCCTTCCGGATGCGGGAAGACCACAATCCTGCGCATGATTGCCGGACTTGAGCATCCCACTGCAGGAGATATTTACATCAAGGGCAGACTGGTCAATGATATACCCATCCACAGGCGAAACCTGGGAATGATTTTCCAGAATTACGCTCTTTTCCCCCATAAAAGCATTTTTGACAATGTGGCCTTTGGTCTCAAGTATCGCAATGTCTCCAAGACCGATATAAAGGAAAAGGTGAGAAAGGCTTTGGAAATGGTTCGTCTGCCAGACGTGGGTGATCGCTATCCTTCTCAGCTGTCCGGAGGCCAGCAGCAGCGCATCGCCCTGGCCCGGGCCATTGTAATAGAGCCTGATGTTCTCCTTATGGACGAGCCTCTGTCCGCCCTGGATGAAAATCTTAGAGAAGACATGCGCAGAGAAATTGACAACCTGCAGCAAATGCTGGGTGTGACTACAATATTTGTAACCCATGACCAGCGCGAAGCCTTAAGCATGTCCGATAAGATCGTGGTCTTGAATGACGGAGTTCTCCAGCAGGAAGGACCGCCAGAGGATGTTTACAATATTCCGACCAACCGATTCGTGGCGGATTTTCTTGGCTCTTCCAATTTTTATCCTGGCAGAGTCATGGCAAAAGAGAACGGGCTATATAGAATTCGTCTTGAAACAGGACATGAATTTTTATCAAACCATCCCTTTAACTGGAACCAGGGAGATAAAATTGAGCTGGTCATCAGGGCCCAGAAATTTTATGTGTACGCTGAGAATAATGCTCCTGATGAAACGCTCGGCAACTCCTTCAAAGGGGTAATCAAGGACCGAAGCTATATGGGTGGGGAAGTCAGCTATTTTATTGATCTGGAAGGAGGACTGTCCATACACGTCATCAGCATTGTAAACATCAGGGCGCTAAAGATCGGAGACAGGGTCGCTGTTGATGTATCGCCCAGGCATTGCGGTCTTCTGCCCGGACAACATAGTATTGCAGCAAGCTGATATTTAATGATTTTAAAGGACATCCACACTGCTTTTCACGGTCTGTTCTCAGCCGGAATAACAACCATAGACTCACATACCGCAGGAGAGTACACAAGGCTGGTGGTCCATGGCACTGGAAATATACCAGGGAAAACCATGGCCCGCAAAAGGGAATTTTTCATCAACAATCTGGACAGCCAGAGACTATTGCTGACCAGAGAACCCAGAGGCAACAGGGATGTAGTTGTTGCCGTCATGACAGAACCGGTCACTCCGGGTGCTTCCTTCGGCCTCATTTACATGGACGCCTGCAGATACCCTTACTTATGCGGGCACGCCACCATTGGAGCAGTAACCACTCTTCTGGAAACAGGTCTTATACACGCCAGACCTGGTAAAGACGGTTTATTAAACGTGATCGTCGACACCCCGTCTGGAACCATGTCCACCCAGGCCAGAATCGAAAAAAACCGGGTTACATCAGTCTCCTTCACCTCAGTTCCCTGCTTTGTCTTTGCCAAAGATATAATTCTCAATGTGTTGCCAATTGGAACAATAAGGATAGACCTGGTCTGCGCCGGAGGGTTTTTCGCCATGGTGGACTTAGATCAGCCATGTTTTAACAGCGAGCCCTTAACTCACCGTCAATTGATTGATCTGGGCATGGACATTACCAGAAAAGCCTGCCAGGTCTTAAATGTCTGCCATCCCCACAGGCCTGAAGTTTCAAGCATTGATGTGACTGAATTTTACAGACATACTTCAAAAGGCCATGGCCAAAGCATTGTCATTTATGGTGAATCTCATATGGACCGTTCTCCATGCGGCACAGGCACTGCCGCAAAAATGGCTCTCCTGCACAGCAAAGGGCTGGTTGAGACTCAAACCTTTTACGCCAATAAAGGCCCCCTGGATACAGAATTTTCAGCCAGAATCACTCAGAAAACTGCAGTGGGAAAATATCCGGCTGTTCTGGTGGAAATTTCGGGCAGGGCTCATATTACCGGTATTCACAATTTTGTTCTGGATAAGCACGATCCCTTTCCCCAAGGATTTTTATTATCTTGAACACTGGAAAAAATAATATGCGCAAGCCTGACCTTATTCTGGAAAACGTCCGGGCTTTCACTATGGACCCAGATATGCCCAATGCCTGCTCCATAGCTGTTGCCGGACGAAGAGTGGTTGCTGTCAGCAATGATCCCAAACAAAGAATTTCAGGCAACTCCAGAACCAGACGCCTGGATCTGGGAGGAAGACTTCTGCTCCCGGGCTTCTGGGACTCTCATTTCCACTACTATCAATGGTCAATTGGACAGACATATATGGCTCTTGATCAGGCCAGATCTTTCAAACATTGTCTGGAAATGATCCGGCATAAAATGAACAATATCTCCCAGAAAAAAGAAATCCCCTGGATTCAGGGGCAGGGTTTCAATGAATCCGAATGGCCTGAAAACAGGATCCCACTGCGAAGCGATCTGGACAGAGTTTGTCCCCTCCTGCCCGTACTCATCTGGAGATGTGACCTGCACCTTGCGGTTGCTAACTCCATGGCTCTTGAACTGAGCGGTCTGCATGATGAAAAGCCTGATCCGGTTGAAGGCCTCATCGACAGAGATGAAAGAGGAAGACATTCTGCAAGACAAGTAGCACCTGAACATTATAATCCACAAGATATTATAACTGAAATAAAAAGACAAGGTACACAAGCTATGGGAGCTCATAGAGCTATGTCTGCTCAAGCTGGAAATACTCAAGCAGGACATCAGAGAGCTTCTCATGCAGCAGCTTTAGGTATAGCTGCTGGAACACAAGGACAAGTTGCTCAGACTCGTATGGAAGCAGAAAGACAGAATATAGCATCAAGAGAGAAG
>PXDF01000152.1 GCA_003566455.1 Desulfonatronovibrio sp.
ATCAACGGCAAGCTCCCGGCCTGCGTGCTCAGCTGTCCCACCGGGTCCATGAACTTTGGAGACCTGGACGACATGAAGGCCATGGCCCAGGAAAGGCTTGCAGAAGTCAAAAAGATATATCCCAACGCCACGCTTGGCGACCCCAACTCTGTTCGGGTTATATATCTTTTCCAGGATCAGCCCAGCAAGTATTATGGCAGAGCTGTTGCTACTGTGGGGCCAAGGCTTTTTAACCGCAAAGAGGCTTTTGCCAAACTGTTCAGACCCACAAAAAGGTCATAACACTAACCGGTGCCTGGAAGTCTTGCCTTCCAGGCACCAAACAATAAATACCCTCCTCCTGGACCGGTTTCTTTAATGCCGGCCCGATTCTCCGGCATGCCGAGCACTGAATGACTCACAGCATGCCGGAGTTAAAGGAGTGGTTGTTCCTCTAAATATTTCCTCCAACCTCTGCCCCTGCCAATGGCTGGTTCAAATTCTTCAGAGGCCGGGCATGCCCTTCAAATGAAAACACTCCAGGCACTACTGTTCACGGCTGTTATCCTGTGCTCTTTCGCGGTCATTGCTCAGCCCAGGGGCAGCGCGGAAACGGTTGAAGTAGATCACAAACTTTCCGTGGAAAGGGTTGTGGCCGGAGAAGATTTCAGGCTGGTCCTGATCCTGGATATAAAAGACGGCTGGCATATCAACTCCCATCAGCCTATTCAGGATTATCTCATTGGAACAGAGCTCAGACTTCAATTTCAGAATCTTTTTTTTCTGGCTGATACTGTCTATCCTGAACCCAGAGAGTATGAGTTCTCTTTTGCCGGGGGAGAAGTCCTTCTGGTATACGAGGGTACTGAGTACATCTTCATGACCCTGCGGGCCTCTTCCAGCCTGGAACCGGGAGAATACACGCTTATTGGCAGTCTGAGCGTCCAGGCCTGCGACGATAATACCTGTCTGGCCCCATCCTTCATTAGAGTTGAGGTCCCATTGGAGGTGATTTCGGCCGGTTCCGAGCCAGTACTGATCAACAAGGACATTTTTGCGTCTTATGAAGCCGGTTCGCGCCAAGGAATGGACGCGGCAGTCAGTGCAAGATCCGTCCATGAATTTTCAGCCCTGTTTGACGCAGGCAGAGGATTGTGGGCATTTGCTGCAATTTTCTTAATCGGTCTGGCTCTTAATCTAACACCCTGCGTTTATCCAATGCTGTCGGTTACCGTATCGGTATTCGGCGCGCAGACAGATACCCGTGCTTGGGCTGTTTTTGCCAGGGCGGTGACTTATGTTCTGGGCATAGCCACCATGTACTCACTTTTGGGAGTGATGGCCGCCTTCAGCGGACGATTGTTCGGGTTCTGGCTGCAAAGTCCAATTGTCCTGGCAGTTATCGGGGTATTAATGCTCCTCCTGGCCCTGAGCATGTTTGGTGTATACAATTTACAGATGCCATACTGGCTGACCAGCAGGCTGGGAGCTGGAAGCTTAAGCGGATTTCTGGGCACTTATATTTCCGGTATGGTGGTGGGTGTGTTTGCCGCTCCCTGCATCGGGCCGCCCATTATCGCCCTGATCACCTTTGTGGGCACCCGGGGAGACCCGGTACTGGGTTTCTGGGTATTCTTTATTCTGGCCCTTGGTCTTGGCTTTCCTTACCTGATACTGGGAACATTTACCGGTCTGGTTCAAAAGCTGCCCAGATCTGGGGACTGGATGGTCTGGGTCAAAAAAGTATTCGGAGTTGTGCTTGCTGGCCTGGGTTTTTTCTATCTCGCTCTGGCCTTTTACCCGGCCTTTGTGTTGCACGTCATCGTTCTTACCCTGCTGGCCGGAGGTATTTACCTTGGCTTTTTGGAGGGTACCGGCAGGGACAGGTCTGTCTTCAAAATCATTAAGGCTGTTGCGGGGCTGGTCATTATTATCGCGGGCGTGATGGTTCTGCTGAACATGCAGAAAGAATCAATTGAGTGGGAACAATATTCTGATCAAAGACTTGAGTACGCCCGTGAAAACAGTATCCCGGCAATCATTGATTTCTACGCTGACTGGTGTATTCCATGCCTGGAGCTTGAACGCAATACATTTACTGATTCCAGAGTAATTGAGGCAACAAAACCCATGATCCGGCTGAAAGTGGATATGACCCATTTCGATTCTCCTGAATCTCAGAAAATCAGGGAGAAATTTGAAGTGGCCGGAGTACCCACAATAATATTTATTGATGAGAATGGTCAGGAAGTCTGGGAAGCCAGAATTGTCGGCTTCATGAACGCGGATAATTTTCTCAGGAACCTGAAACTGGCAACAGGGAACAGCTATTAAAATCTGCCTGAAGTCTTTTGTCTTTCAGTTCAAAAGCCATCACAAGCGCGTTAATGGGCAATTTGTTAAAAATTACAATATTAGCTGACAACAAAGCTGGAAACGACCTTGATGCTGAACACGGATTTTCCGCCTGGATCGAGGCTTTTGGCAGCAGTATCCTTTTTGACACAGGACAGGGTCGTTCCCTGGCCGGCAATGCTTTAAAGCTGGGTGTGGCTCTTGATAAAACAGACCATCTGGTCCTGAGTCACGGACATTATGACCATGGAGGCGGTATTGTCCAGGTCATGCACCAGGCTGGTTCCGCGATAATCCACCTTCACCCTGCCTCTGTAATTTCCAGATACAGCTTGAGCAGTAACGGCCAAAGCCGGGCCATAGGCCTGCCCGAAGATATCATCAAATTTCTGGCAGAGCTTCCTGACAGGAGAATCCGCTGGGTCAAAGGCCCTGAACTAATCACGGCCAAAGTGGGCCTGACCGGGCCAATTCCCAGAAAAAATGATTATGAGGACGTGGGGGGCTTTTTTTATACAGACTCGCACGGAACATCCAAGGATTATCTGCCTGATGATCAGGCCCTGTGGATTGATACATCCAAAGGGCTGGTGGTCTGTGTTGGCTGCGCTCATTCCGGCATCATAAACACTCTGAAACATATTCAAAATATTACTGAAAAAGAAAAAATCAGAGCCTTAATAGGGGGTTTTCACCTGCTACATTCTGATACAGCCCGCCTGAAAGAAACCATGAATGAACTGGAAAAATTCTCTCCGGATATAATCGCGCCCTGCCATTGCACCGGATACAAGGCTGCTTCTCTTATCAGGGACAGGTTCAAGCAGAGATTTCTTGCGTGCGGCGCTGGAACAGCTATTTCCTTTGATTAAAGTTTCTTAACCCGGTCCATCCCGGACAAGCCAAGGAAAAGCCCTAAAAATTGGCTCTTTGGTATTATTTCCTGGCTTTTATTATGGGAGAGCCTGGAAAAGGTTTACACTGAACCTAAAGATGGATAAGAAAGATCCCTTGTTCGATACTTATAATAATTGTTTTTTCGGGCCGCGGTCTGGCCTGATAACAACAGGAGGATAATATGTTTCTAGAGCTGGAGCCTAAACTGGACTACAAGATTGCTGATCTTTCCCTGGCTGACTGGGGCCTGATGGAAATGCAGCTCTCTGAAAACGAAATGCCCGGGCTTATGGCCCTTCAGGAAGAATATAAAAAGGAAAAGCCTCTAAAGGGAATGAAAATCATGGGCAGCCTGCACATGACCATTCAGACGGCCATGCTTATTCAGACCCTGCATAAGCTTGGAGCTGATCTGCGCTGGGCTTCATGCAATATATTTTCAACCCAGGACCACTCCGCGGCAGCCGTGGTCAAGGCCGGGCTGGCCAGGGTGTTCGCCTGGAAGGGAGAAACACTGGAAGAATACTGGTGGTGCACTGAACAGGCCCTGACCTGGCCCGACGGGACAGGCCCGGACCTTATTGTGGATGACGGAGGGGATGCCACCCTGATGGTTCACCAGGGAGTAAATGCGGAAAAAGACCCTTCCATTCTGGATAAGAAATTTGAGAATAAAGAATTTGAAATAATTATGGAGCGCCTGAGACACGGTCTGAAGAATGACTCCGGAAAATGGACCAGGATGGCTCAAAAGATAAGGGGGGTCTCTGAAGAGACAACCACTGGCGTGCATAGGCTTTATCAGATGGAAAAAAAGGGGGAACTGCTTTTTCCGGCCATCAACGTCAATGACTCGGTGACCAAGTCCAAGTTTGATAATCTTTATGGCTGCCGGGAGTCCCTGGCTGACGGGATTAAAAGGGCCACTGACGTCATGGTTGCCGGCAAGGTGCTGGTTGTCTGCGGATATGGTGACGTGGGCAAGGGATGCGCCCAGTCCATGCGCGGTTTCGGCGCCAGGGTCATAGTCACCGAAATCGATCCTATCTGCGCGCTGCAGGCGGCCATGGAGGGTTACCAGGTGACCACCATGGACGAAGCCGCCAGAGTCGGGGATATATTTGTCACTGCCACAGGCTGCTGTGATGTGATCAGGGGCGAGCACATGGAAAAAATGAAGGATGAGGCCATCATCTGCAATATCGGCCATTTTGATTCCGAGATTGAAATGTCCTACCTGGAAAACAATCCTGACTGCAAAAGACTTGTTATAAAGCCTCAGGTTGATAAATGGACATTAAAGTCCGGCCGGTCAATCATTGTCCTGGCTGAGGGAAGACTGGTCAATCTCGGCTGCGCCACAGGCCATCCCAGTTTTGTCATGAGCAACAGTTTTACCAACCAGGTTCTGGCTCAAATGGATCTGGCCAGAAATGATTATGATCCCAGGGTGAGGGTTTTGTCCAAAAAGCTGGATGAAGAGGTGGCCAGGCTGCATTTGGGCAGGCTGGGTGTCAAGCTGGAAAAGCTCACGCCCGGGCAGGCCGAGTACCTGGGAGTTCCCGTTGAGGGTCCATTCAAGCCCGAGTATTACAGGTATTAAACCCAAAGAGTGACTGACTGAGAATATCAAGGGCCGGGATTTTAAAAACCCGGCCTTTTTTCAGTTGCCCTTAGCAGCGTGAAAAAGTCCTTATCAGGCAGGCTGTTCAAAAATTCCAAGTGCAAGGAGCAAAAAAAGTTCAAGGTCGCAGCGTATTTAGACATACGTAAGAGTTTGAACTTTTTCGTAGCGACGCAGCAATTGGAAGATTTTCAACAGCCTGTTAGATGAAAATCGTGGCCTCCATCTCATCAAGCTGCCTTATCTGATCCTTGTCCAAATTTTCCACTGCCATGAAATAAGGAGTCACAGGTTCAAGGTGAAGCTCAAAAGTATTGGTGAAATGGTCCTGGAAAAGCTCTTTTGCCTTGGAACTGGTTGAGCCCAGATAAATTACATTTTTTGAGGTATCCCAGACCACGTCAAATATGGCCGGAATGGGCAGTATTTTGGCAAAGAGCCTTAAGCGGACGTTTTCCCTGATTTCATTTTTCTGATCCCTGGAGATGAATTTTTGCCCTTTTTCCTGGAGTTCTTTTCCGGCCTGGTCAAGGGCCAGGCGAAAATGCTTTTTCATGACCGCCGGTGGTATGCGCCTTGTGTCAAGCCGCAGGGCAAAGGCCATGTAATGAGCCTTGTGAGGGGTGGCTGAAGACCAGTCGGTGTCCAGCATGTCATCAAAGGAAGTCCAGCCGAAACTCCTTTCCTCGGCGCTTTGATCAATATCCCTGAATTGATGATTTTTGAGACGTTCCGGAATTTCAGACCAGAACACGTGGGGTATGTTATTGACTATTCTGTATCTGGACAGACTGAGGCTTGAACTGAGTACTCCCAAGGGATCATCCTCCTTTTTGACGAATAAAACCTGATTTTGCCTTTTCTGAGCATGTTTGGCAATATTTTTGAGACCCAATAAATCAAACAGTCCAACATATGGAAAATAAAAATGTCATCAAAGCTTTGTATTCATGGTCATTTTTACCAGCCTCCCCGTTCTGACCCCTGGCTGGACGCGTTGCTGCCCGAGGCCAGCGCGGCCCCTTTTATCAACTGGAACGAAAGAATCCACAGAGAGTGTTATGCTCCTCTGGCCTTTGCCAGAAGAATGGATTCCAACGGTTATATATTCAATATTATCAATTGCTATGAGTATATCAGCTTCAACTTTGGACCGACCATCCTGAACTGGATGGAACAAAACAGCCCGGAGACATATGAGCGAATCCTGGAAGGGGACCGCAAAAGCGCGGTTCATTTCGGAAAGGGCAATGCCATGGCCCAGGTTTATCACCATATTATAATGCCCTTGTCCACGGATGATGACCGGGATATTGAAATTCACTGGTCTATTCTTGATTTTGAGCACAGATACGGGCGCAGGCCTGAAGGCATGTGGCTGGCAGAGACGGCGGCATGTACTGATACCCTTGAAGCCCTGGCCAGAGCTGAAATAAAATTTACGGTGCTGGCCCCGCGCCAGGCAGAAGCAGTCCGCGGTCTCAATGATAAAAACTGGAAGGAAGTCAGTGAACAAACCCTTGATTGTGATAAGCCTTATCTGGTCAGGCTGCCTTCTGGAAAAGACATTAATGTTTTTTTCTACGACGGCCCCCTGTCCCAGGCAGTCGCCTTTGAACGTCTTCTCAGTGACGGCCGGGAGTTCTGGAACAGACTCCTGACCAGGAAGGATTGCCGGCTTCTGAGCCTGGCCACGGATGGTGAATCCTATGGTCACCACTTTAAATTCGGTGAAATGGCCCTGGCTTATGTGCTGGAGCAGGCCCTGAGCTCCAACAGTCCCATGAAGCTCACCAACTACGCTTCATATCTGGCTGATAATCCTCCCCAATACCTGGTCCGCGTCAAGGAAAAGTCGTCCTGGAGCTGTATTCACGGCATTGAAAGATGGAGAGAAGACTGCGGATGCAGGGACGGGGGGCATCCCGGTTGGAATCAGATGTGGCGAAAGCCCCTGCGCAGGGCACTTAACCTTCTCAAATATTATATTGACGAGCATTACCGGAAAATGGGCCCGGGTTTTTTCATAGATGAACAGAAAGCTCTGCTGGATTACGGGCGTTGTTTGTGCGGGGCTCTGGACAAAAACGAATTTCTTAAA
>PXDF01000216.1 GCA_003566455.1 Desulfonatronovibrio sp.
AGTACTTTTTCAACAGATTTTAAAATAATTTTTCAGGAGGATTTCATGTTAACTTACGCCTTGCCAATTATCATTCTGGTAGTCTTGTTTCTTATGAATGCTATCAGGATCCTAAATGAGTATGAACGGGCGGTTGTGTTTCGGCTGGGAAGATTTTTAAGCGTCAAGGGCCCTGGTCTTATCATACTCATCCCCATACTCGATAAAATGGTGCGCACCCAGCTTAGAATTGTAACCCTTGACGTACCTCACCAGGAAGTTATTACTCAGGACAACGTGAGCATCAAAGTCAGCGCGGTAGTCTACTACCGGATTGTTGCTCCCAAGAGTTCTATTCTGGAAGTGGAGGACTTTCACTATGCCACTTCACAGCTTTCCCAGACAACCCTAAGAAGTGTCTGTGGAGCCGCTGAACTGGACGAAATACTGTCTCAGCGCGATAAGCTTAATTCCAAAATTCAAACAATAATTGATGAACAGACAGACGCCTGGGGTGTTAAAGTAACTTCTGTGGAGATCAAATACATTGATCTGCCTCAGGAGATGCAAAGGGCCATGGCCAGGCAGGCTGAAGCTGAAAGGGAGAGAAGAGCCAAAGTAATTGCTGCTGAGGGTGAATTTCAGGCTGCTGCCAAACTGGCTGATGCAGCCAAAATTATATCCGACTATCCCGCAGCCCTGCAGCTCAGATACCTGCAGACCATGCTCCAGATGACCGCTCAGGCCAGCAATTCAACAGTAATTCCCATACCCATTGATATGTTCAGTGTGCTGAGAAGCGCCATGGGCGGTCCTATCCATACCGATCCTGCAGAAACAGCGCCTGATAAGGCCTAATAAGCCGGGATTGATTGAGCTGATGGTGTGAGATATGGATTTCAGGACATACAAAGTTGAGCTTGAAAAAGTATACACGGACATCACCCAGAGCATTGATGCCAACATGTTGCCTGAACTAGATACCCTGCAGGAGTTTACCAGGCTTGCCCGCCTTATGCCCATGCTGGCCGATGATGAGTGGATCGGCGAAGCAGAGGATTTTGCCCACCTGGCAACACAAATCTATCAGGCAGCCAAAAAAAGCGACTTTAGAACCGTTGTCCAGCTTGCAGACTCTCTGGATGACGCTCAAAAATTCTGTCACAAGACCTTCAGATAAATCAAGGGCCGCTGGAGCCTGAAACTCCACCGGCCCTTGCCTTATTATCCAATCCAGATTCTTATTAATGATTAATCGTCCAGAGTTGAGGTGTCTCCAACTTCCTGACCCAGTTCCTGGGCCTTGAGGACCCTGCGCATGATTTTGCCGCTTCTGGTCTTGGGCAGTTTATCCTTGAACTCGATGCTCTTGATTACAGCCACAGGTCCAAGCTCCTTGCGAACGTGGGTCTTGAGGTCTTTAATGAGCTCGTCGGGATTATCTACCTGGATGTCAGCCTTAAGGGAGACAAAGGCCTTGGCCACCTCACCCTTGATCTTGTCGGGTACTCCGATAACCGCGGCCTCAGCAACGGCCTTATGGGAAACAAGAGCGCTTTCCACCTCAGCCGAGCCCAGGCGGTGACCAGCAATGCTGATGACGTCGTCTGAGCGTCCCTGAATCCAAAAGTATCCGTCCTTGTCCTTGCGGGCAACGTCTCCGGCCAGATATACGCCGGGGATTTTGTTCCAGTAGGTTTCTTTATATCTTTCCGGGTCTTTGAAAAGGGTTCTGAGCATGGAAGGCCAGGGTTTTTTAATGACCAGTTGTCCTCCCTGTCCAGGTGGAACCGGCTTGCCTTCATTGTCCACAACATCAGCCTCAATTCCTGGCAGGGGTTTGCATACCGAGCCCGGCTTAAGCAGGGAGATGGGCAGGGGGCTGAGCATAAAGGAGCCGGTTTCCGTCTGCCACCAGGTGTCCATGATGGGAAGTTCAGAACGGCCTATATGCTTATAATACCATATCCAGGCCTCAGGGTTTATGGGTTCGCCCACCGAGCCCAGAAGCCTCAGAGTGGACAGATCGTGCTGCTTGGGATACTGCCCGCCAAAACGCATCAGCATTCTGATAAGAGTTGGAGCGGTATAAAAAATTGTTACTCCGTATCTGGCCACAATATGCCACAACCGGTCAGCCTGGGGATATAGGGGGTGACCTTCAAACATTATAGTAGTTGTTCCGGCCATGAGGGGGCCGTAGACCACGTAACTGTGACCGGTAATCCAGCCAACGTCGGCTGTACACCAGAATATATCCGTGGGTTTTATGTCAAAGACCCAGTTCAGGGTGCGATGAACTCCCACCATGTATCCGCCGTGTGTGTGGACAATACCCTTGGGCTTGCCAGTGGTGCCTGAACTGTAAAGCAAAAAGAGCATATCCTCGGAATCCATGACCTCGGTTTCGGATATTGGACTTTCGCGCCGGACCAGGTCTTCATACCATATGTCGCGCGTTTCCATCATTTCTACTTCCAGGTTGGCTCTGTGTACCACCACTACAGTTTCCACACTCTCACAACCACCTACCAGGGCTTCGTCAATGAGGTTCTTGACGTTAATGGCCCTGCCGTTGCGGTAGAAACCGTCCGCGGTGATAATCAGCTTGGCCTCGGCATCTTCAATGCGGTCCCGGATGGCTTTGGCTGAAAAGCCGGCAAAAACCATGCTGTGCACTGCACCAACTTTGGCCACGGCCAGCAGTGCGATCATTGTTTCCGGCAATGGGGGCATGTAAATGACCACACGGTCACCTTTTTTGATACCCAGAGATCTGAGGGCATTGGCAAATTTGTTCACTGCCCGGTAAAGTTCGTAATAGGTCATCTTTTTGGAATCGCCGGGCTCACCTTCCCATATCAGGGCCAGCTTGTTCTTGTTGGCGGTTTCAATGTGTCTGTCCAGCGCGTTGTAGACAATATTGCATTTGGCGCCAGTGAACCATTTGTAAAAAGGCGCGTCTGAATCATCCAGGACCTTGTCCCATTTTTTAAACCAGTCAAGTTCTTTAGCCGCTTCTTCCCAGTAATCAAGGTAGTCTTCCTTGGTTTGTTTCATTACCTCGGAATACTCCTGAGGATTGATGTTGGCCTCAATTACCATCTGAGGAAGAGGGCGAAATACTCTTTCCTCCTGCAGCAACGCATCAAGGGCTCCTTTGTCTTCCATAAAAAAATCCTCCTTTGTCTCAACAAACAAATGCCAAGATCTTTATCTTTTAATCCTGTTGAACAATAAGTATATCTGAAAATAAGAATTCGCTGAAAACAGAATCATTCATATAACAGATTGAAACAAAATCAGGAATTTAATCGGCTAAAGGCAATTAAGTCTAGTTAAACGGTGACGTTATCAGAGGGCAGAACCGGGGAAGTCACTGAAGTGCCTTTAATGGCCAAGGAGCGTGATTTATACATCCCTTTACAGCCCCAGTATATGCTTTAGTTCACTAATTCTTCTTCTGCTGATGGGGAGCTCGATTTTTTTGCGGCCCACAGTCCTGAGCATGAAGTTGCTTCCTGGAAGGGAGGCTATTTCATTGACCATTTCCAGGTTGACCAGGTACTTGCGATGCACCCGGAAAAAGCCGTGTTTGTTGAGCCTTTCTTCGAGATTTTTCAGGCGGTAGGAAGTCAGAAACTTTTCCTGGGAAGTGTGCACAAAACTGTAATCCTCATAAGCCTCAATAAAAACGATCTGATTGTAGGGGACCAGGATCATTTTGCCGTCCATATTAATGGCCAGCTTTTCAATCTCCAGGCGAGGCTGTCTGTTCATATTCCAGGCCTGCCTGAGGGCTCTTAGGAATGAGTCTTCGTCGGTTTCATTGAGGTTCAGCTTGACTGTTTCTTCTTTAAGGTCCTGCTGGTACATGGAATTGTCAGGCCTGTCCCTGTCTACTATTCTGGCCTGGACCGTATATCTGTGCAGCCTTTCAACCGTTTTCTGGACTCTGGACCTGGAAAAGGGCCAGACAAGATAATCTGCGGCTCCAACCTCAAAGGCCTTGAAGGCCATAAGTTCGTTATCAGCAAGAAAGACTATATTGGGCCTTTGCTTTCTCTGGTTCAGGATCTGGGTTAGTTCAATGCCATCCACTCCATTGGGCAGATTAATGCCCAGGAAAAAAACATCATAGGAAATGTTTTCCAACAGCTCCAGAGCTTCAAAAGAAGTCATGGCCTCGCCCAGGACTTTTACCCGGTGTTCTTGGGATAGGTAGTCCCTCAGCTTTGTGGTGACCTCTCTTTCAGGATGGATGATGAGAGCTTTTAAAAAAGTCATGGTTCCTGATTCAGAATAATGTTGACCTAACTTATATTTATAACTCGTTGAAAACTGCGAATTCCCCTGCCTGAATAATTATCAGGCAGGGAATCCAAAATAATCTTTAACCTAATGTCAAGCCTGATGGCAAGCAGGGATTTCGCGAATCAGCCAATGCTGACTTCTCCTGGCAGACTTTCTCCATTCTCGCCCTCATACCATTCCAGTTCGATTTCAAAGGACTTTTTCAGGGTATCCTTTCCAGGTTTTGTCTCTTCCTCAACCTTGAATTCCAGAGTAATGGTTTTGGGAATGTTCAGACGCACTTCATCCTTGCCGTGGGAAAGGGATATCTGTCCGGATTCAATCTTGTCCGCGACAGTTCTCAATATTGATGCAACTTCAGAAGTCTGTTTTTTTTCTTCGCTTTTAAAGAGTACTTTTTCCATGACTTACCTCCTTGGGTATTTTTTTTATAATCTACCAATTCTCCAAACTTTTATGCTCAAGATTTGAAGATTTAAAATATTAGCCAGGATTTTAAGGATTAACAAGGTTTTTTGTCCTTCCGCACCAGTCTTAAGTGTTCAAAGGTTATATTGGTGAAGAAGGTGCACTGTCCATATTATCTTCATGGCAGCATTTACCATACTGGGGAAAATTTGACAAAACAGGAGCAAGAGTGTTTTATCACAGCAGCACCAGGCTTTCATAGCAGCAAAGGACATAATCATGAAACATGAAATAGGCATGCGTCCTGTTCAGGAGTATCCAGGAGAAGCACATGAAATTCTGGGCAACTAAAAAAGCCAGGGCCGGGGACTATCTCAGCTGGGTAAGTCCCAATCTCGCGGTAGGGCCGGCTCCCATGTCTTATGATCAGCTGGATCGCATCAAGAGAGCCGGGATTGATTCCATTATCAACCTTTGCGCTGAATTTCCCGATCTGCCCCAGATCGAAAAAAAAGCGGGATTCGACGTTTACTACCTTCCCATTGATGATGAAGAGACTCCGGAGCTCGAAACCATGGATGAGGCTCTGGAATGGATGGATGAAGCCATATATCTGGGCAAAAAGGTCCTGGTCCACTGCAGGCATGGGATAGGTCGGACCGGGACTATTGTTTCCGCCTATCTCCTGCGAAAAGGTTTAAGCGCCAAACTGATCCAGAAAAAACTGAAAAAAATGCGTTCCAGGCCATCAAGCTATTGCCAGTGGCAGCTTCTCAGAAAGTATGGCCGGGCCCAGTGCGCCCTCACAACCCGAGAGCCAAGCCTTGAGCACAAGAATATCGTTGATTTGAATCCTTTCTTTGATGACCTTGAAACCATTCTTAACCGTATTGAACTGGAAATATCCGCCGCTGGAAGGCTTTGCGGACGGGAGCACATGTTCTGCTGCCGGGAAAAGGTAAAAGTCAGCTTTGTTGAGGCGGTTTACATTTCCCACAAAATGAACACCATGCTTTCCGGGGAAAGAAGACGGGAACTCATCACTTCAGCGGTGGAAGTTCTGGCAAAAAGGTCCGCCTCCAATGAGGGAGGGGAAGCTCAGAAAGAAAGTACTGTCTGTCCTTTGAATGTAAATGGCAAATGCTCATTTTATGTTCAGCGGCCTCTGGCATGCAGACTTTACGACCATAAAAAGCTTGCCCAAAAAGACAGAGAAAAGCTTTTGCAGGATATTCAAATATTATCTGAAAGCCTTTTTTTGGCCTTTACCGGGGATTTTCTCAAGGATGACCTGGTCTTTGATCTCAATGACGTCATATCTGGAAAGTATGTTCAGAAGTTTTTTCATGCCCTCATGGAAGGCGGAAGAAGGAAGTCATGATCAGCGCAAGCAGGTTCCGGGCGTGGCAATCTTGCCATAAAGCCTTGATATTACTGCGTTTTTCTCGCAATGCCTGATAAAAATCGCATCAGTTTTGGTTCTTGATAAATGCCAATCAAGAACTCTAATCAATTATGCGCTATGATTAAAGATCGAATCATAAAAAATAATATGGAAACAACGACATGGAAAAGAAATTATCTATAGACATGCATTATCTCAAACGCATTCTGGGCAAGCTGCTAAATATTCCCAGCCCAACTGGATATACTGATAAAATTGTGCACTTTACGTGCAATGAACTGGAAAAACTCGGCATATCCTATGAGCTGACCAGAAGGGGTGCCATCAGAGCGGATATCAAGGGAGAGAAATCATCCCCTGACCGGGCCATAGTGGCCCATCTTGATACATTGGGAGCAATGGTAACCAAGCTCAAGTCCAACGGCAGACTGAGTATTACATCCATTGGCACATGGTCCAGCCGCTTTGCAGAGGGCGCCAGGGTAAGCATATTTACTGACTTCGGTTCCAGGCGCGGGACTATTCTCCCCCTTAAGGCCTCGGGTCATGCCTATGACACTGAAATAGATACCCAGCCAGTTTCCTGGGATCAGCTTGAAATAAGAGTAGATGAGGATGCGAAAAATACTGAGGACCTGGTGGAGCTTGGTTTTAACGTTGGCGATTGGGTGGCGGTTGATTCTCCCCTGGAGATCAGCCCTTTAGGATACCTAAACGCCAGACATCTGGATAACAAAGCCGGGGTGGCGGTTGTCATGGCCGCGGCCCACGCTGTGGTTGAAACCGGTTTAAAGCTGCCCATAGACTGTCATCTTCTGTTCACCATTTCTGAAGAGGTTGGATCCGGTGCTTCAGGAATACTGCATGGTGATGTGGCCGAGATGGTCAGCATTGATAACGCCCCCCTCATTGAAGGGCGAAACAGGTTTGAAAAAGGGGTGACTGTTTGCATCAAGGACACCAGCGGACCTTTTGACTATCATCTGACCCATCTGCTCATTGAGCTGTGTCAGAGACACAAAATACTGCATCAAAGGGATGTTTTCAGGTATTATCGCTGTGACGCGGCCTCTGCCATTGAAGCAGGCAATGATTTACGCACAGCCCTGACCTGCTTTGGGGTTGATGCCTCTCATGGCTATGAACGGACTCATCTTGGCTCGCTGGAGTGCCTGGCCCAGCTGATGACTGTTTATATGCAAAGCCCTCCTGTTACTGAAAGGGACAGAAGCTATCTGGGTCCGATCAATGGCTTCACAGAACAGCCTGTTGCTTCAGCCCTTAAGCCACAGGATCAAATCTGTTTTATTGGCCGGGAAGATGTTTTGCAGAAAAAAAGATGATGTCCCAATAAAATAGTGCTGACTGCCTGGTAAAATGGAGAAACAATGACTTCAAGCATAACCAGTTCTGACGACTCGTATGTAACAAATCCTGCCAGGGCTTCGAATATTTTTCATGCGGTCCCGAGTCTTTATTTTTATTTTCGGATGCTTGGTTCGGTTTTTGGCGCTTCGCGCATGGCTAAAAAGAAAAAATTTTTCCAGAAAGAATGGATTGAAAACAGTCTGAAGATAATCCGCTATCTGGAAACAGTAGGCTGCCGTTTTTTTGTGGACGGCAAAAAAAATTTCATTGACCTTGGAGATCCATGTGTTTTTGTGGGCAATCACATGAGCACCATGGAAACTTTTGCCCTTGGCGCCATTATCAGGCCTCACCGTCCGGTTACTTTTGTAATCAAGGACAGCCTGATTCGGTATCCGATTTTTAAACACATCATGATCTCCAGAAATCCAATTGTGGTTTCCAGAAAAAAACCCAGAGACGACTTTAAAGCCGTAATGGAACAGGGAGAGGAAAAGCTCTCCAGCGGGGTATCCATTGTGGTATTCCCCCAGTCAGTCCGTACTCCTGTGTTTGATCCTGAACAATTTAATTCTATCGGGGTTAAACTGGCCAGGAAGGCACAAGTGCCTTTGATTCCCCTGGCCCTCAAAACCGATGCCTGGGGGGCTGGATGGCCTGTCAAGGATTTCGGGAGGATAAGGCCAGAGCGCCTGATTCATTTTTCCTTTGGCAAACCCATGATGATTGAGGGCAATGGCAAAAAGGAACACCAGCAGATCATAAACTTCATATCCGGAAGGATGGATAACTGGAATAAGATGTAGGCCCGCTGCCTAATTCAGAGTAAAGTCCACCTCAAGCCTGTCCAGGTTCACATCATTTATCTTTACCTGGATCTTCTGCCCAAGATAAAATCTGTTTCCAGTCCTCTTTCCAATCAAGTCCTGCTTTTCCGGCCGGAACAGGTAGTAATCATCATGGATGTTGGACAGCCTGACCATTCCCTCGGCCAGGACATCTTCCAGTTCCACCCAGAATCCAAAATCAGCCAGGGATGATACTACTCCCGCATAGGATTGTCCGATCTTTTCTCTGAGGAATATTATTGTGGCCCTTTTCATGATTTCGCGTTCAGCCTGCATAGCCACTCTTTCCAGAGAACTCAGGGATTCAGCAATATTTTTCATGCTTTTGCGTCTGGTTTTAATCTGAATCCCATCACCCAGAGCCATCTTCAAAGCCCTGTGCACAACAAGATCGGCGTAACGCCTTATGGGCGAGGTGAAGTGACAGTATGAATCAGAGGCCAGACCAAAATGTCCCTCATTGTCGGGTGAATACCTGGCCTGCATCATGGATCTGAGAACAAGACGGCTGACCAGGAACTCCAGATCATATTCCCTGGAAAGATCGATGAGTTTCTGCAGACTTCTTGGGTCCCGTTCTTTAGGCAGTTTCGAGCCCAGGTCTGTGTTGGCCAAGAGCTTGAACAGGGAATCCAGTTTGTCTTTATCCGCGGGGGGATGAACCCGGTAAAGAAACATGGATTCTTTTTCCTGAAGAAACCGGGCTACTGCCTCATTGGCCGCGAGCATGAATTCCTCAATGATCTGGTGGGCGAAATTCCTTGTTCTGGCTTTTATTTCCAGGCCACCGTCCAGGATATTAAGAAGGACCTCGGGTTCTGGAAGATCAAAGTCGATACTGCCCCGCCTGCGGCGAATTTCGAGCAATTGCCGGGCCAGGGAATCAGCTTTTTTAAGCATGGGCAGAACATGGTCAAGTTCCCGGGCAGCTTCCGGGTGTTCAAGGTAAAGGGCTTCATTGACCTGGGCGTAGGTAAGCCTTTTTTTGCTTTTTATGACTCCAGGGTAAAAACTGGATTTTTTTATGTTGCCTTTTGAATCAAAATGCAATTGGGCAGTCATGACCAGTCTGGGAACATCAGGATTGAGACTGCATAGACCATTGGAAAGGACTTGAGGAAACATAGGTTCAACCGACAGGGGGAAATAGTATGAATTGCCCCTGGCCATGGCTTCCTGATCCAGCTTTGACCCTGGATGGACATAGTGGGAAACATCAGCAATGGCCACATAAAGAACAAGCCCTTGGCCTTCCGGCTCAACAAATATGGCGTCGTCAAAGTCTTTGGCCTGTCCTCCGTCAATGGTCACAAACGTTTTGTTTCTGAGATCCCTGCGGCCTTTGAAGTCCTTTTTGCCCGGCTCTGCCGGAAGATTATCAGCCTCTTTGAGTACGCCTGCCGGAAAGACAGTGGGAACTTTGTGGTTAAGTTTGACTATCTCCTCCTGAACATTGAGATCGTGTTCCTGGCCTATAACCCTGACCACCCGACCCGACCAGAGATTTGTCTCCATCTGTTCCAGGGGCTCGGCAACAACCATTGTGTTCCTTTCAAGATCCTCTTTCCCTGCTTCAAGCACCAGAGAAAAATCCAACCTTGGATTGGCCGGTCTGGTCAGAAAAAAGCCTGGCCCCATGGGCTTGATAACCTTGACGGGCAAAAGTTTGGAAGCCCTTTCTACAATTCTGACCACCCTTCCTTCAGGACTTTTTCCTTTTTTCCCGGGCAGGGTTGCCACCAGGATGGTGTCGCCGTGCCAGGCATCCTGGAAATTTCTTGGATGGATAAAGATATCTTTTCGCCTTTTATCAAAGGGGATGGCAAAACCCACTCCTGATCTCTGGACTTCAAGCACAGCCTTCTGCACCGGCAACTCATCCACCAGACACCATGTCTTTCTTGTATTGAAGATGAGGCCCTTGTCAGCCAGCGATTTCAATAAATCTCTGAGCATGCCTTTGTCCTTCTTGTTCAGGTTGAGGCCGTCACTGATCTCTCGCAGGCTTAAAGGTTTATTCATAGCTTTGAAAAATCTTAATACTGTCTTTTGTTTTAATTTACTCATTTTATTATTCTTCTGTTAAATGGTTCCTGGCAGCAGGACGGTTATTGAAAATCCTTTTCAGGAATCTCTGTTCCATGTTGTCCATAATCCTGACTGTGGCTTTTGTTTCCCAGACATGAAGGTCAGGTATTGGTTCAAGTTTGACAGCGTCTTTTGATGTGCAGACCACATCCTTGACACCAGCTTCTTTTGCCAGTGCAATTATCGCCCTGACCGATTGCTGCCCAAAATCGTGGTGGTCTGGAAAGGGTAAATGGCTGTGTGGGGCGTAGCCCAAAAAATCGCTGATGGAAGTGACAATCTTTCGCGGATTGGCCAATCCGGTTACCAGAATATAGGGTCTGTTGTCTATGCTTTTGCTATAAACCTTTGACTCAATATTTATAAGTCCATCAACCTGAACATCCAGGTAGAAAACAAGACGTTGGAACAATAACGCTTTTTTGGAAACCAGATATTTTATTTCCTTAATATCCCTTCCCCACAGATTGATTAGAAATATATCCGCCCGTTCCAGACCCTGTTCATCTTCCCTCCAGCTTCCGCAGGGAAAAGCCTTATCCCAGCCTTCTTCCAGATCACTCGGCGTAAGGAGAACCAGATCTTTGTCCCTTTTCAATTGAACATGCTGAAACCCATCATCAAGAATAAAGAAGTCCGGATTTAAATTTTTCATTGCCCACATGGCTCCGCGCCAGCGATTGGGGTCAACCACAATATCAGCCTTGTCAGCAAGGGATCTGGCAAGCAGAAGGGGTTCGTCGCCACAGATTTTCGGGTCATCATGGGTGCTGACCAGGTGGGGAAAGCTTCTGACTCTGGACTTGTATCCTCTGGTCAGTATGACCGGTCTTTTATTCCTGTCAGCGAGACAGCCGGCTAAGTATTCACAAACCGGAGTTTTGCCCGAGCCTCCCATGGAGATATTGCCCACTGAAATCAAGGGGACAGAGAGTTTAACGGATTTTCTTGCCAGGAAATTCAGATAAAGACGAACACAAAACGCATAAATTTTCCCCATCGGGGTCATAATAATATTCGGCAGGGAACTGGTTGACATATTGCAGATTAAGTCTTTTTATTTACTCAGAAGATCCTGGTTCTTATCTTGAAAACTTCTTTTGAAAATAAAACCCGGGTTGATCTGGTTATAAGAAATTTATTCCTTTTCAGTAATTTGCGTCTCATTAAACAGCGCATTAATCAGACATTCAATTCAGAGTCAGGAAATGAGTTCAGGCTTTTAAAGAGTGAGTTGAATAATCAATGCTGTTGAATCGATGCTCATCAGGACAAAGTCAAGTCTTTAAAGCTCTAGATCCTTGATTTTTCCCACCGGAGCCAGGTAAATGGCGAATTCATCCTTCCCGTCAAGTCCTATAAGGTCGTCCATTGCTTCCTGATCATAAGCCGCAACAGCGCATGTTCCAGCCCCTATGGCCTGGCAGCTCAGATAAAGATTCTGACAGACATGCCCCACGTCCATGAGGATCACCCTGTAGGCGGTAGGACCGTATCTCCATTCCATCCGATAGGGAATACATGACCACACAAAAGTAACAGATCCAAGACCAACAAATTTCTGACCAAAGGCTGCGTCTGACAATTGAAGTTCCATGTCAGGGACAGGTTTTATAAGAAGCAACTCATTTTCCAGCGGCAGAAATCGGTACAGGGCTGATTCCAGGTTTACAACATTGCGGACAAAAAGATAACTCTCAAAACTGTGCCTTGCCCCCGCGGACGGGACATTTCTGTAAGCTGTGGAGCTGCCTCCAGCCTCGCGGATACCCTGAGTAGCCCAGAGAAGAAATGAAAGCTCTTCCAGTGACAGGGGTTTGGGTGTATACTTTCTCCTGCTTTTTCTTTCAGCGATTATCCGGCTCAGGTCAACATTCATGACAGCGTTTTGCCATTCCCGGGGAGTGGACAGCTTTACCCGGTAAGCTTCAGGATCATATGGTTTCTGGATGGGAGGTGCTGGAATGCCTTTGTTCTGGTCTGTCTGAGAAAAATCCGTCCTCTTGCGCAGGGTGTCCTTAAGTATTTCGCGTCCGATCTTTAATGCATTCATATTGTTGCTTTTCTGTTAATGTGTCACGCCTTTCCGGCGCAATTTCAGTGTTTTTCTATGCAAACATAAAAAACCCAAAAGTCATTACCGCTGTCAGATAGCATGATGCCGGCTGGCGGATGAATGGGTATTGCTCTCCAATAGCGCCTGGTATAACGCATGAGTCCCGTCTCGGCCGTGCCCTCTGGCTGAAGCTTCTCTGTAGATTCGCTCCACCAGGCTCAAACCTGGCAGGTTGATGTCCATGCGCTTTGATTCATCCAGAGCTATGCCCATATCTTTGATAAAATGATCAATCATAAAGCCGGGATCATAGTCATTTTTGAGAATGCGCGGGGCAAGATTTTCCAGGGACCAGCAATTAGCTGCTCCTTTGGTAATGGATTCAAGGACCCTGAAAGGATCCAGACCGGCTCTTGCCGCGTAAACAAGACTTTCACACACTCCGATCATTGTGCCGGCGATAACGATCTGGTTGCACATTTTTGTGTGTTGTCCCGCACCGTTTGATCCCTGGTAGACGATATCCTTGCCCACAAGCCTGAACAAGGGCATCAGAACATGAAAAATTCTTTCTTCTCCACCAATCATGATGGACAAACTGGCATTGCGTGCACCCATATCGCCTCCTGAAACCGGGGCGTCCAGGACAAAGCCGTTCATTTTTTCGGCCGCTCTGCTGATTTCCAGGGCCAGACTGGGACTTGTGGTAGTCATATCCACACAGATTCCTCCGGAGTTCAGGCCGGCCAGGACGCCGTTTTTACCAAAATAGACCTGGCGGACATCCTGAGGAAATCCAACAATGGTGAATATTACATCCGAGGATCTTGACACACTCAAGGGGGAATCAGCCCACTTTGCACCCATTTTCAATAAGGGATCAGCCTTGTCCCTGCTTCGATTGAACACAGCAACTTTATATCCGGCCTTTAGGAGGTGTCTGCACATTGGCAGGCCCATGACACCGGTTCCGATCCAGCCAATGCGGGTGGTATCAGGTGAAATGATCAGTTCTTGTGAATCAATCTGTTTTTCGGTTTTGTGTTTTATCATGCTGTAACTAATAAAAATAATGATTCCTTGATGTCCGGACTGGGCCCCTTCGTAAACATTATCCAGGAGATCAATCTAGATTAAAAAATCATGTCTAATCATTATGAAGCTGTTTTGCAATTATTCTTAAGAGGCTGAATGTGAAGTCCGGGAATGATGAATAATTATCTTAAAAAGAGGATTTCCGGACAGAACGCGCTTAGAATCTCTCCATCCATCTCATGGCCGTAAAGGGCCCACTTTGACGAGGCAACAGTTTCAGGCAGATAGCGTCCATACATTTTTACGGGCAATTCAGGAACATCGATTTGGGGTGATGATGCCAGGGCCAGGAGATACTCAACAAGATAGGCAGCGTTCTGGGCGATGGGGCCGCAGTAAGTCTGGCGCTGCCGAAGTCTTAAAACCCTGAGTTCATGAATGGAGCGTCCGAATTCTGATTCCATGAGTTCATCATAGGTTGTCAGAATTATTTCCACGCGCACGGGACTGACGCCCTGCAATACATACTGGCTGATATCCCTGCGCATTTCCTGAGCGTTCAGACCGCGACGGACTGAGATGGACCAGTCAATTGCCTGGAGACTGGCAATTAACTCTTCAGGCAAGGGCAGATCAATATCCACCAGCAGGTTAACCGCCTTATAGTCACCAGTATGATGCTCAATTTCCACTATAGATATTCCGGGTTCATTGCTTAAAAGATGCGGCACTCGGTCCAGAAGCTCGTGCTCGCCGATGATCTTAAACCCCACCAGATCGTTGACCATCATGGCCTGTCGATTAATTCGAATTTTCTTGTTCTTAAAGCGAAGAGCAACCCTGGACTCGGCCTCAACAAAATCATGCTGCATGGTTTCGGCGGAACTATCAAGTTGATCCAGGGTCACACCAGCGGCTTTGGCCCGTTGCCCGGCAATATGTCGAGCTTCTGCCTGAATCTCCTGAAAAAGGGCGTCCACCATTCTGAAGGAAACTTTTTCAGCTATCCTGGTAAGCTGCTTGATGCGGCAGGTGGCCACCAGATTCAAGTCCGGGGTGGTGAGCAAAATCGCGTCTATGGGAAGCCGGGGGAAAAAATATTCTGGATTTTCCCTGAAATATTCGGCCAGATAAAGATTCCTGGGTGTCTGATTGGGCACATAATGGATGATCCTTTGGCGCAGGATCTGTTTCTGGCGGACCCTTTCAATGTTCAATGGACCATTGAAAAGCCTGCTCAAAAAAATGATTAACCGATTGACCACAACCGAAGAGATGGCACTTTCGTACAAAAATATTCTGGAAATGGTCTTTCCGTCTTCAGACTTGAAATCATCGTTCATCCAGCGCAGAGTCAAGTCAAAAAGTTCGTCACGATGGGTCATAGCCGTAATGTACATCTGCATTGCCACCTTAAAAGGGCCGTTGCAAATCTCTCAAACGGCCTGTTTTATCAGGTTTTTAAAAGCATTTTAATGCCGGACAGTTGATGATAAACCTTCAGTTGCCGTCCATACTGCTGCTCATGCTATACCGCCCTGCGAATACTGACATGGGGATATGTATTGCGTCATCTCCCTTATCGTTTTCAACAATGCATCTTGTTTGTTCCATCTGATTCTAAGGATGGTTAAGGGCACATTAATCAATTAAAAATAATGTTTACATAGTTGGAAGTCAAACTATTCAATTTCCCGTCCAGCTCTGGGCACAAAACCACTTTTTTCAAGGGCGTCAAAGCATGGAACTCACATCACCTGCTGATTGAATCTTCTGGCCCGTGTTTTCTTGACCGGCGCAGCGAAGGCCTGGCAGACTATGCTGGCAATAATGCAGGCTTTTGAAGGATCAGACTGATAAAAAGGTTTCTCGGGATTTTGCGGACATGAACACAGATGAAAACAGTAAAAGAATCATAGCCATAGTGTTTAAAAAAAATGCCTTGCAGGACAGCCTGTTGTCAGGTAAGAGTAGCAGATTATTCTCTCCATAAAACTAAATCCAGACAATATGTTTTTTACTTCTTAATAATATTAAAATTCGTGACACTGTCTGGCTTGAACTCATAACTTATTATAGCTGGCAGCTAATGACTGACTCAAGCTATTATGTTTTTTGATATGTTATTTGTATAAATTTGAAAAAGGAGGATTGAAATGAAAAAGTTTTTACTGACAGCTGTATGTCTTTCCATGCTTGGCGGACTTTTCATGTTTGGGTTTACTGCCCAGAATCTTGAGGCTGGTGACGGTAAAGCCATCCTTGAGACCCGCTGCACAGTCTGTCATGGAGCTGGCAGAATTGAGCGGGCAGGACATGATCTTGACGGCTGGAAAAGTACTGTAAACAGGATGATGAACAAGGGGCAGTTTGGACCGAAACTAAGCGACGCAGAGCTCCAGGCCCTGCTTGATCATCTGGTAACCTTGTAATTATTAAACGCGGCTGCACACTAATCCAAGGCTGGGGTGTTCAGTTTTATTGGGTATTGATTTAAGGATTCTTCCGGGTTTTATTTTCTCAGATGGCGCCAGTCGTGGGTCAGGTGACATCTCCAGCACTGTTTAGTCTGGATATCCTCTGGATCATCAATGAGAATATCATGCTGCTTCTTAATTCTCTCCCAGTAATATTCGTCCTGATGAGAAATGGGCAAAGGATGACAGCGATGACAATCTTCGCTGTCTGACGGGGGATGGCGAAAACCATCCACGGCCCAGGTGGTGATTGAATGGCATTCCCTGCATTCCTGGCCAAACAGCCCGCCATGGGGGTCATGATGACATTGGGAGCATAGAAGATCGTGATGCAGAATGGTGTGGTCCATGGTGGTCAGTTCTGGCTTTCGTCCTTTGTGTTCACTGTGGCAGGCAAGGCAGTGTTCATGAGCCAGGTGAAAACGTGTCTCAGGCTTGAGCTGAAGGGGGTCCTCAAAAGAATGGCAGATGACGCACTGCTCATAAGAGACCCCTTTCCAGGGGACGTGGCAGTTTTCGCAGACAGTCACTCCCTGGTGAGAAGCACGCAGAGAGCCTGGCTTGGCAGCCTCCTCCACAGTGAACAGCCAGATTGAAAAAGCTGTCAGCAGCAAAAGCAGAAACACATGAATTGTTCGTTTCAATTGATCCACCTCAATCCGTAATAGACAGTGGTAACCACATGCACCAGGATCATGGCCATGAGCAGCCATGTTCCGTAGATGTGCACACTGATCCAGAAGGTGAACAGCTTTTTTGTTTTATTAAAGGCCTGAATAGTAGCTTCAACTTCAGCCATGGAGGTCAGAGTGTCTCTGAGCTCCCGGCAGCGAGTCATGGTTTTGGGGCCAGCTTTCTTGTCCATATCAGAGGGAAAGAAAAAATCCATAATTGAGGACTTGCCCCAAAGCAGGTTAAGGCACAAAAACTCATCCACATCCTTTCTTCGCAGGTTGTAGTATTCCTTAAGGGCTTCAAATTCCGCCTTGTATTCCCGCAGAGTACGACTGACCTTGACAAAAAGGATGTTGCCCACAATGCCGCTGAACACCACCACCAGCATTGAGAGAAAGGCAATGGCTGCAATTGGACTGGCCTGAAAGCTCCCCGCGTGCATCATCACCAGGATTGGTCCCAGCAGTCCGTAATAGATATGCATTTTCAAGGCGTTTTTTCCGCCCTTCTGGCCCAGAAGACGTTTGCGTACCGGATAAACAAGGGACATGAGCATGATCAGTGTGCCAATAATTCCAAGCAGGTGCGCCGGAAGAGTCCCGCTGAAGGAGCGCAGAGGAAAAAGCATGAACAGAATGGCCAGGGCAACAAACAAGCCTGCCAGGATATTGGTAATGCGTTTTGGTCTAGCCATTAATAAGTCTCACTGGTTTTGAGGGCGGACACAGAATATGAAAAGCAGGCAACTGCCTGGATTTCTTGTCCGGTTCACATTTTAAAGGCATTGTCGATCCAGCGGCACCTGAGTTGTTGCAAACTGTGTTCATTTTTCCTTTTTTTGTCTTTCTGTCAGCAAAGCAAGTAGAATCTGCTTTCTTTTTCTTATGCGCATGAAGTGAGCCATAAGTCCTCCGAAAAAGAAAAGAATCAGAAAAATCATTGTCAAAAAATGAATCCAGGACATGCCGAGAATACCCTGGTCCGGCTCCTGAAACCTGGGGTCGATCTGCATTTGTTCTTTGAACCATTGAATGTCAGGTTCGTCCTGGTTCGCGTGTGCCTCTGGCATGCCATGAATCGGCGAACCCGACAGGGTAAGAAGTGGTGCGCAGATGGCGGCTATGGTGAAAAAAATCAATAGCCGGGAGTGAATTTTCCCTGTCATGTCTGTCTCCTGTTTTTCCATGACCGGCTAAAAAAATGAGTGCCGGTTTATTTTAGTTTTGGAGCTTGAGTTTCACCATTAGCATGGTTTGTTTTTTCCCGGTCTTAAATGCCTTGATCCCTGAGTCATCAGGGCTTCTGAATGAGTGTTTTCCCTTAATATGATAAGTCCCGCCCAGTTTTTCTGGAAGATTCACTAAAAAATAATCCAGTCAGAAAGAGTGTCAAGAAGGCCAGTGCTTTCAATGAAATTGAAACCTGCAAGACAAAAGACCATTAGCAGGCGCCAAAATCATGGAAAAGCAATTTCAGCTATCTTGTTGATTTACAGTAAGTTGTTTTTAGAGCTTAACTCAGCAAATTGTTCCCTCATCACTGCCCTCAATCATATTTGAAATAGACAGCCTCGTTTGCGTTTCAATCAACGGTTTGCGGGAGTTGTAAATCATCAGGCAATTGTAAACAAATATTTGCCTTGATGCCATATCTGATTTATAATTAATTAATTGTTTGTATTAAAACCAATAACTCAAAAAGGAGGTAGTTATGAGTTTTACTTTGCCTGATCTTCCATATCCCAAAGACGCTCTGGCCCCTTATATCAGTTCCAGAACTCTGGATTTTCATCACGGCAAGCATCACAGCACCTATCTGGTCAATCTTAATAAACTTATTCAGGACACTGACCTGGCTGGTGAAACACTGGAAAATATCATTAAAAAAACCGCTGGAGACTCGTCCAAGGCTGGCATTTTCAACAACGCCGCCCAGGTCTGGAATCACACTTTTTACTGGAACTCCATGAAACCCGGAGGCGGAGGAAAGCCCTTCGGGCCCATTGCAGAGGCAATCCAGCAGCATCTGGGCGGTTTTGATCAGTTTGTGGAAGAGTTCAAAAAGGCTGGTCTGACCCAGTTCGGCAGTGGATGGGCATGGCTGGTCTCAAATCAGGGCCGGCTGGAGGTGATGAAGACACCCAACGCTGATACCCCCCTGGCCCATGGTCTCATACCAGTGTTGACCATGGATGTCTGGGAACATGCCTATTATCTGGACTATCAGAACAAAAGGCCGGACTACATAGACGCATTTATCAACAACCTGATTAACTGGGAGTTTGCCTCCTCTCAACTGGAAAAGTCCTGATAAAAGGTCAGTTACCGCAACTGTCTGGAATGACTTGATGGGAATTTTTGTCAAGGTTTAAATGATCTTACAAACAAGGCTCAACGTGGAAAAAGCCGGAGATCTGGCAAACACTTTCTGGTTTTGTGTGGTGACGTCATTTTGCTGAAATTGCTCTTTGATGCCAACATCTGAGCCATGAGAAAACAATTATGACTGTGCAAAAATCTGTCTGCTGTGAGACACCAAAAGTTCAAACTTCAGGTCATTGTTCTTCAGCCTCACAACTTACAACAATTTCCTCTGAAAACCCGGCATCACGATCTGGGCATGATTCATTTCAACCTGCAGTCTCGGTTCAAATGCCTGTCTTTGACAAAGCAATGCTCAGCCGTGAATCAGAGATCTTTGATTCCGATAAAAAAGAGGACAATGCTCCATGCTGAGGGCCTGAAAACATCCTGCCTCCGGAGGCGGCAGGGGAGAGCCCCGGGCTCAGGCCATGGCCGTTTGTTAAGGACTGGATACCAACTCCTGCGGGAAATGTTCCCAGAATATCCCACAAGTGGTCATTGAGAGACAAGGCCGCAAATCTTGGAGTTAGGCTGGGCATCAACCGGGATCATTACCGGATACCTCCCGGCCTCTACGCCCTTGGAGATCCGGACGGCAACAGTCCGGTCTTGGCAACCTGCAACTACAAGCTGACTTTTGATATTGTCCGCAGGGAAATGAAAATACATTCCTGCTGGATTCTTGTGGTTGAGACTTACGGGATCAATGTCTGGTGCGCTGCCGGCAAAAAAAGCTTCAGTACAGAAGAAACAGCCAGGCGGGTGAAAGAATCCGGGTTAAGCAAGGTTGTTAACCACAGGACCATCATTATCCCTCAACTGGCTGCTCCTTCTGTGGCCGGGCATAAGCTGAAAGGACTTTGCGGATTCAAGGGGGTTTTTGGCCCCGTAAGAGTAAGGGATCTTCCTGAATTCATTGATAATGGAATGAAAGCAACTCCTGAAATGCGTGAAGTGGACTTTCCCCTTTCCAAAAGACTGGATGTGGCCATGGTCGAGGTGATGGGCGCCAGAAAGTTTATGGCCTGGTCCGTGCTGATCTGTTTTGTGCTGGCTGCTCTTGGTCCTGGAGGTTTTGCCCTGCATGGAATTGTGTGGTCGGGTCTGGGAGCTTTCGGAGTGGTAGCTTCCGGCTTTATAACCGGAACATTTATTGTGCCGTTGATTCTGCATCTGTTTCCGGCCAGAGCCTTTGCTGCCAAAGGACTTATGGCTGGAAGCGCCGCGGGACTTATCCTGGCAATAACTTTTGCCAGGAATCTGCCTGAGGGGTTGTCCGCTATGGCAGGTACTGCGGCCATGACCTCCTGGTTTGCCATGCATTATACTGGCTCGACGCCCTTTACGTCACTTTCAGGAGTAGACCGCGAAATGAAAATATATATGCCGGTGCAGGGGTTGCTTATTGCTGCTGCGGTTCTTACCTGGATGGGTTGGGCCTGGCTTGGAATCATCAGGGGATAATGCAGATATGAAAAAGTTCAGATATCTGGAAAACACAGTAACTCTCTGTTATAATGAAAATATGTGCATTGGGTGCGGCAATTGTGTCATTGTCTGCCCGCACCGGGTTTTTTCAATTGAAAATGGCAAAGCTGCGGTTATGGATCATGATGGATGCATGGAATGCGGGGCCTGTTCGCTCAATTGTCCGTCAGAAGCCCTTTTTGTCCGTCCAGGCGTGGGCTGCGCCCAGGCAATTCTTCATGGCTGGATTTCAAAGGTTCCTTTTCTGGGCAGAATCTTTTCTCCTGACTCCTGCTGTTCATAAGACCTCATTCATAAAAAATTTTCCTAGACACATTGAACGGATTTTTTAAAAAAAGCCTGTTCACCATGTTTTGTCGCATGCTCCACTTTAGGCCATGGGATTTCTAATCCACTCCAAATGGGGAATCAGTGACGCGAAAAAACTTGGTGAGCAGAAAATCCACAGCTGACGTCAAAGAACAATTCTATTTATGATTAACGGAATCAATGAGGTGTCTCATGGGGCTGGGAGACATTTTCTTAATGTGATCAGTAAAGGTGTTAATCATTTCTGCCAGCTTGAGTCCATCAGCCGAAGATATCCACCCGCTCATCAATCTATCCGGATTTATACCCCGCCTTTTGAGCAAGGCCTTGAGTGAGGGGACCCGGTTGGCGGCATGGTAATCGCCCTGCCTGTACTTGCATTCACCCATCCTGCAACCAAGAATCATAACACCGTCAACTCCTTTCTGCAGAGCTTCCAGGATGATATCCTGATGCAGTATTCCTGTGCAGTTAATCCTGACGATTATCACGTTGGGCGAGTACTGTCTTTTGAGCACACCGGCGGTGTCAGCAGCCATATACGATCCCCAGTTGCAACAGAAGGCAACTATCAATGGTTCTGATTTGACTATCTCTGACCTGTAAGTTTTGATAATGGATGAAATCTGGGCACTGATTTTATCAAGCCTGTATTCATCAATAATCACCCCGCTCCGGGGACATGAGGACACGCAGATTCCGCAGCCTTCACACAGGGCCTTGTCTATTTTTATGGGGCAACCGCCATGAAGATCATCTTCATGATGCTCTATGTACAAGATGGCCCCATAAGGGCATTTATCAATACAGATCCCGCATCCGTCACAATTGTCAGTAATGTTCGCCTTCAGAGGATCAAGAAAAATATGTTCCTTGAACAAAATTTTTCTGACCCTGGAGACAACCGCCTGAGCCTGGGCTATGGATTCTTCAATGGGTTTGGGATAATGGCACAGGCCTGCCGCGAAGATGCCCTTGGCGATAAGATCAGTTGATTTAAGGAAGTAATGTTCTTCCAGCATAAACCCTATGGAATCCAGTGAGCATTTGAACTGGTGGATGATTTTTTCGCTGTCCTTATTGGGCACTATGGCCGCTGCCAGCACAAGGTAATCAGTTTCGATTTCCAGAGGTTTTTTGAGGACGTGGTCTTCAACGACTACTCTAAGCAGTCCATCATTTTGTTCTACCCGGGGTTTTTTATCCCTGGTATACCTGATGAAAACAACTCCTCTTCTCCTGGCCTCCTCATAGAGCAGCTCCCTGACTCCATAAGTTCGGATGTCTCTGTTTAGAATGTATACCTGAATTTTCGGGTTCAGCTCCTTTAAAAACAGAGCTGCCTCAACGCTGTGAGTGCAACACACCCGGCTGCAATAAGGATGATCTGGCTCCCGCGAGCCAACGCACTGAATAAAGACAACGGTTCGGGCATTTTTAACTCCATCGGGCTTTGATTTAAGCTCATTATCGAATTCCTGGTGGGTGAAAATATGCTTATTCTGGCCGTACAAGTATTCACGGGGCTTGAGTTCAGTGCCCCCGGTACACAGTATGGCTGCTCCATAGCGGATGGTTTCGATGATTTCAAAACCGGTCTTTTTGGCAACACGAATCTGGCTGATGAAATTGCCGATAGAGCCCCTGCAGGAAACCACCTGTGAGTTTTTCATCAGGGTTATTTTGGGATTATGTTCCAGCTTTGATATAAGCTCTTCAAGATAAGCCGCGATATCCTCACCCTTCCATGTAGACCTGAGATTACAGGCATTACCCCCGAGATGGTCGGATTTTTCAACCAGAAAGGTCTCAATGCCCTGATCTGCCAGAGACATAGCGGCGGTCATGCCCGACAGTCCGCCTCCCACAACCAGGGCCTTTCGGATTACTTTCTTATAGATGCCGTGCAATGGCTTGTTTAAAAGCACCTTGGATGTTGCGCCTGCAATCTGGATTCTGGCCTTTTTGGATGCCTCTTCAGGAAAGTTTTTATGAACCCAGCTGTTCTGGTTGCGAATATTGGCGATTTCAAGAAGGTAAGGGTTGAGACCGGCGCCTTTCAGGGTTTTTTGATACAATTGTTCATGGGTCTTGGGGGTACAAGCGGCGATTACAACTCTGTTCAGCTTATTCTGGATGATCTGTTCAGCGATCTTGTCCTGGGTAATCTGAGGACAGGTAAAGACATTGTTGTCCACCATGACCACTCCCGGCAGGGTCCAGGCGAACCTGGCCAGGGAATCCACATCCACCACCTCGGAGATATTGCTTCCACATGAGCAGATAAAGATTCCGATCCTGGGCTCCTGCATGGAAACATCCATTTCTTCAGGGAACAGCTCTTTTTGCACCATGGTCCCTCTGACCTCAACCAGTTCCATGGTAGCCGCGTTGGCCACGCCTGTGGCATCTGTGATGGATTGACGTATATCGCGGGGAGAAATAATGCTGCCTGCTACATAAATTCCCTGCCGGCTGCTTTTAAAGGTATTGAAGCTTGAGGTGATGGCGTAGTTATAGCGGTTCATGCCCACGCCCAATTTCGCGGCCAGGGCAACTGTATCATCTCCGGGCAATATGCCTACGGAAAGGACCAGCATGTCAAAATTTTCTGTAACTACCTGGCAATTTTCATCCGTGTAGCTGATGATTACTCCCTTGCCGTTGTCCCCTGGCATTGTGGTGTGGGGAATTGAGTTGATAAATCTCACACCCTGAATTTTGGCATTTTCGTAATACTTTTCATACCCTTTGCCATGAGCCCGGATATCATTGAAAAAAATGGTTGAATCCACCATCCGCCTGCTCACATGTTCTTTTGATATCACAGCCTGTTTCATGGCATACATACAGCAGATACTGGAACAAAGACTGTTTTTGACCCTGTTGATGGTCCTTGAACCCACACATTGCAGCCATGCTACATTCCTGGGCTCAGCATTATCAGAAGGCCTTTTCAAAATGCCCTTATTAGGTCCTGAAGAGGATAGCAGCCGTTCATATTCCAGGCTGGTTACCACATCAGATATTTTTTTATAACCGCAAACGTCCAGATTTGCCGGATTATACTGGACCAATCCAGGGGCCAGAATGACAGATCCGACATTCAGGGCGATTTTTTTCCTTTGATCATTGAAGTCGATAGCCCCGGTTGGGCAGACTTTTTCACATGCCCCGCAGATATTTCTTTTAAGTCGGAGGCAATTCTCTCCGTCAATAACATATTTGGAAGGAACGGATTGCTGATATAAAATAAACGCGGCTTTTCTCGAATTAAGGCCCAGGTTGAAATCATCCGGAACAGACCTTATGCAGGCTTCGGTGCATTTGTTGCATGCTATACATTTGCTGGTGTCAATGTAGCTGGGATGTTTTTCTATATGCACAAGCATGTTTCCTTCCGGCCCCTCAACGTTTATGACCTCGCTCTGAGTGTGGATTTCGATATTTAAATGCCGTGAACAATCAATAAGGATGGTGCAAAGAATGCAGGGCGAGCAGTCATTGGTGGGGAAGATATTGTCCAGCTGGGCCATAAGCCCGCCAAGACCGGATTTTTTTTCCACAAGATGCACGTAATATCCGGCATCAGCCAGTTCCAAAGCGGCATGAATGCCCACAATGCCACCGCCGATAATAGCTACGGAACCCACCTTATTGGCCATATCCTGCCTCTGCTGGGTTTATGGGGTTTATGAACAATATTATTGGCTTCAGGCTGGATGGTTTAACCCAGCCTGAAGCGGTTGGTGTTGATTAACCCAGTTCACTCCGATTCTCCTGGCACACCCTTTTTTTCTCCACCGATTTTTCAATGATCTTGTTTAATGCGTCGCTGACATATGCGGTTTGAGTGGCCTGAAATGACTGGCGGCCCAGTTCCGGGTGTTTTTCTTCCAGCTCATTGAATTCATTAATCATTTTGTCGTATTCAGGACTGGTCATCCCGGGATCATCAACGCCATGATGGCTGTATTCGTAATGCTTGATCTGACGGCGCAATTCTCTGATCCGGTCTATGACTTTCATTTCCATTTCATCTCTGGCCTGATGTACCTGGCTGTACCCCTCAAGCACGGATCGTTCTGCATTGCTCAGAATTTCCATGCCCAGAGGAGTACGGGTCACTACGGTGGTCCATCCCTCGGCAGCCCCTATTCCGCCAAAGGAGAGGTCAGCGTATTCCGCGGTATAATCGTCGCAGTATCTGCAGGCATTCCTCTTGATGAAATCCAGCTCATCCAGAGGAAGGGTATGAATCACACCACTATTGAGATAGACATACATCTTGCCCTTGATATTGATTTTCTTCACATCGCTCCATTTGAAATCCCCGATCTTTTCCAGGCGCTTTCTGGAGTTGTCATCAAAAGCGAAATTGCCTGAACAGAACAGCCCCAGATGGCAATAAATGGAATCTGAAGGAACAACTCCCAGGGCCTGCATTTTTCGCAGTGTAACAATCTGACATGGAGTGCCCACAAATGCAACCCTGTTCACCCCAATTTTTTTAACAGTACTCAAAGCCTGGATGGACGGAGAATATGTGGAATAATGTTCACTGTATAATACCATGCCGTGTGAAGCGTCAAAAAACGAACCGCATGCTTCAAAGATATCCTCTTTGGTAGAGGCCAGGTAAGGTTCCCTGTTGAACAGTCCCACATGTTTGGATACAATGGCTCCGTCTATGCGCCCGGTGTTAAGCAGATGCAGCAGAATGCCGGTAACAGCCCCCCCGTCTGTGGCCCTGTCAAGCACTTGCCGATCCCTGGCCCGGACAATATTAGTGGACATAATTCTGCCTGCCGGCTCGCTCCAGCTGGCCTGTTTCTTAATCTCAGCGTCCAGTTCATCGGTTTCAGGACAAAGCATGGTGCATATTCCGCACTCAATGCATTTTTCTTTGTCCTTATAGCG
>PXDF01000063.1 GCA_003566455.1 Desulfonatronovibrio sp.
CAGCAGCGGGGTATTGCGGATGGTTTCCACGTAGACTCTGGCCACCAGCTTGGCCACAATTGAGTTTGAAAGCCTGAATATGGCCGCGATAAGACCGAATATGAAAGTCAGAATTAGACTGATAACGGTGATTTTAAGGGTAACCCAGAGACCCTGGAGCAGTGGACCGGGAATGAATTCTCCCTGGTCAAAGGTAAAAAGGAACTGCTTAACCCTGAACCATTGCCAGTTGTAATGGAGTTTTTCCGAGCCCGCGGAGATCAGCCAGTAGATCAGGCCGATAATAACCAGAAATTTTACAATATCCTGAAAGTTTTGAGAAACAATGGTCCTGTAGATTTTTCGCAGGGATTTGGAAATCATGTCTGATTTTGATCCTTAAGGCAGAAAGCTTTCTTATTTCAGGCGCAGGCTTCAATATATTCTTTTCTTAAGGAATCTATAAGCTCTTTAACTGAAATAATTTCTTTGATCATATATGCTTTCTGTCCGGCAAAAGCGAACCCTCTGTGCATTTTGCCCTTTTTGGCGTTGTTCAGGGCCGCGGCTATGCAGTAAGGGCTTTTGGTATAATCACAGGTGACTATACAATGATATGGACACTTGAATGGTTTTTTTTTGCCCTGTTCAACATCGCTTAAAAAATCGTTGCGAAGAGCCCTGCCAGGCATGCCCACAGGGCTTTTAATGACCATAACGTCTTCTTCTCTGGAATCAATAAAAGCCTGCTTGAAATTATTGTCCGCGTCACATTCATGGGTGGCCACAAACCTGGTCCCCAACTGGACTCCTGAAGCTCCGAGCTTCAAAAAGCGGCAGATGTCCGCGCCGTTATATATGCCTCCGGCCGCTATGACTGGAATGGATTCTTTATGTTCCTGTTCAAAAGGCTTCACCGCTTCAACAACCTCCTGCACCAGATTTTCCAGCTTAAAGGCCGGATCATCAAGCTGCTCGGTTTTGAAACCCAGATGTCCTCCGGCAAGTGGGCCTTCGACTACAAAAGCGTCAGGAAGGTAGTTAAACCTGGAAAGCCATTTTTTGCAGATAATTTTAGCGGCCCGGGCTGATGAAATAATTGGAACCAGCTTGGTTTTGGATTCCTCACTGAGGTACTTGGGCAGGTCAAATGGCAGTCCTGCCCCGGAAAAGATGATGTCTATGCCTTCCTGGATGGAGGTTTTCACCATGTCGGTGAAATTGGTCAGAGCGACCATGATATTGACACCCAGTATTCCGGAGGTCATTTCCCTGGCCTTTTGAATTTCCTTTTTCAGGGCCCTGATGTGGGCCTGAACCGGATTTTTGGCCACATCAGGTTCATCCACGCCTATCATGGCGGCCGAGATTACCCCGATTCCCCCCTCATTGGCCACTGCCGAAGACAATCCGGACAGAGAAATCCCAACACCCATCCCTCCCTGAATGACGGGAACTTTTGCTACAAGGTTTTTTATTTTCAGCTCTGGGAAGTCCATATTTTTCCTCCGAAATAGAAATAATTTATCCATTTAATATAAGCACAGGACGCCCTAAAAAGCAAGGATATCCCCTGGGCGAAGCTATGCGGGATCAAACTTTCAAAATAAATGACCCGTGAAGACAATCATATCGCGAGGTTCTTGCAAAAAGAATCGTTGACGTGTTTTTTAAGATTAAAGAATTCTTTATGGCCGATCTTTGAACCAGTGAGGCCACCTGAAAGGGAAATTTCAGACAGATAATAATTTTCAGCTTTGTCCACTAGCACGTCAAGAATGGCATAAGGAAAATCTCCCCTGCGCATAACCCGGCGACAGAAGTCTTCAAGAACTGGATTTAGGTCTACCCTGCGGGATTTTCCCCCACAGGCCAGATTTTTGCGGAAGCTGAAGGGGTTGGTTTTTTCATAAGCTTCGCAGTATTTTTCAATAATAAGGACTCGAATGTCCCTGGCGTCTCTCAGGTAGGGCTGAACCACAAAGGGGTAGGGCAATAAATCCATGGCGGACAGACTTTGAAGGTCTTCAAGGGATTTCCATTTGCTGAGGCCAAGTCCCAGATGTTTTCTGTCCCTCTTGCATACCACCTGATCATGTTTGGCATAATCAGGCATATGCATGATCAGGTCTTTGTTTTTATAGGCCACAAAAGTATCTTTGAGCATGAATGTTCCCAGAATTTCGGCCTGAAAAATCTTTGATCTGCTCAAAAACTGAGACTGCAGTGACGGGAAAACAATGACGCCTCGGTTGATGAGGTCTATGGCCTTGAATTCTTCTCCAGGCCTAAGCACCAGGTTTCCCACAAAAACATCACCTTTGCTGAGCTGGTGAAAATATTTTCTGAATTCGCTGATCCTGTGAATGATCATTTGTTTTTCTGGAATTGTTCCAGTCTCTCCCTGACCTTGTTTTTGGCTTTGTCAATATCATCAGGTTTTATGCCAATCTTTTGAGCGTATATTTTCAGGTTTTTTTCTAGTCTGGGTATATTCCGCTCAAGTTTTGTTTTTCCGTTGGCCAGGGACTTCTTTACACTGTTCAGGAGATCCTGTAATTTTTTATCGCTCATTTTTAAAATAGCCGTCCTTTTATTGTTCAAGGTCGCGGTAAAACATTTTTCAAAAGATCTGAACAAGTTTTCCGGGCATTTTTGCTGATCCACTGATAGTCATTCATGGAAAAAAAAACAAGGGACAAACATCGGGTTGAAAAAATCACTTGACTTTTACATGGTGATACTGAAAATCAGTACTCGAATCATTTTTTGTTTAAATCATAACTTCAAGAAATATGGAGAATAGATGAAGAGCTCAATTTGCCTTCGCCGGATGAAAGTCAATCAGAAGGGAATCATCAGGATCGTAGGCGGACAAGGAGAAATGGGCAGGAGAATAAGGGATATGGGTCTGGTGCCGGGAGTGGATATTCAGGTTGTGGGGAGGGCTCCCCTGAATGATCCGGTGGCCTTGAGACTCAGGGATTTTACTCTGACCCTGCGCAACAATGAAGCTGATTATATTTTTGTAGAGACAGACGATGAAAACCCCTAAATCCAAAATAACAATTGCCCTGACCGGCAACCCCAATTCCGGAAAAACAACTCTTTTTAACGCCCTGACAGGATCAAGGCAGCATGTAGGCAATTATCCCGGCATAACCGTTGAGAAAAAAGAGGGTTATTTTGAAACCGCCCAGCATGTTCTGCATTTTGTGGATCTGCCCGGAACCTATTCCCTGACAGCTTATTCCCAGGAGGAGCTTGTCGCCAGGAACTACATGATCCGTGAAAAACCCGATCTGGTAGTAGACGTTGTCAACTCGGCATCCCTGGAGAGAAACCTTTATCTGGCCCTGCAGATCCTTGAACTGGGAGCACCCCTGATTCTGGCTTTGAACATGATGGATGAAGTCAGAAAAAAAGGTATGACCCTGGACACTTTGCTCCTGGAACAAAGAATGGGATGCAGGGTAGTGGAGACAGTAGCCAGGCAGGGAAAGGGCAAGCAGGAACTCATTGAAACCATTATCAGCCTGCGCACCAGAAAAGATGAGCGCAGGTCTCCGTTGAGAATATCATACGGTCCTGATCTGGACCCGGTGCTTAATGAGATGGCGGCCATAATCCAGGAAACGGGTTTTATGACCGACACTTACCCTGCCAGGTGGCTTGCCCTTAAATATCTGGAGTCTGATGAACAGATCATCTCAGAAGGAAGAGAGAGATCCCTGGAAACTTCAAACAGACTTGAAGGCGCGGCAAATGATGTGGCTGAACACTGCATGAAGACCCTCAAAACATATCCTGAAGCAATAATCGCCGACTACAGGTACGGCTTTATTTCCTCTTTGCTAAAGGACGTAGTGACCAGGGATCAGCAGAGACAGCGCATTGAAATGTCCGACCAGGTGGATAAGTTCCTGACTCACAGGATGCTGGGGCCTTTGTTCATGATCTTTGTGCTTTACATGGTCTACAGTCTGACCTTTCTAGTAGGCGACATACCCCTCAGCCTGATAGAGGATTTTTTCGGATGGCTGGGAGACGCAGTCAGAGCCGTGATGCCTGACGGTCTGCTGCAGTCACTTCTGGCTTCGGGGATAATAGACGGTGTGGGAGCGGTACTGAGCTTTGTTCCCCTTTTGATGATCATCTTTTTTTGCATAGCTTTTCTTGAAGATTCAGGCTATATGGCCAGGGTCGCTTATATGCTGGACCGCGTGTTCAGCTACTTTGGACTGCACGGCTGTTCCATCATGCCGTTTATCGTATCCGGAGGAATCGCCGGAGGATGCGCCGTGCCCGGGATCATGGCCGCCAGAACATTGCGCAGCCCCAGGGAAAAATTGGCAACCATACTTACGGCTCCATTTATGACCTGCGGGGCCAAACTGCCGGTTTTCCTGCTTCTGGCGGCTATTTTCTTTCCTGCCAATCAGGCTCTGGCCCTGTTCATGATCACGGTTCTGGCCTGGGCCTCAGCCCTTCTGGTTTCCAAATTACTGCGCTCAACCATTATCAGGGGGCCGGCAACTCCTTTTGTCATGGAACTTCCGCCTTATCGGCTGCCCACATTGCGCGGGCTCATGATTCATACATGGGAACGGACATGGCAATACATAAAAAAGGCTGGAACAATCATCCTGGCTATATCTATCCTGATATGGGCGGCCATGACTTTTCCCCAGCTTCCTGAGGAGCGCCTGGCCTATTATGATTCCCAGTCTGTCATTCTGGAGGGGGATCTGGCTTCTTTGCCAGGGGATTCAGACGTCAACGAAAAAATGGATGAAATATTATCTCAACGTGAACAGATTGAATTTTCTCTGGCTGGAGAGCAACTGGCTTATTCCTATGCCGGAAGGACAGGTACATTTCTGGAACCAGTCAGCAGCTGGGCCGGCTTTGACTGGAGGATCAATATTGCCCTTGTGGGTGGATTCGCTGCCAAAGAAGTGATAATTTCCACCCTGGGTACCGCGTATTCTCTGGGGGCGGTGGACGAGGATGATCCCGTTTCTCTGGCAGGCCGCATTCAGCAGGATCCAGACTGGGACACCAAGAGGGCGGTCAGTTTGATAATATTTGTCATGTTGTACGCGCCATGTTTTGTCGCGGTAGTAGCCATTGCCAGGGAATCAGGGTCATGGAAGTGGGCCGGTTTCGCCATGGTTTTCAATACGGTTTTTGCTTTTGGATTTTCCACTGCTGTTTATCAGACTCTTAAATTTTTTATTTAAAGGGCTTCGGACTTGTTTTCGCAAGTGCATATATTATGATTTACGGACAAGAAAGAGAAATTAAATCCATTGATCAGTTTGCGAACGGAAGGTTTGTCAGAATAGTTGATCTAGACGCGGGAAAGAGCGCTTTGTCCAGGTTCTGTGCTCTGGGGCTTATCCCTGGGACCATGGTTCAGGTATTAACCAAGGGAAACGGACCCGTCAGGCTCAAATTCAGAGATACAGAAGTGGTCATTGGAAGAAAGTCCGCGGAAAAAATCAAAGTCCAGCCGGTTGAAGACAATGTTTGAGCTTATTGTTATCATATTATTAATATTGATCTCCCTGCTTTTTCTGGTCAGAAAGTTTCATCAAGATTATAAGAGAGCAAGATCTGTATCTGCCTGTGGACAAGAATGTCCGTCCTGTTCCGGAGGGCAAAAGGACAGTGCCGGATGTGAGGTTGAGATGACAAAATGCTGCGGGTGCAATGCTCACCAGGTTTCAAGTCCTGAAAAGGGCCCCCCGGACATATTTAAATCCTGACAGACCAGATGGATCTTTAGTTGAATCACTGGATAAGCCCTATTGTCTTATCGGCCTGTAGAGAGGTCCGAAGGGAGTATCCACTCTGCGCATGGTTCCTTCTTCCACCTGTCTTTCCAGGTCTTGGGTGGAACCCGGCTGGCCCGCCTGTTCCCCTGAAGCGCCTTCCCTCATCCTTTGCATAAATTTGGGCAGGGCTTCCTCCTGGGTCTGCCGGGAAGTATCATCTGCCATCTGTTCAGGTTTAATTTTTTCAGCATCCATGACAGTTGATGCCGCCAGTTCCTGCCGCCTGTGGCTGTACAGGCCGACCTGAAAAGTATCACCACCAGCAGAAACCGTAATTGATTCCCGCTCAATGGCGATAATTTCAAATTTTTCATCATCCCCTTTGCGGTTCAGGTAAACTGTTTCCCCTTCACTTACCAGACGGCTTCTCGATTGTTCAGGCAGTTTCTGGTGGTTTATCAGGGCCATCTTCTGACCTTGACTGTTGATTACTCCGTGGAGCTGGACTTCTTGAGGTCTTATTCTGGACCTTGTGGCAGTGGGGGGGGTGTCTTGAGGATCATCAACGGTCAGGGGGGCTTTCCAGGCTTCCCGGTCAGGAGAAAAGAGATTTTTGTCAACAATGACATCAAAATCAGCAAGCATGATTTCCCTGGAAAAAATGTCCGAAGACCGATCCACACGGAAGCGCACCTTATGGCCGGATTTTTGATCCGGAGGATGTTCTCTGGCTTTTTGATACAAAGACATGAAGTATTTTCCAGAAACATCTTCAACAACATCAATCACGGATTTTCGCGTGGCAAACATTGACATCAGCTGTTCAGCCGATACCTCGGAACCTGATCCGCCCGGATGAGATATAGTTTCAATATCCATCCGCGCGTGTTCTCTATACTCCATGAAACTCAGGGTGAGCACCAGCAGGCCAAGCCCGATAAAAATAAGAGAGATGAATAAGCCAGGTCCTTTGACCCAGGTGAATTTTTTTTTCATTATTTATTCCAGGCAATGAGTCAGGGATTTTCATCCCTGCTTCATGCTTTAGTATCTTTGAATCTGTCCAGCATTTCCATCGGTCCTGGATGACCTTTTTTTCTAAAATGTAACATTCAAAACATCAAGCCCCGGCGCGTTTCACCCCAAGGTTTTTGAGTAATTTGACTTTTCAGCTAATTCAATACTCAGAACTATAAAAGTTAAAGATCTTAGTGTCCAGCAGGTTGTATAAGTTTCATATTTGGTATAGGGGGATTATTTATGAACATTGGCTTGCAGGCCTGCCCTCTGTCAGTTTTCATGGGTCAGGAGTCAGGGGGTCGGGGGTCGGTTAATCGGTGAATCAGTGGTCAGTGAATCAGTAAATCGGTTGATCAGTAGTGAATCAGTCAGTCGGGAGTCTGGAGACAAAGAGTTATGGAGCTGATTTGTTGCTGAATTATTCATGTCCCGATTTTTTGCAGGTCCATCATACAGTTGATATTCTGTTTTTGATTCACAGGTTGTCAAAATCATTGAGGGGAATCCTGAATCAGCCGCTCATCTGGCGGGCCAGCCGAATCGGCTGATTCCTCGACTAAATGTATTACAGATTTCTGAAAAATCCTGACAAATGAATTCAGCTTATTATTCCAGGTGGATAAGGACGGGAGCAAGACTCTTTCTGGTAATAACCCTTGTGCTTATGCCTGTGGCCACCCTTTTCCCGGGGACAAATCATCTTTGGGCAACTGCCTTTCAGAGGCATTTTATCAGCCTGGCCTTTCTCGCTTTTCTTGCCTGTGTCAGCTTTGAAAACAACCTCTTGAGAACAGGGGCAGTGGTGTTCGTTTTCGGATACAGCGCCCTAATGGAGCTTTTTCAGCATTATCTTCCCTTCCGTCACGGCACCTGGGTTGATGTTGGGTTCAATGGCGCGGGATGCCTGGTGGGTGTCGGAATCTTTATTGTTCAGCGTTCAACATTTAATATCCTGAACTCCAGATTCAGACTGTAAGTGACACCTAAAGCAAGTGTTTTTTATCTGTCATTGCCAGGGAAGCAAAGCAATCTCTGTGAGTTATAATGAGATTGCCACACATCCTTTGGGTTCTGGCAATGACAGGTTTATCCAAACAGTACGGGAAAAATCGCTCAATTTAGGTAAAAGCTTGTTCACAGGTGAACAGATCACATGCCGGGCGGTTTCACTCTGGTATATAGTCGGCAAATGTTGAGAGCTGAGAATTACAGCCTGGGATCTCTAGATCAGCTCAGGCTGCTGGTGAGAAAATATGGTCCTGACCTTTCTGGAAAAGTTTAAGAAGAAACCCCGGGGAAAATTATATCAACTTCCTGAAGGATGGCGGGTTTACGCTGTAGGGGACATACATGGCCGGGCTGATCTCCTTGAGAAATTACATCAGATGATTGTCCGTGACTCTGAGGCTGAACCCGTAAAAAACAATCTGGCAATCTATCTGGGCGATTATCTGGATCGCGGCCCCCTTGTAAAGGAGACTCTGGATCTTTTGATTTCCGGCTTGCCCTCAGGATTCAAGGCAGAATATCTTCGTGGCAATCATGAAGAGTTTTTTTTCCGCTTCCTGGAGGATCCTGTGATTCTTGAGCTGTGGGCAGTTCTGGGAGGACGGTCCACCCTCATGAGTTATGGAGTTCGGGTGCCGGGTTCTGGATTATCAGCTGAGCGTGCTCGACAGGTCAGACAGGAGCTTCTGGAAGCCATGCCCAAAAAGCATCTTGAATTTTTAATGAATCTAAAACCCTTTTATCAATTGGGTGAATATTTTTTTGTTCACGCTGGCATCCGCCCCAGGATCCCTCTTGAAAATCAAAAGCCAGAGGATTTTTTCTGGATAAGGGATGATTTTCTGGGTTCCACGGACGATCATGGGATTAAAATCGTTCATGGTCACACCATATCGGAGCAGGTTCAGAATTATTCAAACCGTATTGGCGTTGACACCGGGGCTTATGCCACTGGAATTCTCAGCTGCGCTGTCCTGGAGAACAGCGGGATCCGTTTTTTATCCACCAAGCATGACTCCGGATCAACTAAATTATAAGGCTGACTTTAAGAAACCATGCTTATCCTCGCAAATTAATGATAATTACACTTTGAGAATTACAGTTTCAAAATTGTTATCATAATTACATAAACAGCCTGTTTTCTGTTAATAATTATGCCAGCCACATATGGGATAATCATTAACTTCCCGAAAAAAATATTAATTTTATTGCAAGCATCAACCGGGCTGGAATATGTATAAAAGCAATAAATAGAAGAGACGCGGCCGCGGTATTGAACACCTGAAAATGAGTTGATCAGAAGGATTTCCCTGGATCAGGGGAGCGCAGGAATTGAGTTTAAAAATAAAATCTTTTGCTTTTTTTCCGCTGGATTCTGCCCAGAAAAAAACCTAACAGCGCGGTAAAGCCCATGGCTCCGCCGCCGGCCAGAAACCAATAAAGGTTATTTTGGGAACGTAAAGTCTGATTTTCATGTTTAAGCTGTTGAAGCTGTTTTCTGTCCGCGGCCAGAGCATTGCTGGTTCGTTCCAGTTCAAGCTTTATGCCCTCAATATTGCCTGAGTCCTGCTGCAGGGTCTGGTACCTTTGAAGCAGGTTTTCATGTTCTTCCCGCATCTGCAGCAATTGGGATTTGAGATCAGAATTTTCCTGATCCAGGACCGCGGCTTTCTGCTCGTTGCTTTTTGCTCTGTCCTGCAGTTCATCTGTTTTTTTTTCAAGCTGCTGAACAAGCAGGGCTCTTGGTGTTCTCTGCATGACATACTGTTTAAGAACCCAGCCCTCTTTTCCGTCGTGAGTACGTATCTGGAACCAGTCCGAGGATTCACCCAGTATATTCAGGGCGGTGCCTGAGGGAAGCATGCTGATTACCCTGTGCTGCAGACTTGGACCGGTACGCATGGTGATTTCGAATTCATCCGCGACATATCGCGTCTCAGCCTTGACCCATCCAGTCATGAGCGACAAAGTCAACAGAATCAGGAAAATTATTCTGACAGGCATTTGCATGAACCTTTTGATATATTTTGTTCAATCTTTTATTTTTTATCAAGATTTGTCAACTTAGGCATTCACAGCGCTGATATATTGTTCTGAATCAGGTTTGCCTGTTGTGTGATTCAGTATTAAGCTTGCCGCTCACGCGGTTGAGTATTTTAATTCTGCATCACGGAATTTATTCACGCCAGTATCAATGGAGTATCATAAGCGTATTATGGTTAAGATCCCGCAGTTCTGGCGGGTCTCAGCAAATTGACACTTACTGACTACCGATTGTTTTTTATACGGATTATACCGGCAAATTAAAAACCAGGAAGGAGCTATTTCATGTCCAAAAACACTCAAAAGAAAATATTCCCATCCGCCCATGAAGACGCCGCGGCCTCGCGACGCGCGGTGTCCACCAGGCAAACCGAATCCCCTGCCTACCGTCTGGCGTTTTTGGACGATGATTTTATTTTACAGGAAGAATTGCGACCTGTCCGGCTGCAATTGGAACTGCTCAAACCGGAGCTTTTGATGCAGAAGAATAATATCGAATCAACAGTGGTCATATTCGGCAGCGCCCGTTTTCTGGACAGAAAGACCGCGCAGGAACACCTGGATAGAATTCAAAAAATGGCTGATAAAAAACCCGGTCCATCCATGGAAATAAGCCTGTCCAAGGCCCGCCGCGCGGTGGCCAGCAGCAGATATTATGAAGAGGCCCGTAAACTTGCAGCGATTATTTCCAGGCGTTGTCAGACTGGGGACAAGAACACACACGTGATAATCACCGGCGGCGGCCCGGGCATAATGGAGGCGGCCAACAGAGGAGCGGATGAGACAATGGCCAAGAGTATAGGCTTAAATATTGTCCTGCCGCATGAACAGGCGCCCAATACCTACATAACCCCGGAATTATGCTTTCAGTTTCACTATTTCGCCATACGCAAGATGCACTTTCTGATCCGGGCCAGAGCTCTGGTTGCTTTTCCAGGTGGATTCGGCACTCTGGACGAACTTTTTGAGGCCCTTACCCTTATTCAGACTCAAAGAATCAAACCCATGCCGGTGCTGCTGTTCGGCAGGGAATTCTGGCACAGAATAGTCAACTTTGAGGCTTTGGTAGAGGAGGGAACAATCTCAGCGGATGATCTGAATCTTTTTAACTATGTTGAGACCGCGGAAGAAGCCTGGGAGCATATTGCCAGGTTTAATGATCTTGGCGAACCGCTGAAAAATCAGCAGTCCCTTTAATGGAGAGGCTTTTTTTAGTCACGTGACTTAAGGGTTCTGGTCCTGGGGTAATCTTTCTGACTGTCTCTTTGCCTGATCATTTCCAAGGTAATGGCAGATCCTCCAGACGTGATAACTAATCCGGTCAAGCCAGCGCATGGCGTCCAGAAATTCAAGCGCCAGAGATGGTTCCCACCTTCCGTCCACTGTCTGGTTAATGATAAGGGGCCGGTCATGTCTTCGCAGCTCAGCAAGCTCTTTTGCTTTTTTTTCAACTCGCGCCGGCCAGTCTCCATGTTCGGCCCCCTCTAATCCTGATATGCCCAGCTCCAGCAGTTCTCTGGCAATTGTGACAGCAGGTCTGAGGCTGTCCCTGGAAAGCATCTGCCTGACACTCTCTGGAGGATAAAAATGAGTTGTCAGCCTCATTAAATGGTCCAGGGCATGCACCTGATCCACCCTTGTAATGGAAAGAGGTTCCTCCTGGGAACCAGTAGGAATTCTGGCAAAAAAAGCCTGGGTTTCATCCAGGGCGGCCTGAACTTTGGGCACTGAATACTTGATATTATAATGTCTGTTAATAATAACCGACCTGAGGCCTTCCAAAAGCACAAGGGCAACTTGATTCAGAACCCGCCTGGTGGTTTCCAGGGCAACAAAGGGAACATTCAGCACAGAATTATCAAGATGACGGGTCAGAGTGGGTTCTTTATCAGGAAGAAGTCTCTCGATGAACCTGGCAAAGTTTTCAGCAAAGGGCAGAAAAACAGTCACGCCCACAGCGATAAAAAAAGTGTGAAACGCTGCCAGACTTACAGCTCCCGGGACAAGACCCAGATGCTTCTGCATCAGCTGGATTGCCCACAAAAGAACCGGCAGAAATATTACAGCAATAAGCCCGGTGGTCAGGTTAAAAAGCACATGGGCCATTGCGGTTCGTTTAGCCGGAACACTCGCTCCTATGGCGGCCAGGGCGCCAGTCACTGTTGTACCCACAGCCGCTCCAATCACCAGGGAAGCAGCCTGATCAAAATTCACGGCACCTGTGTGCAGGGCGGTCAGGGTTGTGGCTACGGCAGCGCTTGAAGACTGCATAACCACGGTCATCATTATTCCAATGGACATGGCCAGTAGATGTCCCCATAAGCCAATGGACGGAAGCTGGCCCAGATTGAACAGTCCTGATATTCCCCTCATTCCTTCCTGCAGAGATTCAATGCCCACAAAAATCAGTCCAAATCCGGCAATGGCCAGTCCAAAGGATTTCCATCTGCCATGAGCCAGCAATTTGAAAAACGCTCCGATGCCCACAAGGGGCAGGGCGTAAAACCCGACACTTACTTTCAACCCCAGAACAGAAACTATCCAGCCTGTGCCTGTTGTGCCAAAGCTGGCCCCAAGCACGACACCTACGGCCTGGGGAAAGGTCAGCAGCCCGGCACTGACGAATCCGATAACAGTAACGGTTGTGGCACTGGATGACTGGACCATCAGCGTGACCAGGCTTCCTGATCCAAAAGCCTTGAGAGGCGTTCCAGTGAATCTCATCAAAGCCCTTTTCAGGGCCTGGCCGGCAAAGGATTTGAGACCGTCTGTCAGAAGGATCATTCCCAGCACGAACAGTCCAATGCCGCCAAACAGCTTAAAGAACATCGCAACCATGGTATATTGTTTTGGTGATTACCTGTGCAGGAAGGTTAATTTTTCTGGCAAAGATCGCCAGTATGTTGGATTTCCCGATAAAATTCCGGCCGATTTTTTTACCTGAGCAAAGCTTCTGCCTGTCCTGGATGAGCTGATATAAAGGATATATCATTGGGATTCAAGGCCGGCTTTTTAAGGCGATCATGGTCCAATAGCGAAGCTGAAAATTACTTCAATTCTGGAACTGCTTGTATTAAAAAGTAGCAGCTTCTCAAATGGCAATTCATGGAATGATGTTTTTTGGTCCAGCCATGAAAAGTGATCAGCTTACAGGGGCTGGATTTCCAGCAAATAATTAATGCCTGGGAGGTATAAGTCAGTATGACCGCGGGTCTGATTTTTGACCATTTCCTGAAAAAAGTATGCCCGCCACTGGATCTTGACTGGCGCAAATACAGGCGCGCCAGCCAGCGTAAGGTGCTTGCCCGGATCCAGGAGCTCGGGCTGACCGGTTTTTCCGATTATGTCCGCTATCTGGAAATGAACCAAGAGGAAGCAGATGCCCTGCCCAATCTTCTTAATGTCACTGTGAGCCGATTTTTTCGGGAAAAAGCCCTCTGGGATTACCTGGGGAGCACTATCCTTCCAGGAATTTTATGCCGGATTGGGTCGTCCAGGCCTTTGCGCGTGTCAAGCATTGGGTCCTGCAACGGTGAGGAGCCATATTCCATGGCCTTGCTCTGGAAGTCCATGCTCCAGCCGGCTTTTCCCGGCCTGGAGTTAATCATAACCGGACTGGAACTGGATCAATCCTGTCTGAAAAGGGCGGCCAAGGGCTTTTATTCCGGCAAGACACTGCGTGAGGTAGATCCTGGCCTCCTTTCTGCCTGGTTTGTTCGTGAGTCAGGCGGTTATCGCCTGAAAGCAGAAGTTCGCCGGATGGTTCAATTTAAGAAGTTCGATCTTTTGAAAAATAGACTTCCCCGGGATCAGGACCTGGTTTTCTGCAGATATCTGGTTTTCACCTATTTTCACGGCCAGCGCCGCTTGAACATGACAAAAAAAATTATATCTGCCCTGAATCAGAAAGGGATACTGGTTCTGGGTCAGAAAGAAGAGCCTGAATTTCCGGAAAAATATCTCCTGACCCCGGTCAGCCAGGCCTTTAAAGTTTACCAGCCTGAATGAATATAAATAGCTGCCGTATGCTCTACAGCGGTTTATTTGCAATGGCATAAGCATTGCCTGAATAAATTCACCTGGCTTGCAGAGAATAAAAGGAAAAATTCAGCTTCTGAAAATTATCGAATAGCTATTCTTTTCCCGAAAAGATTCAAGGTGATAACCAGTATTAATGCCACCAGCAGAGCTGCTATGATTATCCCCTTGTCACCGCCGCCCAGTTCATCAGAAAGAGATGCCAGCTGGTGCAGCTGTTTATCGTCCAAAGTATTCATCCTGTCCATAATCTCTGCCTGGTCAAGACCAAAATCAGCCAGTCTCTGAGCCACCACCTTGTGTTCCAGGGCCTGTCTTAAGGACTCGATCTGCTGGGCGCGCTCTGAGATTTGCTCGCCAGTGGAAAGACGGCTTTCAATGAGTGAGGCTTCTCCGGTAGAGGGCAGCAGGGCCACAAAAAAGTAAAACGCCAGGATTAACCTGCAAAGCCTTTTGTCCAGCAGAATTCTCTTAAGTACCATTTGATTAACCTCCCATGATTAATTAGTTGTCAGGAAAAAATATTGGATCATGACTTGAACAAAGGTTTTTTTTGAGCGTTTATCAGGATAACCTCAGCCGGATTTTTATCTATGTCCGGTACATAATCTCTTTAGAAAATTTTCACGATTCACTCTTGATTTATGTTTCACTTAAATATTATAAAATATCTGATTATAGACAGTCAAGATTCGGTTTTTGAATAATTCAGGTTGAGATGTAATTTGTGACAACTATATGATTAGTTGAGATGAGGTTTGACGTTTAAGGTCAGGGCATGAACTTTTACCGAAACAGGAAGCAAATGCTTAAAAAGACCGTCCTCTTTACTGTGGGGGGCTTTTTTATGCCAGCAAGGATCAGGCAAGGTTCAAGATCAGTTTAGGATTACGCTAAGGATTGTTTTTTGCAAAAAAATTGGGTTACGATTTTAGCCGTAACCCTTTGATTTTATTGGTAGCGGGGAGCGGATTTGAACCACTGACCTTCGGGTTATGAGCCCGACGAGCTACCATACTGCTCCACCCCGCATCAAGCAATTTTTATTTCTAATTACGCTTGTGATTTATGTCAATGTTTATTTTGCAGGTATTTTGAAGCCAATAAGACACAGGTATCAGCGAAAAAGCTTGAATCGCTGCCCATTGTGCCAGCTATGAGGGCTCGGGATAACTTGCCTCTCGTATTTAGTGATTCTCTTCCTAATCAATGCCCAGATAGGCACTCTGTATTTTGGGATTTTCCATGAGTTCTCCTGCCGGGCCTTCCATAATAATTTTGCCTGTTTCCAGGACATAGCCTTTATGAGCTATCTGCAGGGCCATCTGGGCGTTTTGTTCCACCAGCAGAATAGTGGTTCCGCTGGAATTGATCCGGGTTATGACCTCAAAAATGTTTTCCACCACAATGGGGGCCAGTCCCAATGAGGGCTCATCCAGCAAAAGGAGTTTTGGTCTGGCCATAAGAGCCCTGGCTATGGCCAGCATCTGCTGTTCCCCCCCGGATAATGTTCCTCCAGCCTGTTTCCTTCTTTCCTTGAGGATGGGAAAGAGCTCAAAGCAATGTTCCTCATCCATCTTTATTCCTTTTCTGTCTTTCCTGAGATAGGCGCCCATGAGCAAATTTTCATAAACAGTGAGCCTTGGAAAAATCATCCTGCCCTCAGGTACCTGAGTAATGCCCATTTTTACAATTGTATCTGTGAGGGCGGTTGTAATATCTTTATCCTGGAAGAAAATTTTCCCGGTCCTGGGTCTTGTTATGCCGCTTATGCTCATGAGAGTTGTGGATTTGCCGGCTCCGTTGGATCCGATAAGGGTTACGATCTCACCCAGGTTCACCTCCAGGCTTAACCCTTTAATGGCGTGAATGTTACCGTAATAAGTATGAATGTCCTCCAGTTTAAGCATCTGCTGCTCCCCGGCCCAGGTATGCCTCAATAACCTTTGGGTTCTCCCGTATCGCCCTGGGTCCCCCCTGAGCAATCATGACACCATGATCAAGAACAACCAGCCTTTTGCAAATGCCCATCACCAGTTTCATGTCATGTTCTATGAGAATTACCGTAATTCCCAGGTCGGATATGCTGTGAATAAGCTCCACAAGAGATTTGGTTTCCTTGGGGTTCATTCCAGCGGCAGGTTCATCCAAAAGAAGCAGACTGGGATCAGTTGCCAGAGACCTGGCAATCTCCAGCTTGCGTTGAAATCCGTATGACAAGCCTCCAGCTGTTAAAAAAGCGAATTTATCCAGACCAACAAACTTCAGCCAGTTTATGGATTCATCAACAATTCTCTGCTCTTCCTCTTTTTGAGATCTGGTCCGTAAGACAGCACCGAAAAAATTGGACCTGGTCCTGCAGTGTCTTCCAATGCGCACATTGTCCAGCACTGTAAGGGCAGAAAAAAGACGGACATTCTGAAATGTTCTGGCTACTCCAAGGTAGGTCATTTTTTCAGGTTTATAGCCGTTGATGCGGATTTTTCTGTTTCCTGTTTCAAAAAGCATATCTCCGCTGGTAGGCTTGAGAACCCCTGAAATGCAGTTGAACATGGTGCTTTTGCCTGCGCCGTTGGGACCAATGAGGCCCAGGATTTCGCCTTTGACAACATTGAAGCTGATGTCTGCCAGAGCCATCAGACCTCCAAAACGCATGTTAATACCTACAATATCCAGGATATTCATAGTATCAGGAAGAACCAAGTTCCTTTTTCAACTTGATGAGAATGGGGTTTTTTTGAGATTGAGTTGCTATGCTGGGAAAAAATCCCATGGGTCTAAAACGCATCATGAGCACCATGATCAGGCCGTATGCCAGAAATCTTGTTTCCGTGGGCAGATTCAATGCTGGAAGAATTATTCTGAGAACTTCTCCCAGGGCAATGAGTATAGCTGCTCCTACAAGACTTCCCTTAAAATTGCCAAGTCCCCCCAGAACAACCATGCACAGTATGAGAAATGATTCCCAGAACTTGAACATGTCAGGTGACAAAAACATGGTCCATCTGGCCAGAAACGCGCCAGCCACAGCACCAATGGCTGCTGAAATGGCAAAGCCGATCACCTTGTATGTAAGGAGGTTAATCCCGCAACTGGACGCGGCTATTGAATCTTCCCGTATGGCAAACCATGCTCTGCCAAGACGAGAATCTTCCATTCGCCCCATTATTACATAAACCAGAGCGACCATAAACAGACCAAGATAAAAGTATGGCTGTGGTCCTATGAATTCCCAGTACCAGTCCCATTCCGGATTGATGAGAGTAGAGAACCATGAAAAATCAATAATTACCGGATCAATACCGGGAAGACCAAGAGGACCCCGGGTGAGCCAGATTTCATTGGTAAGAAAAAGAACTACCAGTTCTGAAAAACCAAAGGTGACAATGGCAAAATAGTCTCCGGTCAAACGAAGGGTGGGAGCACCGAGCAATATTCCCCAGATAGCCCCGTTTAAAGCTGCAAGGGGTACAATAACCCAGAAGGAAAGACCAAAGTGGATGGTCAGTAGGCCGGCGGTGTAAGCTCCTATTCCGTAAAATCCAACATAACCCAGGTCCAGGAGACCGCAAAAACCGGGGACTATATTCAGGCCCATGGCCAGAACCATGTAAACCATGATTAAAACCATGACATGCAGAAAGTACTCATTGGCAAAGGAAAATAAAGGATAAATGAGCACAGCAGCCAGCAGTAGATACTTGAGAGCGTCTTTAAGGTTGATATTCATGGATCAGACCTTTTCTAGCGTTGATTTCCCCAATATGCCTGATGGCCTGAAGATAATCACAGCTATCATCACAGCATAGGCGATTCCGTCCCGGTAAAGGGATGAAATATAACCAGCTCCCAGGGCTTCTGCTATCCCAAGTACAATGCCGCCAATCATGGCGCCGGGCACGGAGCCTATACCGCCAAGAACAGCCGCGGCAAAGGCCTTGACTCCAGCCACATAGCCCATGGTTGGATAAAGGGTGTTATAGTATATGGCCACCATTATTCCGGCAACCGCGCCCATGCTTGATCCCAGGGCAAAGGTAAAGGAAATCACTCTGTTGACGTTGATTCCCATCAGGGCCGCGCTGGTCCTGTTCTGGGAAAGGGCGCGCATGGCGGTTCCAACCCTGGTTTTATTGATAATGAGAAAAAGTATGATCATGAGAAGAGACGCAATGCCGAAAATAAACAATTGAAGCCAGCTGATGCTGGCATCGCCCACAGTCAGGGCGGTAGTGCGCAGGAAGGGTGGCAGGGCGCTCTGGACAAAGGGCTTTGGTCTGCTGCCCCAGATGATCATGGCCAGGTTCTGAAGAAAAATAGACATACCTATGGCTGTAATCAGGGCGGCCAGCCTGGGTGACTGGCGAAGAGGCCTGTAAGCGAAAATGTCCAGGAGTACTCCGATTAGAGCGCAGCAGCCCATGGTCATGATGATGACGATATAAATGGGCAGACCAAAAACAGTGATAAAGGTCACAGCCAGGAAAGCGGCCAGCATGAAGATTTCGCCATGGGCAAAATTGATGAGCTGAATCACCCCGTAAACCATGGTGTAGCCCACGGCAATAAGGGCGTAGATCATGCCCAGGGTAAGTCCGTTGATAAGTTGTTGTTCGAACAAGGGGTATTTTCCTTGGAAAATAAGTATCCAAACAGTAAGGCCGGGTATTTGTTGAGAGATCTGAAACAAAAACAGAACAAGGCAGCCGGACTTTTGTCCAGGCTGCCTTGTTTGTCAAGTCCGGTTTAACAGGTCGACATAAATACTCTTTTAAGGCAGATCTCGAATCCAGAAATAAGGATGCATCTGGTACAGGAAATAATTCAACAACCTGTTAATATAAAATGTTTGTTAATCCATCTGGACAGGGGCGGCCACAAACTGGCCATCCTTGACTTTTTTAACAAACGCAGGCTTTAGGGTATCACCTTTGTCATTAAAATATGTCAAGCCAGCTATGCCCTGATAAGCGTTTTCAGGGGAGTTGATGCCGGCGATGTATTCCCTGACCTTTTCCCTGTCTTCACCTGCCTCGGCAATGGCCTGCAAAAGGATCCCAGCGGCGTCATAGGCATTGGCGCTCATCCAGTCCACTTCACGGTTAAACCTGTTTCTGAAATTTTCCAGAAATTCCTTTGCATCGCCTTCAGCAGCGTCAGCCAGGAAAGGTACCGTGAGGTATGTGTTTTCTGCGGCAGATCCGGCCAGGCTGATGTAATCGACATTGTCAAAACCGTCAGCCCCGAATTTGGCTACTTTCATTCCCAGGTTGTCGGCCTGACCAGCAATAAGAGCTCCTTCAGGATAATAGCCGGAGATAAACAGGCCGTCAGGATTTCTTCCTCTGAGTCTTGTGAGCTGGGGGTTAAAATCTGAAGCACCGGAAACATAAGCTTCCTGACCCACGATATTCAGGCCCAGTTTACTGGCCTTATTTACAAAAGCATCCTTAAGACCTATGCCATAATCGTTGTTTTCATAAAAAACTGCAATGTTTTTAAGTTCCAATACTTCATTGACATATTGGGCCAGAAATTCTCCCTGGTAGTCGTCCCGGTACACAACCCTGAAGGCCCATGTCTTGCCATCGCGGTCCTTGCTTTGCTCGCTAATGGAAACAGCGGTTGTGGTCGGAGCGACAACAGGAACGCCGTGACGAAGATATTGAGGCAGGGCGGCCAGATGAGCGGATGAGCAGAGATGTCCGACAACTCCCACGATATTCCTGTTCTGGGCGATTCTTGAAGAAACAGTTGCTGCTTCCCTGGGTTCGCATTGTTCATCCATCCATTCCACGCGGATCTGTTTGCCGTTAATACCACCCTGAGCGTTGATTTCTTCAACTTTCAGGGTTACGCCCGCCTTGACATTATCGCCGTAACCGGCCAATGCCCCGGTGAATGGAGAAGCCACTGCAATTCTGATGGTATCAGCCAGTGCAGGAGTACTCAAAAACAGCACCAGTAAGCAGGCTGCAACAGCCTTAAGCCATGTTTTACCAATCATTTTAACCTCCTGAAAAAACAGTTATATTTGTTAAAAAAAAATATAAAAAAGAATTCATAATTAATCAAGGGTTAAATGGTATAAAATTATAACAGGGCTATATAAACTTATCATCAGATCATCAAAAATTCAATATAACTCATTTTATTGTTTGATCATTTCGCGGCCATACACCGCCTGACCCAGGGAAATGCAGGCGTCATTGGGAGGAAGCATTCTGTGGACCAGGACATTGAGTCCCGAGTTGACCAACAGATCCTGCAAAAGCCCTGAAAGGGTCATGTTCTGCATAACCCCTCCACTTAAGCCTACTGTTGAAACGCCTGTCTCTCTGGAAGCGCTTGTTACCCAGTTGCAGATTCCGTGCGCAAGGGACAAATGAAACCGGCGGCTGATAATTTCCGGTCTTGTTCCTGCCTTAAGGTCTTGAAAGACGTTTTCAAAAAGGGCAGGAGTATTCAGGATAATCATTCCACCCCTTCTGAACAAATCTGCATCATAATGATTTGTTTCAGAAGGGTCCTGGATTTTTTCCAGTCTGATTGCTCCCTGACCCTCATACTCAATGGTCTCAACCAGACCCAGAAGAGCGGCCACAGCATCAAAAAGCCTTCCGCAGCCAGAGGAAAGCGGCGAATTGATATTCTGATCAAGCATTCTGAAAATATGTTTCTGCTGGTTCCTGAATTTTTTCATCCAGGGAAAGCCATAAAAATTTTCAACTCCAAGCTGACGCAGGAAACTGAGTGCTATCCTCCAGGGTTCTTCAATAGCCTTTTCTCCCCCGGGAAGCTGAACAGGTTGAAAAGACCCCAGTCTGTTCATGGTCAGCTTCGTGTTGTCCACCAGTAAAAGCTCTCCACCCCACAGGGTCCGGTCCAGGCCAAGACCGGTTCCGTCCAGGGCAACTCCAAGACACTGACCCTGAAATCTGTTTTCCGCCATAACTGCAAAGATATGGGCAAAATGGTGCTGAAGGGTGAAAACCGGGAGTCCAGATTCCTCATGCGCGTACCTGGAGCTTAGATAATCAGGGTGATAATCACGGATAATTGCCTGGGGTTCTTCCTGCAGGACATTCTTGAAATGATGAATTGTTTCAAGAAAAAAATCATAGGTTTCCAGGTTTTTCAGGTCCCCAATATGCTGCGATACATATGCATGATCATTTTTGGTCAGGCAGATTGTGTTTTTGAGCTCCGGGCCTGCCCCGAGGACTGAAGGTCCTTTTTCTGCCAGAAAAACAGGGGCCGGTGTGTAGCCTCTGGCCCGCCGCAGAAAAACAGGATTCCGGTCTGGGACAAAGACCACTGAATCGTCGCAGCGGATCAATATATCCCTGTTGTGCAGTAAAAAATAATCAGCGATAGGGCACAGGCGTATAAGGGCTTCCCGGTTTCCAAGGCTGATGGGCTCTGAACTTGAATTCCCTGAGGTCATTACCAGGGCCGCTGGTTTTTCTGGAGGCAGAATTTTTTTCATATAATGGAAAAGCACTAAATGCATTGGAGTGTAAGGGAGCATCAGGCCCAGATTCTCAGTATCAGGAGATAGAAGGGGACTTAAAATAAATGGTTTTTTAACCGGCACAATAACAATGGGATGTTCCATGCCGGTCAGAATTTTCTCCTGATGAGGATTTATGCGCGTAATCATTTCAGCGGTTTCAATATCCGAAACCATAATTGCAAGGGACTTCCCAGGTCTGTTTTTTCTTTTCCTGAGTTGTTCAACGCTTTGATTGTTTCCTGCGTCACATACCAGATGAAATCCACCCAATCCCTTGGCTGCAATTATTTTACCCTGGATCAGAAGTTCAGCCGTTCTGGCCATGGATTCTCTGTTCCTGGCTATTTCCTTGCCCTGTTTATCAGCAAGCCATACTTCTGGACCGCAAACCGGACAGGCGTTGGGCTGAGCGTGGAACCTGCGGTTTGAGGGCTCATTATATTCAGCAAGGCAGTTGGGACACATTTCAAAACAGGCCATGGAAGTCATGGGCCGGTCATATGGTATGGAACGGGTAATGGTCAGCCTTGGGCCGCAATTGGTGCAGTTGGTGAAGGGATAAAGATATCTCCTGTCCCCCGGATCAAGTACTTCTCTCTGGCAATCCAGGCATACAGAGGCGTCCGGGCTTATCAGGACCTGATGAGTTCGCCCGGAGACGCTGGGAGTTATGGTGAATTCTTTAAAATGGGCCAGGGACTCCATTTCCAGGTTTTCAATTCTGGTGATACCTGCCAGAGGGGGTGGATGATCAGTCAGGTTCCGGTCAAAGGCTTCAAGGTTTTCTTCTTCTCCCTCAACATCGATGACCACTCCTTCCTGTGTGTTGGATACAGAACCTGTCAGGGAAAGCTCTCTTGCCAGGCGATAGACAAAGGGTCTGAATCCCACCCCCTGAACACGGCCGTTGACAATATACCTTTTTCGTTTCATCTTAATATGTTCGGCTGCAATTTTTTCATCTGAATGATGAACATAAGTTTTATCCGACTTCTTGAACTTAGCTTCTGCAAGGCATCGAAGCAAGCAGTAAATATTTCAACTGATCACTGGCAGGCCTGACCAGCCTGTCCTGGCTTTGTATCATTGATTTTTCGGACTTGCCCACAAAATTCAGAGGTCAGAAATCAGGGGTCAGAACATATAAAGAAATATTTTGCGTAACTGGTTGATTCGCATTCGGTTGAACGCTAATTCACAGCTAAATCTGAGGAAAATATAAGATGCAAGGAAGCTGATGTGACAGATGATAATAAAGGAATAGGAGTATTCAGTATTGAATGCATTGATGGCAGAGCCAGGGCCGGGGAACTGATTACGGTCCATGGCCGAGTCAGAACACCGGTTTTCATGCCCGTGGGTACTCAGGGCAGCGTGAAAAGTCTGTGCCCGGAAGACCTGATAAGTATTCAGACTTCAATTATCCTTGGTAATACTTACCATCTTTATCTGAGGCCCGGGGATAATCTGCTGGCTGAGATGGGCGGCCTGGGCAGATTCATGAGCTGGAACAGGCCAATACTGACCGATTCAGGCGGGTTCCAGGTCTTCAGCCTGTCTGATCTCAGAAAAATCAGTGATGATGGAGTAGAATTTTCTTCTCATATTGACGGGTCAAGGCATTTTTTTACTCCGGAAAAGGTTGTGGCCATCCAGAACAATATTGGTTCAAGCATCATGATGGTCCTGGATGAATGTGTGCCATACGGGGCTGACTTTCAATATACATCAAGATCCCTTAAGCTTACTACTGACTGGGCGTCCAGGAGTCGAAATTTTTATCCGCCTGGAGCCGGAAATCAACTCATGTTCGGCATTGTACAGGGCGGATTTTTTCATGAGCTCAGGAAAGAAAGCGCCGGACAGATTACGGATATACCTTTTGACGGATACGCCCTGGGGGGCCTAAGTGTTGGGGAGTCCAAAGAAGAAATGCTGGATATAATGCACTATTCAATCCCGCTTCTGCCAAATGAAAAGCCCAGATATCTAATGGGTGTCGGCAAGCCAATGGATATTCTGGAGGGCATCAATGCGGGCATAGATATGTTTGACTGTGTTTTGCCCACCAGAAATGCCCGCAACGGAACCCTATATACCTCTCTTGGCCAGATCAATATTAAGAGAGCCCAGTTCAAAAGGGATGATTCATCCCTTGATCCCAACTGCGATTGTTATACATGTCAAAAATTTTCCAGATCATATCTCAGGCATCTATACATGGCCAGGGAGCTTCTGGCCTATAGCCTCAACTCCATTCATAACCTCAGGTTTTTTATAAATCTTGCGGACAGAGCCAGACAGGCAATTTTTGATGGCCGGTTCTCGAAGTTTTTCAGGGAGTTCAAGGATATTTTCGCATCGGGTGGTCAGTGAATTGGGCAATGGACCAATTTGTCAAAATTAGAGTATAGTCAATACATTTTTAACCAGAGATCATCAACCAAATGAGAACATATGAAAAAATATGAAAAAAATGATTTGATAAGAAATATCGCCATAATCGCCCATGTTGATCATGGCAAGACAACCCTGGTGGATGCCATGTTCAGACAGAGCGGTGTTTTCAGGGAGGGGCTTGAAGTTGAGGAAAGGATAATGGATTCCATGGACCTGGAACGTGAAAGAGGAATAACAATAGCGGCCAAGAACTGCGCAGTTGTCTGGAATGGGGTAAAGATAAATATTATTGATACTCCCGGTCACGCAGACTTTGGAGGAGAAGTTGAACGTTCCCTTTCCATGGCTGACGGAGCATTGCTGCTGGTTGACGCTTCAGAAGGTCCTCTTCCCCAGACCAGGTTTGTCCTGAAAAAAACCATGGAGGCCGGTCTTAAAATTATTGTTGTCATCAACAAGATAGATCGCCAGGACGCCCGAGTTGCCGAGGTTCTTGACGAGGTTTACGGCCTTTTTATTGATCTTGATGCCACTGAGGAGCAGCTTGATTTCCCTGTGGTATACTCAGTGGCCAAGGACGGCATTGCCAAGAGATTTATAGAAGAAGGACCTGAAAACCTGGATATACTTTTTGAAACCATAATGGATGTGGTTCCTCCTCCAGGCTATGATCCAGACAAGCCTTTCCAGATGCTTGTATCAGATCTTGGCTACTCTAATTATCTGGGCAGACTGGCTGTGGGCAAAGTATTTAACGGCACGGCCAGGCAAAGCGATCAGCTTGTTCGGCTGGGACCAGATAATAAACAGGATTTGCTGCGGGTTACCAAGCTGCAGACTTATGTTGGACTGGAGCTTGTTGAGATTGACCAGGTAACTCCCGGCGATATCGCGGTAATTTCAGGCATTGAAGATGTGCATATCGGGGATACAATCTGTACCAGGGAAAGCCCGGTGCCTTTGAAGAGGATTACTGTTGATGAGCCGACCGTGGTCATGAAGTTTTCAATCAATACTTCTCCCCTGGCCGGCAGAGAGGGCAAGCATGTTCAGTCCAGGAAAATATGGGAGAGGCTTGCCAGGGAAACCCTCAGCAATGTGGCTGTTCAGGTGGAAGAGTCTCTGGACAGGGAAAGCTTCCTGGTCAAGGGCAGGGGAGAGTTTCAGCTGGCCATCCTTATTGAGACCATGCGCAGGGAAGGGTTTGAAATGAGCGTGGGTCGCCCTGAGGTTATTTATAAATATTTGAATAATAATAAACTGGAACCCATGGAGCATCTGTTTATTGATTGCGATGAGATTTTCATGGGGATTGTCACGGAAAAGTTATCCCTGAGAAAGGGGAGGATGATCAATCTGGTCAATCGCGATACCGGCAGAATAAGGGTTGAATTTTCAATTCCTGCCAGGGGACTTATTGGATACAGGGATGAATTTCTCACCGACACCAAGGGCACAGGGATTATGAATTCATATTATATGGGATATGAAAATTACCGGGGTGAATTTCCTACAAGATTCATGGGTTCACTTGTGGCTGATCGTCCTGGATCCGCTGTTCCGTACGCCCTATCCAATCTCAAGGCCAGGGGCAATCTTTTTATCAGGCCGGGTCAGCCTGTATATGAAGGCATGATTATTGGCGAACATAACCGGGAGGCAGATCTCAATGTAAATGTATGCAAGGAAAAAAAACTGACAAATATCAGGGCAGCCGGCAAGGATGATGCCATTGTATTGCCTCCGGTCCTTCCCATGACTCTGGAGCGCGCCTTACACTTTATCCGGGAAGATGAACTGGTGGAAATTACTCCCAAGTCAATCAGGCTCAGGAAGGCTGAGCTTTCAGCAGGCAAGCGGCACAGTTCCAGGAACAAATTCGAGGTTAGATGAATCAGTTAAGCGCGACAGGCAATTCATACACAGGTTATTATTGAACTTTCAGACAAAATTGTAATTGGAATTGATACTAAAGGAGCTATTCACTTACTCCGTCTATCTTATAGACTGAAGATGGTGATATGATCACGTCCAATGGTCACTTAAAATCTACAACCTGAATATCGGCTGACAGATAATGACTCACGGTGCAGGGGATATATGGTCGCAACAGAATAGAATCAGGAGATAATATGAAAAAAGTCTTTTCTTTTTTAATAATTGCTGTCTTGTTTTTCCCTTCAAGCCTTATGGCTGGCTTACAGGAGGATAATCTTATCAATAATCTGGTTAAGAGGTTTCAGGAGATTATTACTGACAGGGGGGGCGATCCAGAATCAATTGTCAGTGATGATATGTATGTGTCGCGCAGCATCCCCTTTGAGCTGAATGTCAGCGGACAGATCCTGAACATGTACGCGGTCAGGGTGGAATTCTCCCTGCCTGATACCGGACAGAAGCAGAGTGTGACCATGCTTGTTGATGAAACAGGCAATATTCAGTTGGATGGAGCATTTGTGAATCTGATTACCGGCAGGTCAATTCATCAGAAGGTCATGGATGAACTGAACAGACTGGAAAAGGATCCTCAGGTTGGAGATGTGCTCTTTAAAGGTACTGGAAAGGCTGAAGTACTTTTTCTGAGTGATCCGTTCTGCCCGTATTGCAGACACGCCTACGACTATCTCTTGGATCAGAAGAGTAGATTGGATGAGTTTAAGATAGCCCACTTTCCTCTTGATCCCAACTCAGGCGCCGTCGCCCTGACTTTTCTCATGATGGATCATAAGGGTAGAGACAGCTTTCAACAGGTTGTTGACTTTGCTTACACGATTGACAGAAGCAGATTAAGCGGTAACGCAGATTATTCTGTTATCCGGATTTTTAATGAAGAATTTGGGACATACTCTCTGAGCCCAGAAGAAGTATTTGAATTTTTGAAGGAAAAACACCAAGACAGCCTGGCCAGAGATATGGAAGAGATGCGGAATATAGGTCTCAGCGGAACACCGGTGATTATTATCAACAGCTTCAAAGTGGACGGATTCAACAGGAACAGGATCAATGATCTTTTGAATCAGGCCATGGAACAGGAATGATATATCAGGTCTTTAAACCGTTTGTTCTTAAAACCAAAGCATTGGAAAAAGACTTGAGAGTCCATCAGCCAGTCTTTAAATTTTCTGCGCCCCCTGCGGTAAAGTTTATTCTAGATTACTTGCCCCAGAGGGCACAGATAATATTTTTTCTGCTATTACTGTCTTATCGAGGGTCTCTCCCGCGTCCTGACCGGCCTCTGTCACCGCCGCGACCTCTGGGAGCAGGCCTGGACGCAGCCTGCAGGTCGAACTTTTCCCCGTTTTCTTCCATTAGAACAGCCATTCGGCTGAGGCGAACTTTGCCCCGATCCCCGATTTCAATGACCTTGACTTTCAACGTGTCTCCAATTTTGACCACATCACTGACCTTTTCTATTCTCTTGGTGTCCAGCTGGGAAATATGCACCAGGCCGTCAACACCGGGCAGAATTTCAACCACCGCCCCGAAATCAAGAATCCGTTTGACCTCTCCTTCATAGTCCTTGCCCAGCTCCGCCTTCTGGTTGAAAAACAGGATCATTTGTCTGGTTTTTTCAAGGATCTCCTGAGTTGGGGAGAATATTGTAATCTTGCCTGAGTCCTCAATGTCTATTGATGATCCGGTCTCAGCTGTAATGGCTTTGATATTTTTCCCCGAGGGTCCGATGACGTCTTTGATCTTGTCGGTATCAACATAGACAATTTCGGTTTTGGGAGCGTACCTGGAAAGTTCTGGTCTGGGCTTGTCAATGACCTTGTTCATACCGTCCAGAATGGTTTTTTTAGCAATGCTGGCCTGTTCCAGTGCCCTGTACATGACATCCATGGGAATGCCGGGAATTTTTATATCCATTTGAACAGCTGTAACTCCTTCATAGGTCCCTGCAATCTTGAAGTCCATATCTCCAAGATGATCTTCATCACCCAGGATGTCGGTGAGAACCAGATACTCATCTTCTTCCTTGATCAGTCCCATGGCAATTCCGGCTACAGGCTCCTTTATGGGCACTCCAGCGTCCATGAGAGATAAAATTCCACCGCATACAGTGGCCATGGATGAAGAACCATTACTTTCCATGACCTCGGAGACAATTCTGATGGTAAACGGAAATTCTTCAATATCGGGCAATACTGGAGTCAAGGCTCTTTCTGCCAGTATTCCATGCCCGATTTCTCTTCTGGAAGGACCTCTTAAGAATTTAACTTCTCCCACACAATATGGGGGAAAATTGTAATGAAGCATGAACCTCTTGGTACTGTCGCCAGTCAGAGTTTCTATGCGCTGTTCATCTGAACCGCTTCCAAGTGTAGTTATGCAGAGGGACTTTGTCTCACCCCTGGCGAATAAGGCAGAGCCATGGGTTCTGGGGAGGAGACCTATTTCAATGGCCAAAGGCCTGACCGTGGTCAGATCCCGTCCGTCAATTCGAGTCCTGGTTTCCAGAATTTTTTCCCGAACAATCTTTTTTTCCAGTTCTTCGAGCATATTGACGGCTTTGGCATACTTTTCCGAATCTTCTCCCAGGTTTTCAGCTATTGTTCCCTTGAATTTTACGGATGCTTCTTTTTTGGCTTCTCTGCGTTCCATTTTATCTGGAATAAAAAGAATCCTGGACAGATCTGTCGCTGCCAGATCAAAAATCATTTTTTCCAGGTCCGGATCTTTTTCAGGTTCTGCAAAAAGGGGCAGTTTTTCTTTTCCGCAGAGTTCCCGGAGTTTTTCCTGAGCCGCGATGAGGGGAATGATTTGTTGCTGCCCCCAGTTAATGGCATCGGCTATTACCTTTTCAGGCAGAAATTCAGTAAACCCCTCAACCATAACCACACCATCCCTGGTAGCAGCAACTATAAGATTGAGGTCGCTTTGCTCAAGGAGTTTATGACTGGGATTGAGGACGAATTCATCATCAATATAGCCGATTCTGGCACCGGCGATTGGGCCGGAAAAAGGAATCCTGGAAATATGAAGGGCAGCTGAAGCGCCGCTGATGGCCAGAACATCAGGGTCATTGTCTGAATCAGCTGACAGCACTGTGGCTATGACCTGGACTTCATCCTTGAATGTTCTGGGAAAGAGTGGCCTGATAGGACGGTCAATAAGTCTGGAAACAAGAGTTTCCCGGTCGCTTGGCCGGCCGATTTCACGCTTGAAGTAGCCTCCGGGTATTCTGCCAGAAGCATAGGACATTTCCTGATAATTGACCACCAGAGGGAAATACCCGGGATCATGTTGCATGGCCTGACTGACTGCGGTGACAAGGACAACCGTGTCTCCCCCGCGGACCACAATCGATCCGTCAGCCTGATTAGCCAGCTTTCCGGTTTCAAATATTATCTCGCAGTCTCCTGCTGTAGCGCTGGTTGAGTTAATTTTAAATTGGTTTTCCATTTTCTTTTATCCTTTAAGCTAAAATGATTGAAATATTGAAAGATAGGGCCAGAACGCGGAGGAATTGTTATCTATCAAAGGCGCGGTCAAAAAAGGCAGGAAAAGGGCGCGCCTGTCCACAGAAAGAGTGCGGCACGCCCTGATCCGGTATTACTTTCTAAGGCCGAGACGGGTAATAATCTCTCGATATCTTTCAATGTCTTTTTCCTTGAGGTAGTTGAGCAGATTCCTTCTCTTGCCAACCAGTTTAAGCAGACCGGTCCTGGAGTGGAAGTCCTTTTTATGGATCTTAAAGTGTTCAGTAAGATACTTGATCCTTTCGGTAAGCAGAGCAACCTGGACCTCGGGAGAACCGGTGTCATTGTCGTGCTTTTTATACTCCTCAATAATTCTGGTCTTTTCATCGGGATTCATAACCACAGCGATATCCTCCTTGATTAATTGTCATTCTTAATTTTCCCATAAGCCACGCTTTATGGTCCACAACAGCCTTCCATCCCCTGCTGCCTCAAGTCTGGCCAGCGCTTCCGGTGATCCTTCCCTGGAAACCATGAGCGCCATTTTGCTCTCTTCTGGATTGGCAATGGAAAGAAGAGAAAAATCAATGGGTCTGCCGTTTCTGGCCAGAGCCTGAAGATTGTCGTCCAGGACCAGTTTTGGCCAGTGTGCCAGGGCTTCATTAATGGGCAGGGAAAAATCCTGCCAGTTTTCTTCCTGAAGAAGCAGATCCATATCCACGGCCTTTTCAAGGCCAAAGGGATGGCTATGCTCCCGGACAAGTTCTGTCAGGACAGCGCCGCAACCAAGTCGTTTCCCCAGGCTGTGGGCCAGGGAGCGTACATAGACGCCTGCCGAACAGGATATCCGAAAGCTTGACAGGGGGATGTCAATTTTAATGACATCTGCCCTGAAAATTTCTATATTCTTAAACTTTATCGGGACCTTTTGTCCAGCCCTTTGCAGGGAGTAAAAGGGTTTGCCTCTGTGTTTGGCTGCTGAAACCGGGGGGACTTCCTGGGATTTAACTGTTTCCCATTCCTTTATGGCCCTGGCAATATCTTCACTGGCAACCCCTGAATAATCATATTCCCGTGTGACCTTGCCCTCAATATCGTAGGTATCAGTTTCAAGGCCAACACGCAAAGTGCCTTTGTAAGTCTTGCGTCCCTCCATAATGTAATCGGCCATCTTGGTTGCCTGCCCGACCATTACCACCAGAACGCCAGTAGCCATGGGATCCAAAGTTCCGGCGTGACCAATTTTCTTAATCCTGAATTTTTTTTTGATCCTGTTCAGACATTCCGCCGAGGTGGGACCTTTTGGTTTATTAAGAACAATTATACCGTCATGCATGGGGGAATTCAGTTCGCTTAAGCCTTGAGGTGTCTGGTCACCACATCCATTATCCGTTCCCGGGCTTTTATCATGTCGCCTTGAATTATTCCGCCCGAGGCGTTTTTATGTCCTCCGCCATCAAGTTCAGCAGCGATAAGCTGAACATTGGTATCTCCTGTTGAACGCAGGCTGTATTTGATTTTGTTCTGTTCATCCTCACGCAAAGATATTGCCACTTGAACGCCTTTGATATTGCGGACAGCGTTTACCAGTCCCTCACAATCATCAAGCACAGCGCCTGTTTCATGAAGCATTTTCCTGGAAACAGAAATGATGCCAACCAGGCCATCCAGGTGAAGCAAGGCTTTCTGCATGGCCATTCCATGAAGATGGATTCTTTCAATGGTCCATTGGTTGAGTATCTTTGAATTAATCAGGTCTGGGTTGACTCCATCCCGAATGAGTCTTGCTGACAGATCATGAACTCTGGCTGAGGTGTTGCCGAAACTGAAGAATCCCGTGTCAGAGACCAAAGCCAGGTAAATACTTTCAGCCATGGGCAGGTTTATTTTTATGTTCAGGTGGTCAGCAAGTTCAGCTATCATCTCCCCGACAGATGAAAAGGAAATGTCTACCCAGTTTATTTCTCCAAACTCAGGATTACCTCTGTGGTGGTCTATGTTTATGATGGGCTCGGCAGCATTTTGAGACAGTTTTTTGCCTGATCTTTGAAAATTGCCGCAGTCCAGGACAATTATCCAGGAATGTCTGCCGGGCTGGTATTCCCTGAGAACCGGCCCGGGCATGGTGAACCATTTAAATTTATCAGGGATTTCACTATCATTGAATAAGGTAAATCTTTTGCCCATGACTTTGAGAATATAGCCCAGAGCCGCCATTGAACCGATGGCGTCGCCGTCAGGATTTTCATGAGAAGCTATTAAAAAATCATCATGATTTTTAATGACTTCTGCTATCTTATTGATGTTTTCCATCATAAACCATCTCCTCAACAAAGGAGTCCCATATAAATCTCAGCTCAGGAACATAACGCAGCTTCAAGTTTTTCCCCAGGCTGGATCTGAAAAAACCACCAGCTTTTTTCAAACTTTTATCCAGTTCAGGGCTTTGACCCTGATAATGAGTATATAGGACTTCAGCAATGCTGAAATCCTTGTTAAGGCGGACCCCGGTGATTGTCAGGAATTCCAGTCTTGGATCCTGGCTTTCCTCAACAATAATTCTTCCCAGCTCACGCATGATTTCATCAGCCATTCTTGACGATCTTCTTGTTGTTGATGGGCGCATATCAAAACCTTAAAATCTCCATTTTAACATCCATGATATCTTCTGCGCTTATGGCCTCAATCATGGCCAGGGCCTTGTTCAAGACTTCCTCCACCCTGATTTTTTCATTGGCCAGGGTTACAATACCGATTTCAAGGAAATCAAGATTGTCCTCGTATCCTACTTCAGCAACAGACAGATTGAATTTGTTTTTAAGTTTTTGCTTGAGGCTGTTGCTGATCCTTCTCTTGGCCTTGAGGGAAGTTATGCCGTGCAGCCGGAAGTTGATATTCAAAGCACCGATTATCATATTTAAATGCATTTATCAGGACAGATTACAATGTTGCCTTTTCTTCAACCTCTTCAAAAGCATCTATGATATCGCCTACCTTAATGTCATTGTATTTTTCAAGACCAGCTCCGCATTCATAGCCCTTGGTGACTTCCTTGACATCATCCTTGAACCTTTTCAGGGAGTTGAGCTTTCCAGTAAAGATTACCACTCCGTCTCTTAACAGCCTGACCTTGGAATTTCTGGTCAGTTTACCGTCTGAGACCATGCATCCAGCAACAGTTCCAACTTTAGGCACGCTGAAAGTCTGGATAACCTCGGCCTGGCCCAGGTATTGTTCCTTGATGATGGGCGCCAGCATTCCTGCCATGGCATCCCGGATATCATTGACCAGGTTGTATATGATATCATAAAATCTGATTTCAACACTTTCCCGTTCTGCTACTTCCTTGACCCTTGCTGTAGGCCTGACATTGAATCCGATAATAATGGCTGAGGAAGCAGAAGCCAGTAAAATATCAGACTCTGAAATAGCTCCTGCTCCGGCGTGGATAATATTGATCTTTATGGCATCAGTAGATTGTTTGTGCAGGGATTCGGATATGGCTTCCAAAGACCCCTGAACATCAGCTTTGAGAACCAGGTTCAGGTTCAGGACTTCACCTTCTGCCTTAGACGCCAGAAAGCTTTCCAGGGTGATTTTCGATTCTCTGGCCAGATCTTTTTCTCTTTGCTTGATCTGTCTGGTCTCGGCTATTTTTCGAGCAACTCTTTCATCCTTGACCACAACAAATTCATCTCCTGCCTCGGGCACGCCTTCAAATCCCTGCACTTCAACGGGAGTTGATGGTCCGGCCGCATCAATTTTCTGCCCTTTATCGTTGAAAATCGCCCTGACCTTGCCGTGAAAAAGACCGCAAACAAATGAGTCTCCCTGTTTCAGAGTGCCGGCCTGGACCAGAAGGGTTCCAATGGCCCCGCGTCCTTTATCAAGCCTGGCTTCAACAATATGGCCCAGAGCGTGTTTATCGGGATTGGCTTTGAGCTCCAGGACTTCGGACTGCAGAATGACCATTTCCAGGAGTGTATCTATTCCCAGCCTTTTTTTGGCTGAAACCTCAGTGAAAATTGCATCCCCACCCCATTCTTCAGGTACAAGACCAAGGTCTGCCAGTTCCCGTTTGACCCGGTCAGGATTGGCTCCTTCCTTGTCCATCTTATTGATTGCCACAACAATGGGTACTCCTGCAGCCTTGGAATGGTTTACCGCCTCTCTGGTCTGATCCATTACACCATCATCAGCGGCTACAACCAGGATAACGATGTCGGTTATCTGAGCTCCCCTGGCCCTCATTGCAGTGAAGGCTTCATGGCCGGGAGTATCCAGGAAGACTATGTCTCCCCTGGGTGTGGAAACATAATAGGCCCCAATGTGCTGGGTTATGCCTCCTGTTTCGCCGGAAGCAATCTTGGATTCGCGGATCGCATCCAGAAGTGAGGTTTTGCCATGGTCAACATGACCCATGATGGTAACCACAGGAGACCTTGGTTTAAGGTCTTTGGGGTCGTCCTTTTCCTTGGGAAGCATGAATATGTCTTCGGAAAAACCGGTTTTTTCAACTTCGTAACCATATTCAGCAGCAATTATGGCCGCAGTGTCCAGGTCTATGGATTGGTTTATGGTGGCCATGATTCCCAGGCCAAGCAGCGTCTTGATCAGATCCTGAGCCTTGATGCCCATTTGTCTGGCCAGATCCGCAACTCGTATAGCCTCATCAATCTTGATCTTCTTTTTGACCGCTTTAAGGCCCAGAGCTTCAGCTCTTGCCTTTTCATCAAGTTTTAATTTTTTTTCCTTGAGAAGCTTAACCTTGCCACCGGTCCTGTCAGCTACGGTGCTGGATTTCTGTTTTTTAAAGTTTATAGTGGTTTTTTTGGTTTGCTCACTGTCCTGATAGTATTCTTTAAAATCAACAACTCGCTTGTCTTTGGTGGTTTTTTTCCTCTTGCGCTTCTTTTTGATTTCCCTGGATTCTTCCGGTTCTTTGGCTGGCAGGACGACACCAGCGTCATCGGGGACACTGTCCAGGGTTATGTCACGGGTTGATTCAGTAATTTTGGGTTCCGGCTTTGGTTCCGGCTTGGAAATGATGGTAACTCTAGTTTCAAGTGGAGTTTTCCTGGGTTTTTTCGGGATCTTTCTGGTTTTGTCAACATCCAGTTTCTTTTCCGGAATCATGTCTTTATCATCAGTGTATGTCTTGCCTGGAGGTTCTTTTTCAGTCTTTTCAGCTTCAGGGATCTGTGCGGCTTCTGCTGATTGGGGTTTGGTGTCAGCAGGGGGAAGGGTTTCCTCAGGCTTGGTCAGGGGGATGTCCTGATCTGGCTTTTCGGGCTCAACACCAGATTCCGGCTCTTGTTCAATTCTTTTTCTTCTCCGGACAATAACCCCGGTTTTAACTACCTTCTGAGTCACTTTTTCCGAGGAAGCCTGAGCGTGCTTCTTACGGGCCTGATCAGCCTGTTCCAGATCCAGACTGCTCATATGGCTTTTGACCGAGATGCCCAGTTCCCTTAAAAGCTGGATCAACTCCTTGTTGGAGATGCCCAGCTCCTGGGACAATTCTCTGATTCTTATTTTTTCGGACATTACTAAACCCCCTTGCACTTATGAATCCATCCCCTGAATCTGCCAATTTTTTCCGCGCAGGCTCTATCCCGGCATGTGTAAAATCCTCTGCCCTGTCTCATTCCTCCGGGATCCGAGTCCAGTTTCAGGCTGGCATGATCAGGACAGGTGTACCTAAGCAGCAATGCCTTAGGCCTTTTGGCTCGACAAATTACGCATGTCCTCATGGGAACATGTTTGACCATAACTCTTTGCACCAGTTTATTTTTTTGTTTGTTCTTCTTTATCAGTTTCAGCATTTGACCCTTTTTCCAACTGGGCTGCCATATTGTGCTCTTGAGATTCTGACTCCTGTTCTTCAAATCCCTCAAGACCTTCAGGCGATTCCTGTACTTCTGCTTTTCTGGGCGTCAGAAAGTTGATGGCGCTTTTAAGGTTGTCCATATTTTCATCTGAAAGTTCAAGCTTTTCCTTCAGCTCTTCATCAGGTACCTGGGAAAGCTGTTCTATGTTTTCAAAACCCTGTCTGATAAAATCATTGATGGAAATATCTGCCGCGCTGGCCAATTGCTCCATTATCTGCTGATGTTCGTTAAGCTGATTGTATCTTGTTTCAGTATAAACATCTATTTTCCAGCCCAGCAAAGTTGAAGCGAGTTTGACATTTTGACCTTTTTTGCCGATGGCCGGGGTTAATTGATCATCAGGAACCACTACTTCAAGGGTTTTTTCATCTTCATCTACGGTAATTCTAGAGATTCTGGCCGGGGACAGAGCATTGGCAGCATAAGTGGCAATGTCCGGTTTCCAGATCACGATATCGATTCTTTCACCTTTGAGTTCCTGAACTATATTCTGAATTCTGGAACCCTTAACTCCAACGCAGGCCCCCACAGGATCGACATCCATGTCTTTGGACATGACAGCTACCTTGGCCCTTTTGCCGGGGTCCCTGGCCACGTTCATAATCTTTATCGTTTCATCTGACACTTCAGGAACTTCGCGTTTAAACAGTGCCACCATATAGTCAGGATGAGACCTTGAAACAACGATCTGGGGCGTGCGGCTCTCCTTGCGTACATCAACAATATAGGCTTCCACTCGATCACCTCGATGGAATCTTTCCTTGGGAATCTGTTCCGCTCTTGGAAGTACTGCTTCTGTCCTTCCCAGGTTGATTATCCATCCTGAACGGTCCCTGCGCTGAATAATGCCGCTGGTTATCTCACCAATTCGGTCTTTATATTCCTCGTAAATGATTTCCTGCTCTGCGTCCCGCATTTTCTGAATCAGGACCTGCTTTGCAGACTGTGCGGCAATTCGACCCAGATCCTTGACGTCCAATGCAAATCCAATCTCATCATCCAGCTGTACATTGGGATCATGTTCCAGGGCATCCTTGAGAAGGATTTCGTTTTCCGGATCAAGTATTTCATCCACAACAACCTTGTACTGGTATACTTCGATTTCTCCGGTATCTTCATTGAAATTTACCTCAGTATCCAGTCTGTTGCCGTACTTCTTGTTGACTGATGTGCGAACAGCTTCTTCAAGGGTGTCCACAAGCATGTCCCTGTCTATTCCCTTATCCTTGCTGATTTGATCAATGACTCTTTTAAGTTCCAGGCTCATAGCCTTCCTCCATAAAATTATTTCCAGCGGTAATGGCGGAAATTATCCGACCAGCCTTGCCTTATCAATTTCTTCCCAGTCAAACTTCCATTCTTCATGGGAATCAGATTCGACAATAATCATTTCCCCGGCAACACTGCGTAAAGTCCCGGAAAAGTTTCTTCTTCCCTGCTTCGGATGCTTCAGTGATATTTTTATTTTTTGGTTTATAAAGTCTGACGCCTGTGAAGGGCTGAAAAAAATTCTGTTCACTCCTGGGGAAGAAACTTCAAGGGTATAAGAACCCGGGACGATGTCTTCGACGTCAAGGACAACACTTAAATTTTTGCTGAGTTCAGCGCATTGGTCAATAGAAACGCCCTGATCTGAATCTATAAATATCCTGACAATACTTTTTTTCCCACCAGGACCGGGAAAGAATTCCACTCCCCAGAGATCAACACCCATTATCCGGCAATTGATCGTGGCCAGTTCTGAAATTTTGGTTTTGATATCCTGATTTTTCATTTTGCTGTTTCCACTATCAAAAAAAAAGTGGACCAAAAGGTCCACCCCAGTATACATCAGTAAAGCTTGGAGTGGAGCGGGTGACGGGGATCGAACCCGCGACACCAAGCTTGGGAAGCTTGTACTCTGCCAGCTGAGCTACACCCGCTCAAGCAAATAAATAATAAATACTGATGGATTCTTTAATAATTGTCAAGAAGAAGAATTAAAGAATCGCCTATAGTCCCAGTGCATGACCCTGGCCCTGAGCGGAATATTAAAACCCATCATGTTTGTTTGGCTATTATATTCTTGAATCTGGAAAAAAAGTATCTGCTGTCATGCGGTCCTGAGCTGGCTTCAGGGTGGTGCTGGACAGCGAGAATGGGTTTTGATTTATGTCTGAATCCCTCGAGTGTACCATCATTAAGATTTATATGTGTTTGTTCCAGAAAATCAAGGTGATCAATATTTACGCAGAATCCATGATTTTGAGCGGAAATCTCGATTTTTCCAGTGACAAGGTCCTTCACCGGATGATTGGCTCCATGATGTCCAAATTTTAGCTTAAAGCTCTTTCCGCCAAGTGCCAGTCCCAGGAGCTGGTTCCCAAGGCATATTCCGGCAATGGGAAATTTTTCAGTAAGCTTGCTGATGTTTTCAATGCTTCTGGTCATGGCAGCCGGATCGCCAGGGCCGTTTGTTAAAAAAACACCATCAGGATTGATCCGGCAAACCTGTTCATAGCTGAAGGAAGCCGGTACAACCAGGATTTCTAGATCCTCTTTTTTCAGCAATCTTAAAATATTCCACTTTACACCATAATCAATAACCAGGACCTTGGGACCCTGTCCGGGCCATTTGTATTTTCCCCGGTCAAGTCTGGCCGGGATGGGTCCGTCGTTGGTCCATGCGTATGGTTCAGTGCAACCGGCCTGTTCAGCCAGATTAAGTCCTTCCATGTGAGGAAGTTTTTTAGCTTTGCTAACCAGTTTATCAGGATTGGGCTCATTTGTTGACATCATGCCCCGCATAGCTCCATTTTTTCTGATGTGACTGGTAAGAGCTCTGGTATCTATTCCTTCAATGCCCATGACATTGTGTCTGGAAAGGTAATCAGGAAGACTTTCAGTTGATCGCCAGTTGGAAGGTTCCTTGCAGCACTCCTTTACAATAAGGGCGGCAGCCTGGACTTTAGATGACTCAACATCTTCAGGATTGACTCCGTAATTGCCTATCAGGGGATAGGTCATGCATACCATCTGTCCTATGTAAGATGGATCAGTAATGATTTCCTGATACCCGGTCATGCCGGTGTTAAAAATTACTTCTCCTCCTGAATCGCCTGGTCCCGTGAATGACTCTCCCTCAAACCAGGTCCCGTCCTCAAGTGCCAGAATAGCTTTCATTATTTCTCTCCCGCATTATTTTAATGACTTTTTCAATATCTTCCGGTGAGTCTACTCCATAACTGACATGGCTGGTCTCCACTACGTGAATTGGTATATCTGCATCCAGAAGCCTTAATTGTTCCAGTCTTTCGATTTTTTCCAACCTGCTTTGATCAAGACTTTTGAATTTTTCAAGGTAACCCATCCTGAAGGCGTAAAGACCGATATGTACAAAGCAGGTTGTCTGTTCATCTGAATATGGAATCATATTTCGTGAAAAATACATAGCCCTGCCTGTTCCAGAAAACACCACCTTGACCAAATTTGTGCTGCTTGCCTCGTTCCGGTTCATGGATCTGGCCAGAGTGGTGATGCTGACTTTCTGTCTGGATACAAAAGGGCCAAGCAACTGGTCAAGCATTTCCGGTTCCAGCACCGGTTCATCTCCCTGGATATTGACAATGATTGAGTCATCAGCGGCATTGATAATTCTGGCGGCTTCATGAACCCTGTCTGTTCCGCTTTTATGTTCTTTTGATGTCATTACCACAGGGACATCAAGTTTTTCAGCGGTGCTGAAAATTCTGCTGTCATCAGTTGCCAGGCAAACAAATTTCAGAAGATTACATTTTACGGCCTGGTTATAAACATGCTGGAACATGGGTTTTCCCAGAATATTGGTCAGAGGTTTGCCTGGGAATCTGGATGATCCATATCTGACCGGGATTATGCCGATGAAACTTTGGTTATTGTTCATAGCTGCTTTTTACAACTTGTCCAGACTGGTTATGAGCATGGATGTCCCGCCTTTTTTTTCGGCCATATAATTCTTGAAATCTGACAGAATTTTGATTCTGGAAGCTGCAGGAGGTTTAATGAGTCTGGAGTACAGTTCATGCTTATCCGCAACCTGACACATGAGATTTATCGATATAATCTTTTTTCCAACCCAGTGGAAGTTGTCCCAGAATGGGCCGACACAGGGAATTATCCCCTGAGACAAAGGTTCAAGGAAATTCTGGCCACCGCACGGGGCCAGGCTGCCACCGACAAAAACGGATTTGGCCAGGGCGTAAGCATGCAAAAGTTCTCCGAATTCATCCCATAGAATTACCCCTGTCAGGGAAGAATCTGCTGAAATTCCGGAGCGCCTGACCCAGGTGATTTTATTGTGATCCAGGAATTTTTGCCATGGATCAATTCTTTTCATGTGCCTGGGAAAAAGAGCAATAGTTGTCTTGGTACGGCTGGATGAAATTTTTCTAATCAACCACTGGATTTGAGGTTCTTCTTCCTTACGGATCGAACCGAGAACTATCAGAGGGTGTCCAGCCTTGAAATAGGATGAAAGATGATTTTTGACGTAAGGTATGGGGTCAATGTTTTTGATGATGTCAAACTTGATATTAGGCATAAGACCCAGTTGGGATTTATTGAATATCCAGGAGAATCTTTCCCGGTCCCGATCAGATACCGTCAGAATCTCATCTGGCCCCAAGCTGCTTAAAAAATCGGAGAAAGGATAATAGCGGCAAAAGCTTTTCAGACTCATGCGGCCATTACCGACTATTACGGGAATGGATTTTTGTTTGCATTTGAAAAGAAGTGCGGGCCAGATTTCAGTTTCCAAAAGGAGCAGACGCTTTGGCTGGATCTTGGTAAAGACAACTTCCCATACCGCTGGAATGTCAAATGGGAAAAAAACAAGTTCGGCCCGTCCATTGATATTATTTTTCAAAGTATCCATGCCCTGGGTGGTGTTGCAGCTGATGATGATTCTTGGGAAACGGTTCCTGGGCAGATTTGACAGTAAATTAAGGGCAAGTTTGGCTTCACCCACTGACGCGGCCTGCATCCAGAGGTCAAATGGTCCCTGAGGCATATCAAGGCCGAATCTTTGTCTGGTTATGGGTTTTAATCCTTTAACAAAAAATAGAAATGGCAAAGCAATGATCCAGGCCACAAAGTATATGGCCATAAAAAGTGAGCAGGATAGGGAAGTTGCTTTAACCATCATATTTTCTGGGTCTGTTTTTGGCTGATTCCATGGCTAGAGCAAGGAGCTTTTCCACAAGGGTGCTGAAATCCAGGCCAGCGGCCAGAGCAGCTTTGGGAACCAGGCTGGTTTTGGTCATTCCGGGCAATGTATTGGCTTCAAGGATATAAATATCATCATTTTTATCCAGTATAAAATCTGTTCTGCTGTAATGTTTAAGGCCAAGGATTCTGTGCGCTTCAAGGGAAAGACTCTGGACCTGCCGGGTTATTGACTCAGATATTGGAGCCGGGCATATTTCACTGGCTCCGTCAGGATCATACTTGCTCACATAATCAAAAAAACTGCCCTTGAGAGGCTTGATAAGTATAGGAGGCAACGCGGAATTTTCCAGGACAGCACAGGTCAACTCGACTCCTTCAATATATTCCTCAAGGATAATTTCATCATTTCTGGTATTAAGCTGACCCATATGTTTTTTCAGTTCTGCAAAGTTTTTGAATATGGCCATGTCCAGGCTTGAACCTCCGGTATTGGGCTTGGCAACCAGAGGGAAATTAAGTTCATCAGGAATCTTTTGATTCAGTCCTGTGAGTAAGGACCAATTGGGCGTGGACAGTCCATGGTTTCTGAATATCTGTTTGGACAAATACTTATTCATGGCCAGAAAAGAACCAACAGGTCCGGATCCCTGATATGGAAGGCCAATGTCATCCAGCAGGGCCTGGATTGTTCCGTCTTCGCCCGGTTGTCCATGAAGGTTGATAAAAGCGGCGTTGCATCTGCGGGCCTCTTTGATCAATCTGCCCAGGTCCGGTTCCAGGTCAAAGAAACACACATCATGACCCAGACTTATCAGGGCATTTTCTATTTGAATCGCACCACTTAAGGAAACTTCCCTTTCCTTAGACCAGCCGCCTGCAATTAAAAGCACACGCATTGATGTCCGTCCCGAATTTTCTGTTCAGTTCGTTTTGTATGGCAACGGCCTGATCCCATGATTTCTGCATAAGTCCGTTCATGCGATCATTAATTCCATAGCGGGAAAAAAGATCATCAAACCTTGTTTCAAGAGAAACTATCTGGTCGTGCTTAACCCGTTTATCGCTGTAAATGATAACCAGAGGCAAAAAAAATTTTTCAATATCAATGTCTCCAGGCCAGAAAACATGGTGCATTACTCCCTGGGCTATGGCCGGATTGCGAGTTAATTCCATTACCAGACTGGCCCCAAGCTGATTGTGAAATCCTCCATGCTCAATACAGTAGAATTTGCCAAGATCATGCAGCAAAGCCGAAGCAATTACGGCACCGGTGGGAACAGGGATATCATCCTTGGCCAGCAGGCATATTTCTTCAGCTACAACTGCCACCAGACGGCTGTGCTCCTGAATATGACCGGGAAGTTTGAACTCTTCCCAATACCTGAAGCATTCTTCTCTGGAAGGAACGGTCCAGTTTTTATTATAGGGGTAATGAGCGGGTTTGAAAATCATATGGCAAAACAATGGTATTGATAATTCCCGTGGCAACTTGGCTGTTTACCATCAGTCGCAAGAAAAGGCAAAATAAACTTTCTAAACCAGCGGATCATGTCGTTGACCTTTGCCGCATGCCTGACTATGTATTCTTCTGCAAAAATAGATTCATGTTTTTTGGAGGTCTTTATGTGTCTTGCCATACCCATGGAAATCAAATCCATAGAAGATAATGTTGCTACTGTAGAAGTGGGCGGGGTCAGAAATCAGGTCCGTCTTGATATAATTGATGAACCGGCCCAGGTGGGTGATTTTGTTATTGTTCATGCTGGTTTTGCCTTGCGCAGAATTGATCGTGAAGAGGGGCTTGAGACCCTGAAACTATTCCAGGAGGGGCTTGGGCTTGAACTTGTTAAATAAATTCAAGGATCCAAAGCTTTGCTTGAATATTCTGGCTCAGATCAGGGCCGAAATCAATGGGGAATTCAGATTCATGGAAGTCTGCGGGACCCATACAATGGCCATTTTTCAAAGCGGCATAAGAACCCTTCTGCCTGAACAGATTGTTCATCTCTCAGGACCTGGCTGCCCTGTATGCGTCACCCATGACCGGGAAATTGCAGCCTATCTTGCCTTGTCAGAAAAAGATCTGGTCATTGCCACGTTTGGTGACCTGATCAAGGTTCCAGGGCCAGGCGGCAGAAACCTAAAAATGGCCCAGGCTGAAGGTGCAAGGATTAAAGTCGTGTATTCGGCCTTTGATGCTTTGCAGATTGCCCTGGAAAATCCTGATGATAAGGTGGTTTTTCTGGGTGTGGGTTTTGAAACAACCGCTCCCACTGTTGCCGCTGTCATCAGAATGGCCAGGGAGCAGGGAGTTGGCAATTTTTCTGTCCTGTCTTTTCATAAACTTGTTCCTCCAGCCCTTAAGGCTCTGGCGACAGATCAGCAAATCACGGTAAACGGCCTGCTTCTTCCGGGTCACGTGTCCACGATTATTGGTCTTGAACCCTATCTGTTTCTGGCTCAGGAATACAAAATGCCTTCAGTCATAGGCGGCTTTGAGCCTCTGGATATTCTCCAGGCCATACTCATCATGATCAGACAGAAAAATCAGGGTCAGGTCGAGGTTGTGAATAATTACAAACGAGTGGTCAGCGACAAAGGAAATGCCAGAGCTATGGAAATAATGTATGATGTCTTTGTGACCTGTGACGCCCTCTGGCGCGGTCTTGGAGTCATTCCTGACAGCGGTCTGGCCGTTAGGAAGCAGTATCAGGATTTTGACGCCTCTGTGGTACATGATCAGAAACTGCCTCAGGTGGAAGAAATTCCCGGCTGCAAATGCGGAGAAGTACTTAAGGGTTTGATATCTCCAGACAGGTGTCCACTCTATGGCACCAGATGCACCCCGGCCAGACCCGTGGGTCCGTGCATGGTCTCAACCGAAGGTTCATGCGCTGCATATTACAAATACCGGTTGTAGTTTCATGCCCCAAGGATATGGCGAAAGATGATGATGTTTATAAAATATGGACCCACTTATGTCTGAAAGAATAATCCTTGATTATGGAAGCGGAGGCAAAGCCTCACAGCGTCTGATCAAAGATCTGTTTATCAAACATTTCGGGAATCCAAGCCTGAACAGACTTGATGACGCGGCGCTGATATCCGGACTTGAAGGGTGCTTATCCATGAGCACTGACACCTTCACCGTGGATCCCGTATTTTTTCCCGGAGGCAATATCGGTTCTCTGGCCGTTCATGGAACAGTCAACGACGTGGCCATGCTTGGGGCAATTCCCAAATATATCAGTTGCGCCTTTATTCTTGAAGAGGGCCTGAAAATGGATGATCTGAACAGGATTGTCAGTTCAATGGCCATGGCCGCCCAGGATGCCGGAGTACTTATAGTGACAGGAGATACCAAAGTGGTGCCAAGAGGGGCTGTGGACAGGATATTTATCAACACTACAGGCATAGGATCGGTTGTCGCTCATCCACCTCCATCTGGGAGCAGGGCTGTTCCGGGAGACATGATCCTGGTCAGCGGAAGCATTGGAGATCATGGCCTGGCAATTTTATCGCACCGTCAGGGGATATCTTTTGAAACAGATATTTTGAGCGATTCTCAGGCCCTGAATCATCTGATCATAAAGCTGATCAGGGAAGTGGGCGATGTTCACGTGCTCCGCGATCCCACCAGAGGGGGGCTGGCCACGACCTTGAATGAAATTGCCCAGCAGTCCGGCGTGGAATTATTCATTGAGCAGGAAAAAATACCCGTTCGTCAGGAAGTTGAAGGAGGATGTTCTTTTCTGGGACTTGATCCGTTATACTTGGCAAATGAAGGCAAGTTCATCTGTATCCTTCCTGAAAAATCAGCCGGAAAAGCCCTTGAGGTCATGCACGCGGATCCCGCAGGGCAGGGAGCCGCCATTATCGGACATGTCAGGCAGGGCAGAAAGGGAAAAGTGGTGCTCAGGACCGCCCTGGGTGGTCACAGGCTTCTTGATATGCTGGAGGGAGAACAATTGCCCAGAATCTGCTAGCATAAAATTATGAACTACTGGTCCGGGCTTGGAAAAGCCGTGATATTTACCGGGGTAATCCTGATAATCATCGGGATGATAATCCTTTTCAGGGACAAGCTGCCTTTTGGCATTGGCCGTCTTCCCGGGGACCTATCCATTGAACGGGATAATTTCAGGTTTTATTTTCCCTTGGGCACTTGTATTGCTGCCAGCATTATTTTGACTCTGGTACTGTATTTATGGAGAAAATAGGGCTTATTGAGCTGTTTTTTTCAGTCTGTTCAAAACACGTTCTTTGCCGAGAACCTCCATAGTTTCAAAAAGGCCGGGGCTGGCTGTTTTACCGGTTATGGCCACCCGTAGAGGCTGAGCAATGACTTTGAACTTGACTTCTCTTTTCTTGATATAATTTCCCAGTTCCTCTTCCAGAGCCTTTTGATCAAAAGCATCCATTTTTTCCAGCAACATGGCGATTTCACTCAAGTATGCCTCTGTTTCCCGAGTCAGAAATTTATCCACGGCCTTTTGATCATAAACCAGGCTCTGGTCATCGGCCAGAAAGAACTCAGCCATTTCAGCCATTTCCTTCATGGTTCCCGCCCTGGGCTTCAGCAGGGGAATGATTTTCTCCAGATAACTCTGGTCAACGGGCAGCAGACTCTGATCAAGATGCTCAGCAAGAATCGATGCCAGGCGGCTGACATCGGCTTCCTTGATATAATGGGAATTAAGCCAGATAAGCTTGCTTGTATCAAAGATGCAAGCTGATGATCCGAGATTTTCCAGGGAAAACTTCTTGATCAGGTCTTCTTTGGAAAAAATTTCTTCATCCTTGAAAGACCATCCCAGGCGGACCAGGTAATTAAGCATTGCTTCAGGCAAAAAGCCCATTTCCCTGTAAGCCATGACTGACAGCGCACCGTGGCGTTTGGAGAGTTTTTTTCTATCCGGGCCCAGGATCATGGGAACATGGCCAAAAAGAGGCGGATCAACTCCCAGGGCCTTATAGATGAGTATCTGTTTAGGAGTGTTGTTGACATGGTCGTCGCCGCGCAGGATGTGGGTTATCCCCATTTCAATATCATCCACCACCACGGCCAGATTATAGGTGGGAGTTCCGTCTTTTCGCTGCAGAACAAAATCGTCCAGCTCCTGGTTGTCAAGATATATGGGTCCTTTGACCTGATCAATAAATACAGTCTGTCCGGTCAAGGGGGCTTTCAGCCTGATGACCGTATCCGGGCCGGGTTTGACTCCCATATCCCGGCATTTTCCGCTGTATTTTGGCTTGAGTCCCTTTTTTCTGGCCGCCTCCCGCATGGCTTCCACTTCATCAGGAGAACAATTGCAGTAATACCCGCTTCCTTTTTCAATAAGACTGTCAATATAACTTAAATATTCCTCTTTCCTCTGACTCTGGAAAAATGGCCCCCGGTCGTAATCGAGTCCAAGCCAGTCCATGGCGTCAATAATGGCCCGGGTCATTTCAGGGGTTGATCTCTGCTGATCAGTGTCTTCAACCCTGAGAATAAAGTGCCCGTCATTTTTTCTGGCAAAAAGCCAGTTGAAAAGAGCGGTCCTGGCTCCTCCAATATGCAGATATCCGGTGGGACTGGGCGCGAATCTGGTTGTGACTGTATTCATGTTCAATGCCTATGGTCATTTTACGAAAAAAATGGCGGGCCATCAAAGCCCGCCAGAGAGATCCCTGCCATACAACCTTAGTCTAAGATGCAGGCTCAACACCTTTTATTTCAGGTAGTTCTTTTAATATCAAGCGCTCGATCCCGTTTTTAAGGGTCATCTGGGACATGGGACAACCTTTGCACGCGCCGGTAAGCCGCACTTTTACTATTCCCTGGTCGGTCACTTCCACCAATTCCACGTCTCCGCCGTCTGCCTGAAGAGAAGGCCTGATTTTGTCCAGGACCGCCTGTACCCTATCTTTCATTATGTTCCTCGCTGGAGAGTTAAAAGTTACAAGTTAAGATGGAGAAATCAGACAGTTAAAGCCCATACTGCGCCGGACATTTAGATGCCTGTAAATTATCAATAAGCTCAAAGTCTTGACGGAGAATTTTGGATGTCAAGTTTTTTAATAACATCAAAATATAACTATTACCAGTTGATTTGTCAAAAAAGACACGCCCGCTAGTGAGTCCATCTCGTCTCAAAGCCGGGAAAGTCCTGATAACACGCTTCCGTGAGCGGACCCGCGTGAATGGAAATCGAGCAACACCCTCAGACAGCATAATGTCCTGAGTTGAAAAGAAAAGTCTCAATGTGCGAATTTTCAATACCCAGGCTCAACACTTCATTTTTTCAGGAGGTCGGCGTTCTGGAACGTATATGTGGACGATCTTGTCTTCATTCCATTCTTTTGAAACATACAGGCCGCAATAGCAGCTGCCAAACTCGATCACATCCTGCTTTCTGTAAACACAGGGACAGATTATATCTTTATCATCCTGCTGATTACCGGATGCCAGCCGGCACGGGCAGGCCATGTAACCGTAGCGGTCTTTGTTCTCCAGAAGACTTTGCATCAGCTCCATAACCATGGTTTTGTTTCTGTTAAAATAGTATCCCTTGGGTTCCTGAATTTTTTTCAGGGTTTCATAAAGTTTTTCCGGAGTCATTTTCCACATGCCTCCAGAATTTCTTCCTTGTTCAGGCCGACAATGATCTTTTCACCGTCTATGACAATAGTTGGAAAGGAGACCTTAGGGTTATATTTTTTGACTTCTTCAATGGCTTTTTCGCGCTCATCTCCAGTCAGCTTGTCCACGTATACAAAGTCAAAGTCGATATTTTTATTGTCAAGGAATTCCTTAGTGTTTTTGCAATGAATGCAGGTGCTTAATGCATAAAGAAAGACATTTTTTGCCATTTTTTAGCTCCATTTATTAGAATTTACTTTATTTTATAATACGTTGATTACTGATCCATTAATTTGGGATTGTCTCGAAGCCAGAACAGGACATCAAATTTTTGGCTCACCTCACCCTGGAGAAACATTTCTTTAGATTTTTCCATATCCTGGATTCTCATGTACACGTGTCTAAAGCCCTGTTCCACCCTATCATGTGAGGTAAGGACGCTGTTAATCCTGGCTCCATGAGACCTTAATAAATCCAGGACAGGCTTGAGGCTGCCTTGTTCGCTTGAAATCTTTACACCAATTTTTATCCCGCCCTGATAGGCACCAGTGATGTTTACCAATGCCTTAAATATATCCGTTTCAGTGATTATGCCCACAACTTCCCCTTTTTCATCCACAACCGGCAGTCCTTCCACCTTCTTTTCAAGCATTTTGATGGCAGCTTTTTCAAGACTGTCATCTACTTTGATGGTAAAAGGGTTGGGAGTCATAATGTCCTTAATCTTGATTTCAGAAAGAAGATAATAAAGCTCGTGCACATCCAGGGTAGTTGCCTTGGACGGTGAAGCATCCTTAATGTCCCGGTCAGTAACTATGCCTACCAGCTTGCCTTGTTCATCGACAACCGGCAGGCGCCGGAAATCATTATCCTTGAATATTTTGGAGGCTTTGAGCATGGATGTGTCCTTGCTCACTGTTGTAACTTCCCTGGTCATCCAGTCTCTTATCAGCATATTATCCTCCTTATTTATGTAAATAAAATTGAAGAAGTTAATTATAATTTATATAACAAAAATCGACATAAATCAATAGGTAACCAAAGCATAAAAATGTCTTCACAGAGTAACATTGAAGCAGAATCCAAAGCCTGGCCTCGGGATTAAAACTGAAATCTGAATGAAGTGTAAACAGATATAACCCGAGTCCAGCATTGACCATCATGACCACCTGTGGCAAATTTAAAGAGGATAACCGGCTTATGAATGCAAGGTGATACATGATTGTAGGTTAAACTGAAGCTGAATCATAAAGGAATATCATGCCCAAGAAATTTATCCTGATCCTTCTGGACGGCCTTGGAGATCGCTCTTATCAAAGGCTTGGAAACATGGCCCCGCTCCAGGCGGCTCATAGAAAGGATCCCTTTCTGAAAAAGAAAGTAATCGAGCAGTTGGATCTGGGTCTTGGCAAGTCTCTGGCACGGCTCATGGAAAGACAAGATGTCTTTGTGGCTTTGACATCCGATCATTCTACTCCCTGCAAGGGCGACATGGTCCATTGCGGCGAGCCTGTGCCTTTGGCAATATACGGTAAAGGCGTGAGAGTTGATCATGTGAAAAAATTTGATGAAATATCTGTGGCCAAAGGTGCCCTGGGATTTGTCCGGGGCTTTGAGTTCATGTATATGGTTTTGAATTATCTGGATATGGGGAAGCTGACAGGCCTGATGGACACAACATATGATCAGCCTTACTGGCCCGGAAACTCTGTGCCGTTCAGGTTGTTCTGATCCGGATGCAGTTGTTGATAGCGTGTTCTTATGAGTTTAAAACAGTTAATCATTAGGGACAGAGTATGAAAAGCGCGTTCCTGACGTGGGTCTTTTTTTTATTTGTCTGGACTTTGAATGTCCATGCCGTGACTGTTTCCATCCCTGAACAAGTTGGACAGGGGGAGCCGTTCTGGGTGGAAATCAGTTCTGAACAAAAGCCTTTGTCCATAAATGTCAACTGGATGGACAAGGTTGTGGAATATCCGGTTGATCTTCCCGGAAAACAGAGAATTCTTTTGGGGGCAGGGCTGGATCATAAAGGAAAATATCCTTTGAACATTGTTTTTGATTTTCCAGAAGGGGTTTTAGACAAAAGCCTGCATATCAATATTGAGGAAAAGAATTATCCTGTTCAGCATCTGACCTTACCTGAATCCATGGTTACTCCTCCTCAGGAATTAATTGACAGGATAGTCAGGGAAAGGGAGAAAACCTTGGCCGCTCTGAATACTCTGAGCAAAAAGCGTTTCTGGTCAGACGAATTCGCCCGGCCCGTGCCTGGAGAGATCAGCTCTCCTTTCGGAGTGCGCAGGTTTTTAAACCAACAGCCCAGAGCCCCCCATAGAGGTGTAGACTTCAGAGGGCCTGAAGGCACACCGGTCAAGTCTCTGGACGCCGGAGTGGTTATCCTCACCGGAGACTTTTATTATGGTGGCCAGACAGTTATTATTGATCACGGCCTTGGCTTCCAGACTGTTTATATGCATTTGAGCAAAATCAAGGTTAATGAAAAAGAACAAATATCCAAAGGAGATCTTGTTGGTCTGGTTGGAATGACCGGGAGGGCCACTGGTCCCCACCTGCACCTTGGGGTGTATCTTCTCGGGGAGGCTGTTGATCCCATGTTTCTACTTGGGGGTCAGTTCAATCTTCAATGAGCCGGTCCAGAATAAACCCGAAGAATATCGATTTACCCTCTGAATAATAGATCCAACCCATGTGAGAATGACAGGTGGAACAGAGCATGGTTTGCCAGGAATATCCTGGAAACCACGTAAATTCCAAGGTTTCAGGACCTGTTCCGTAAAGGTTTATGCCCCTGGAGAAACACCCCACTTCAAAGACCAGTCCAGCAGGGTTGACAAAAATATGGGTGTGGCTGCCGCTGATGCTTATGGACGCATCTTTCCATGTTATTTTGGTCTTGCAGGCTGAACAGAAAAGCGGCTTCTCCGGAAATCTGGTCCGTGTTTCGTTTTTTGTTTCATATTCCGGGGAAAATCCGGGATCAGGCTGAGCTCTGTACATGGCAGTATAAAATATCTGTTTCTGGTCTTTGAACTGTTTTTAAAACTTCAATTATCCGGGTTTTGAAGGTACTCTTAATCTGAGATTCATTAAGGCCTTTTCAATCTGCTTTCATCCTGATCCATGCGGATAAATGAGAAGATTGTCAAGGCAGACGGTCATGTAATATTGAAGGTGGCTGTTGGGGAATTGCCCATTTGCTGTTTGATAGTTTTTTCTGTAAAAGATACAGTTTTAGATGACATCCTTGAATAAAATTTTTAGCTGAATTGAGGTTTATCAAGCAGTTTCAGGAAAGGCTCAATTTAGTGTATAATTTTTGTGGTTACCCACAAGAGTGCATCAGGATGGTGAATATTTGTTAATCTTTAATTTGGGCGGATTTAAACACAATGAATCAGATAACTGCGCCTGACATTATAATGAGTAAAAACAAGAAGAAGCTGGTTATGGTCACTGCTTATGATTATTCCATGGCCAGGCTTGTGGACAGATGTGAAGTTGACATGGTGCTTGTGGGAGACTCCCTGGGCATGGTCAGTCTGGGTCATGAGGATACGCTTTCGGTTGGCATGAAAGAAATGCTTCATCATGCAATGGCAGTCAGTCGCGGGGTTAAAAAAGCACTTGTGGTAGCGGACATGCCGTTTATGTCTTATCAGGCCGGTGTCAGCAGAGCGGTTTTAAACGCGGGCAGGTTCTTGAAGGAAGCAAGGGCCGGAGCCGTAAAAATAGAGGGCGGTACAAGTGTGATCCCACAGGTCAAGGCCATGGTTGAAGCCGGGATACCGGTTACAGGGCATTTAGGGTTGATGCCTCAGAGTATTGCCATGTTCGGCGGATTCAAAGTTCAGGGGAGGGGAGCATCAAGGGGCATTATTCTATCTCAGGCCAGACAACTTGAAGAAGCCGGATGTTTTTGCCTGGTTCTGGAGGCGATCCCTCCGTCCCTTGCCGAGGAAATTACCAAAAGCATCAGTATCCCCACCATTGGTATTGGCGCGGGACCTTGTTGTGACGGTCAGGTCCTGGTCATAAACGATCTTCTGGGCATGAATGATGACTTTACCCCCAGGTTTGTTAAAAAATATTCAGATCTTTCCAGAATGATCAGGCAGGCAGTATCCGCTTATGCCAGCGAAGTCAGATCCGGGGTATTTCCAGGCTCTGAACATTGTTACAAAGATGATTAGCCCAATCAACCAGATGCTGTCACAAAACCTTAATCAAAGCATCAGACGACAGTAACGCGAGAATTATGCATATACTGCGGATGTGATCTATGAAATTGATTCTTCAAAGGGTCAAGTGGGCCAGGGTTTTGGTGGGAAAAAAGGTGGTGGGTGAGATTCAGAGCGGCCTGATGGTTCTGGTGGGATTTTCTTCCCAGGATTATGTCCTTCCCGGCAAAAAGATATGGGAACTCATGCAGGACAAGCTTCTTGGTCTGAGAATTTTCCCTGATAACCAGGGAAAAATGAACTTAAGTCTTGAGGATATTCAGGGCAGGATACTTCTGGTCCCGCAGTTCACCCTTTACGCGGACTGCCGCAAGGGTCGAAGACCGGGTTTTACTGAGTCAGCTCCATATGAACAGGCCAGTGATCTATTTGATAAATTCACCATGGATCTGAAAAGCAAATGGACAGGGGTTGAGCTTGGCCGGTTCGGGTCTGAAATGGAAGTGGAGCTGAACAATTCCGGTCCTGTGACAATCATCCTTGACAGTGATGATTTTACCAGCTGAATCATTGAGCTACCTTCTCCAGCCCCAGTCAACCTCCATATCCTTTGGTGCTTCCATGCTTATATTCAGCCTGACCTCCTTATTGCCGTCCGGTTCCATGGTCAGGTTCCAGATAAAAAGGTTCTCGGTCTGTTCATCCGGGTCAGGGCTGAAATCGAATGAAGCCTTTATTCTTTCGTCACGCAATATTGGTTTTGGTTCTTCCAGCCTGATTTTCACCGGGTATAACTGGTTGTTGTCAAGGCTGATCACGAAATCCCATAAATAAGTCTGCCTGTTGGAAAATATTCCCCTGGCGCCGGATTTTTTTTCCCTGGTGATGAGTTCAGCTTTGACAAAGGGGTCCTGACCAAAAAACAGGGTTTCCTCAGTACCCGTAAGCCTGAGAAGTCTTTTGCCCACCATGGCCCCATCCAGCAGAAATATGGCTTCGCCCCGGGGAAGATCTCTGGCTTCTTCAAATTCAATTTCAGCTCTGATGAAAGCCTTGTCGCCAATGCTTGGTCTGACCAGGTGCGTGAAATCGGCCGGCCAGATTTCTTCTTGAATTTTAAATCTTGGTTTGTCTCCGGCAGCAAGGTTTCTTATCCCAAGTTTCCACTGAGAATAAGTTCCGGTTCTTTCCAGTTCAGGAGAATCTTGAAGGACTTCAGACCTGACCGCCATCATTTCCACGGCCTTGTGCGGCTCTGCCATGCGGCCCACTGGTGCTAACTCTCTGCGTGGGGAAACCACCCACTCCGGAATGGGACGCGGGATAAGTTCTCTCTGGGGCTCGAGGGTGGCAAGGCTCATTTCAACATCATCCCAGTCCGCGCCGCTGCTTTGCCAGACTTCTGCCTGCCAGGTGAAACTTATAAGGTTCTCCCCCGGCTGTGCTTCTATACGGTAAAAAGATCTCCAGCCGCAATTTTTTAAAATGTAGTTATAAGCAATCCTGATAAGTTCTTTATCCTCAGGAGAATCCACAAAGACCCTGACCTTCCAGACTCTGTTTTCAGGACCGGTAATCTGTTCTATTCTGCGCTCGAGATCATTAATGTCCTTGTTAACTTCTTCAAGTTTTAGACGGAGGCTTCCAATTTCTGTATATATTTTTTGCAGGCTGGAACTGATTGTCTGTGAGATTTCCAGCATAGCGGATATTTCACCTGCCTGAAATCCAGCCTGGTTTTCCCAGAATTCAGCACTTTTTTCAGCTGACTTAACGGATATTTCCAGGATGGATTTTTCCTGAAGCAGGTCATCAAGTTTTTCCCTGAGAATGACTACCTGACTGATTTCCATGGGCTCAATTCTTTCCCAGGTGATAGCACTGACAGATACAGGCTGTTTAAAGGAAATATTTATGGTTTCCGGATCAGCCTGGGCAGGAAGGATAAGTTCGGCAAGAAACCTGCTGTCCTGTCTGATAAGCGGGGAATCGGTCTCTTCCCAGATCCTGGCGGAATCTGGAAACATGACAACTTGTCTTGGCGAGGCCCATGAATGGGCCAAGGTGAGAACAGCTAATAAAATCAGCCAGAAAGATATAACCATGGATTTAAAGGCAAATTTTCTGAAGATCATATTTTTTCCTGATGCTTTATTCGTGCAGTTAACGGCCGGGGATAATCCTTCTGAGGAGTCCTTCAACCTCGCTTTGGGGTTTGTCGTCATTCCTTTCTTTTTCTGTTGGAGGCACTATCCTGTCAATAAGTTTTTGCAGTGTTTCATCTCCTTTTTCCTGGATAAGGCTTTTAATGATGGTCTCACTGTCAAGGCTGAAGCTCAGATCGTCAAAAGGACCTCTCACTCGAAGGGGTATGGTTACTTCCCTCAGATTGTATCTGGAAACAAGCTCCTCTCTGAGGGCGCCATCAACCTTGACCTGCGATCTGGAATCAAGATGGGAACGAGGCAGATCCGCGGTCATTTCACCAGTTAGGGCCAAAGCTGGTGAGTTCATGGTCAGATCTCTTGAAACCGCGATCCCGTTGTTGATATCAAAGTTTGCCCCGATTCGTGTAAAACTGGTTTGCCCGCTGTTGTCAGTTGCAGCCCCAATCTGACCGGCGGCCAGGGCAAAGACATCTCTGATCTTTTTTTCAAGATCAACTTCCTTAATGACCCCATCTGTCAAAACAAGCTCAGCCTTGCCTGACATGTTCCTGACGAATTCTTCATTGCCCTGCCCCCAGGTTTTTATATCGCTTTGAATTTCGGCGGTGCCTGTGATTATATCTTTCTGGGCCAGGTCTTGAATAAAGGGTCCAATCTGGAGATTTTCCAGACTTTGAGCAGCCGTGATATGCAACGCTCCCCTGATGTCTTCCAGGGTAATGTCTGATTCCTGGGTTCCTCCGTAAAGTTCCACTTTAAGGGGAGATATGGTCATTTTGCCCCTGCCTGACCTGATGCTTGCTGAAAAGCTGTCCATCACAAGGTTGTCAGCCCTGATTTCCCTGAAGTCCAATTTGCCGTTGAGATTATAATCCGTGAGTAAGGATAAATTTATAGGTTCAATTGTTGATGGTTCTTCTGGTATGGATGTTTTTTCAGCATCAGGGACAGAGGCAGCCTTGGCAGGCTGGTTTGAATGATCGGTCATGATTTTATCCAGATCTATATTCTCTCCGCTTATCTCAAAGGAAATATCAGGAGTTCCATCAAGGCTCAGAGCGGAAATTTTCCCCCTGATCTGCGCCTCATAGATATTAATATCCAGGTTGTTCAAGTGAATGGCATTATTGGACAGCTCATAAATCAGGTCACCTCTCAAGGTGTCGTTTTTGAGGGGTCTGGCAAGAATTTCTCCTTGAGCACTGATGTTCAGCAGAAAATTGTCCAGTCTGACGAAATCATTATGTGAGTCAAAGGCGGCCAGGGCGCTTAACTTGAGATCGCTCTGAATATCAGGATTCCAACTCTGGATTTTCATGTCTGCAAAAATATCAAAAGGGACATCCATGCTTATCCTTCCGGTCTCGAGGTTGAAGTCCCGGATTGACATTGACTGATTGGTTTGCCTGTCCTCATAGGAAACAGCCGCATTGGCCACCTGGAGGCCTTTAATGTTAAAGTCCGAGATGGTCCTGGACGGGTCTGCTGCTGGAATTTCTCTTTCCGCCAGAGGTTCGGAGGGCTTCAATTCGGGTTCTGCAACAGATTCTTCAGGGGAGATCCAGTTCTGGCGTCCATGTTCGTCTTTTATAAGGACCAGTTTAAAACGGTTAAGTATTATTCTGTTAGCCTCGACCCGACGTGAAAAAAGGGGCCAGAATTTGATTCTGACCTGGAGTTCATCCAAAGAAGCCAAAGGGATATCGCCGAATTCAGGGGGGTTGGCCACATGGGTCTTTCCAAGGCTCAAGCCGATCCATGGTATCAGGGACAGCTCTATATCCCCCTCCATGACTACCTCATAGCCAGTGGCCTTTTTTATTTCCTGGGATATTCTGTCCTTATGGTCGTTAACATCAATGATTATAGGAATAATCAGTCCGGCGATCACTATCAGGGCGATGAGAATTCCCATTATCAAAGCGGCGATTTTTAAGAGCCTGGCCATCTTGTTCTCCTGCATAAGAATTTGTTTCATTGCATCTTTAATAATTTCCAATAAAGATTTGGGCAATATTTATTGTCATTTTTCGGTGAAGTCCGGCAGTTTTTGAACCTTGAAAGCTTGTTTGTTGCAGACTATTCAGTTATGGGCGTTGAAAAATTTATGGTTTTGCTAAGCAAGGGATCTGTCCAGATAGTCATCCCCGGGTTTGTAAAAATCATCCATAAAGCTTTTTTTGTTTTCTTCGTCTCTTAAAGGCGGATACCTGTCAGCCATGTATTCCAGTTCTTCCAGATAAGTTTGCCAGTGGTCAAGGTAAAAAGAAAGGGCCCTGGAAAAGTTTTTGCCCACCAGTCCGTCCAGCAAAAGCCTGCTGATTTGTTTTTCCCTGAACAATACATGCTGGGAGAGGAGGATAACCTTCCGCTCATCTCTGGACATTCTTTTAAAGAGCTGTTTAAGAACCCCTCTAGCCCTGGGCTGGTACATCCAGAAATATTGCAGATCAAGGGCGTTGACGATGATAATATTGACCATATCTCTTTTTTCAAACTCAATGGTCTGCATGAGTTCCTTGGTGGACTCCAGAAGGCTCAGGACGTCGTCCAGGGGAAAGAGTATCTCCAGCTGGGCGTAAGTGTTGAAAAGATGGTTGAATTTGCTCTTGTAATCCAGGATTCTGCGCTTGATGAACTGAGCTCTGTCAGCAAGGCCTTCAATGACTCCGGCCACAGTGTCTGATGCAAGTTTGGATATTATGGCGGCCCATTGCTGCAGGATCATGTCTATGGCCAAGACGCCCATAAGGGCCAGAGTACCTCCGGCCAGCCAGTTGAACAACAGGGCCAGGGGGATGGCTATTATACTTCTGAAAAAGTTGCCGATTACGGCTGCTCTGGGGAGACCTCTGAGCAGATTGTGAGAGGAAAGATAAATCCCGTTAACCAATGATATGACGGAATACACCATTACTGGATTGGTATAGACCGTCATATCAAGAGTTCTGTCCAGGAGCATGGTTTTCACCAGGTAATCAAGAAGCGGGACTGAAAAGCCTGTATACATGAGGGAGTCGGCAAAACGGTCCCATCTGACATAACTGTTCCATCTGACCATTGATGGCCGGTTGATTCCTCCGCAACCAAGAACAGACTGAATAATATTTCTGATTCCAGTAATGGCAAACCAGATTACAGCCCCGAAATATGCTAAGAGCCACCATTCCTGGTTAAGAAAAAAAGTCAGAAAAGCCGGAATGAACCCCAGGGATATTTTACCGGCGATTTTTATCTTGGTATTTAGATATCTCGTTGCGATTCTTCGGGTGACACCGGGAATATTTCTCGGAATTTCAGGACCACGACTCACCTGGTTTTTGCGAATGCCACCCATTGTGTAAATATTGCTCTTATCCCCTGATTCGGGAAAATAATCTTTTATGTCCCAGTCGGTTTTCCTGCGGTAACCCAGTCTGCCGACCCCTGGGATATTTTTCAAAAATTCAGATGCCGCGCCGGCAAGTCCTTCCCTGCGGGAAACAGGAATCAGGGTGTGCCTGGCATAAGACTTCACTCCAACGTTGACGTTTTTATAAGGTGATTCCGGAAGCCGGCACAGCTCTCTTCTGGCTCTTTTTGGAAGTGACTCAATCAATACCAGCCCCATTCCATAAAGGCGCTCTGAGCGGCCTGTGGAGTCTGATCCAATGCAGGAGCGCAAGGGGTTATCCTTGTAAAAGGATTGAAATCTGGGAATATCACAGAGGATTTCTATGAGCTTGCCTTTTCTTTCCTGGTCAAAGCCCTCTCTTTTGCTGGCCTCTTCAAGCATCCGGCTGAGATATCTTTTGAGATTTATGACATTGCCCGAGTTAATGGAAGTCTGAAGATTTATGATCAGTTCCTTGTCAAATTCTCGACCAAGGATCTGATTTTTGAGATTGAGTATCTCCAGATGAGTGATCAGTCCCTGGCAGTCATAGAGGAGTTCGATAACGTCCTCCACCTTGAGGTCGCAAATATTCAGGGTGACGTTTGAGTTGGAGTGCAGGATTTTAATCCTGGAAACAAGCTCGTAAGGGCTCAGGGTCAGGATTTCAGGCAAATCCTGGTTTTCCAGGATGCTTGGTATATCTTTGTTTTTGGAAGGGCGTAAATAATCTTCAATAATATCATAAATGTCCGGAATGGAGAAGCTGGTGTCAAAGATGTTGTCAGCGCCAAAATTATCCGCCACAACAGGCTGAAGGTTGGTGTCAAGGACAACGCTCTGTCCCAGGTGTCTGGCAATGCATTCCTGGATGTATCTTCCCAGGTGGTGGATTGAAGCCTGTCCCGGTCCCACAAAGCTGATGAAATCAGACTCCCTTAGTCTGTCCATTTTTATGCCGAATCTTTTATTGACCGATTCCAGATGGTTATCATTGAATGATGCCAGAAGCTTTAGAGTATGAGACTGGGATAACCTTGAAACCTGCCTTCCTTTTTCCATGAGTTCAACGATTCTGGGAGCTTTGAGAAAATCAAGAAACCCAAGGGAGTCGCTGAATCCTCGCGGGACCCAGATCAGCCTCACTTCTTTTGTTCTGAAGTCTACAAAAAACTCGATTCCGATTTTGACCTGGATATCCATGATGGAAGCCGCCCGCAGCAGCTCTTCAGCAGCTTCTCTGGAGACATGGTTATAATAAACCACGGTCAGGCTTCTGATGCCCTTGATCCAGGCATCCATGATAAGGTGGGTGGGTGATTTTCTGCCGGTGGTGTTTACGTCATGAACGTGTTCGTCAAAAGCGACCTGGTTCCACTCTTCAGGCATCTCCAGAAGCCGGTACTTTTTGAGCTGGGCTCTGACAAGCCTGGGTTTGCCGGATGAAACTTCAGAAAAATCTCTGGCCAGTTCCAGTTGGAGCCTGCAGTCTCCATGACTCCTGACCAGGTTTTTCATGATTTCCACAAGAACCCTGGCGGTATTGATGCGCAATGGACCTTCTGATGAGGACAAAACCTCATCACGCAAAGAGTTTAAAGCGCTGAGTCTGTCACTGGCCTGACCTGTTTTCAGGGAACCAAGGAGCTGAATCACTGAGTAGGCTATTCGGAGCGTTCTGGGCGCGGCGATTTCTTTGATCCCGTGAGGATGCAAAAATGGGGTCAGAAGTTTTTTCTGTTCTGACAGGGAAGAATCTTTATAGACATCATTGACCAGCTTTAAAAGATCATAATCGCTTTTATCAAAATAAAGCCTGGATATATTTACCTGATCAGCGCAACTGATATCCGGATGTTCTGATATGTCCGCGAGGTGAATATTTTTTCTGGCCATAATTTTATGCTATAATATTATTTAAAAAAGAAGAAATTATGTATTTGTTATAATTTAGGCAGGTTGGAAAAAAGTCAAGCTAGGGAAAACTGAGTGATCAGACAGTTTGGGATTTTGTCTGGTTGCGGCCGGATTTTTTGGCCTCGTAAAGCATTTCATCAGCGCTTTTAATGAACTGGTCCATCGAAGAGGACTGATCTGGGACGGTCGTGGTAACGCCGATGCTTATGGTAATAAATGAACCAATGGGGGAGTATGCGTGTGGAATGGCCAGACGGGCTAAACTCTTATGAACTCGTTGAGCAATGAGTTCCGCGCCTTCCTGGTCAGTTTCCGGAAGAACGCAGGCAAACTCTTCTCCTCCGAATCTCGCAGCCAGATCAGCTGGTCTGGTTAACGATTCCTCTATTGCAAGGGCAATTTTTTTCAGGCAGTCATCTCCGGCCGTGTGCCCGTAATTGTCATTATACAGCTTGAAATGGTCAATATCAAGCATAAGCAGGGATATGGGTTTTGTCTGCCGTTGGGCTCTCCTCCATTCCTGATGTAGATATTCGTCAAGGCGTCTGCGATTGGGAATTCCGGTCAGGCCGTCCTTCATAGAGATTTCCTGGAGGTAATCCCTGTATCTTTTGAGTTCAAGGTGATTTCTGACCCTTGCTTTGACCACTGATGGTCTTATGGGTCTGGTGATATAATCCACGGCACCGAGTTCAAGGCCTTTTGCCTCGTCTTCTTCCATGTTCAGGTCTGTAATGAATATGATTGGAATGGCCCTGGTGACCGGGTTGTCTTTAAGTTTTTTACAGGCTTCAAATCCGTTCATTTCGGGCATGGTGATGTCCAGGATGATCAGATCTGGCTGTTTTGCCTCGGCCATGGAAATTGCCTCATAACCATTGCGGCCGGAATAAATTTCACAATCATTGCCTAGGATTTGAGCCAGAACCTTAATGTTGGCCGGCATGTCATCCACGATCAGGATTTTTGGGTGCTGCTTTTTATTCACTTAAATTGTGGGTTACTGAATATTGCGCAGAAAATCCCTTAGACGCTCAGTTGGAGGATTATCATAAAGGTCACGGGGAGAACCATCGTGAATGATACGGCCTTCATCCATGAAAATAAGTCTGTTTCCCACATTCAGGGCAAAGTTCATTTCATGGGATACAACGATCATGGTCATGCCTTCTTCGGCCAGAGAGCGCATAACCGACAGAACCTCTCCCTTGAGTTCCGGATCAAGGGCTGAAGTAGGTTCATCAAAAAGCATCAGTTTGGGCTTGACTGCCAGTGCTCTGGCAATGGCCACTCTCTGCTGCTGTCCTCCGGAGAGTTGGGATGGATAGTGTCCTGCCCTTTCAGCCAGGCCGACCTTGGTCAGAAGATCCATGGCCAGTTCATGAGCGTCCTTTTTGGAGAGCTTTCTGACTTTTCTTGGACCAAAAGCTACATTTTCCAGGGCTGTCAACTGGGGAAAAAGATTAAACTGCTGAAAAACCATTCCAGCTTCCTGGCGGATATGACGAATATCGGTCTTGGGGTCGATAACGCTTTTGCCGTCAACTATAAGGTCTCCGGAAGTGATTTTTTCCAGGACATTGATGCACCTGAGCAGGGTAGATTTGCCGGATCCGGAAGGTCCCACCACCACGACCACCTCGCCCACGTTGATGGACAGGTCGATATCGAAGAGGACGTCGGTTTTATCAAAACTTTTGCAAACTTTTTTACATTCAACAATTTTCATAAAATCTTCATTCTCCGTTCGAGCCAGCGTAAAGAAAGGGCCAGAACTGTCGTCAGAACCAGATAAATAAGAGCAACAGCAGTCCAGACTTCCAGCGCCCTGAATGATGAAGCCATGATTTCCTGGCCCTGCCGGGTGAGTTCTCCAACGCCGATAACAATAAAAAGGGAAGTGTCTTTCAGTCCGATGATGAACTGATTGCCAAGGGGGGGGATCATTCTGCGGAAAGACAGGGGACCGACAACAAAAGCAGTAACCTGTATTCTGGACAATCCCAGGGCCAGTCCTGCGTCAACAAGCCCCTTGTTGATTGAAAGTACTGCTCCCCTGACGATTTCCGCGATATATGCTCCCGCATTAATGGCCAGAACAAGTACAGCCGCTTGAAGACCGCTCATGCGGACGCCCATGGCCAGAGGCAGGGCAAAGTAAACGAACATGGCCTGAACAACTATGGGAGTCCCTCTGATTATCCAGACATAGACCGCGCCCGTCAGGTTCAGAATGGGAATCTTATAGGCAAGAGCAAGTCCGGTTATCATCCCCAGGCCTATCCCGCCGAGCAGGCCGTAAACAGTAATGTAAATGGTCAGTTTAACACCCTGCATCAATTGAGGAAGGGTCGTTAAAACGAATTGAAATTGAAAGTCCATAATTTAATCGCTGGGTAGATGTTCATAGGAAAGAAACAACTAAAAAAAGCCCGGAGATAAGGACTTTTTCAACAAGCTGTTAAGCCTGGATATGAGCTGGAAAAAACACACCCCTGCGGAAAAAAGGTCCCGCAGGGGTGGCAGGAACTATCTGGGGCTGGGATCCTGGCCAAACCATTTGCGATAGATCTCAGCGTATTCACCTGATTCTACAAGTTGAAGGAAAGCGACATTAACGTCATTTCTGAGTTTGCTGCCCAGGGGAAAGCCGATGCCGTAGGACTGGGCCTGCATTCTGGGGCCAACAGACTTTACCTGTCCATCTCCGGCAGTTGTAATATAGTAGAGAACATTGGGGGTGTCATGCATGGCCGCATCAACGCGTCCCGCTCTTAATTCCATGTAGGCAGCCTCAATGTTTGGAAATTTTACTATGTCCGAGGGGTTGAGGCTGGGAGCGTAGTTGGCGCTGGTGGTACCGGTGCGGACTGCGATACGTTTTCCCTCGATATCTTCAGGTCCTTTAATTTCATCATTGTCAGCCATAACCATAATGCTCAGGCCGCTGTCATAATATGGATGAGAAAAGTCCACTACTTTTTCCCGTTCAGCAGTAATTGTAATGCCTGCCAGGGCAGCGTCAACGCTCCCGGTTTGTAAGGCTGGGACTATTCCGGAAAAGTCCATGGGCTGCAATTTATATTCGACTCCGATTTTCTTTGCAATGGCATCCCAGAGATCAATATCAAATCCAATATATTTGCCTGTATCAGGATCCCTGAATTCAAAAGGAACAAAAGCGGTATCAACAGCCACGGTCAGCGTTTTAGCATGAGCCGGGCCGGCAAACACACCCATGAAAAATAAAAGACAACCAAACAGGATTGCTAAAATACGTTTTTTTGTCATCACAACCTCCGTAAAAAAGTGAAAATGTTAAGGGTTCATTGCTAAAATTGATTAGCCTACAATGATTTCCATGTCAATAAACCGCAAAAAGATGATTTTGGATATTGAAGGTCTTTGGACGGTAAGACCGTTTTAAAAAGCTTACAACAAGCCTGTTCAATCAGTATTTTTCGGCAAGCTGTCCAAATTAGATTTACTGGGGAAACAATAAAGATATATCCCCTTGAAAAGCTGCTTAAAATGCTGATGTTTACATTGGGCTGATTTGCCAATAGATTTTATCCAGAAAAAGAACTTTTTTGAAGAAAATAATTAATAGAAAAGATCCCGGTTAAAAAGAAAAATCAATGTCGGAAAAATTATATGATATTCTGAATGATCTGAAAATCCCAGGAATAGTCAGGCCTGGCCGCAAAAAAAAGTCTGAATGGGAGCTGGTGCTCATAGCCATGGGTGTGGACTATTCCTGGGGTGAAGAAGGCGAGCTGCTGGTGCCCGCGTCACAGGCGGCCAGGGCTGTGGAAGAAATAAGGCTGTACGAAGAGGAAGAGAAAAGGTTTCCTGCTAGCAAAGCCATTCAGGTCCTGCAGCAGCAGAATGTTTACCCCAATCTCTTTGTTCTTTCGCTTTTGCTTCTTTTTTTCACTGTGGTGAATGAAGGACTGGGCGGTCCAGAGTGGGCCGGTCTTCCTTGGCTGGAGCAGGGCAGGGTGGACGCGGCCAGGATAATGGATGGAGAAATCTGGCGGACTGTGACCGCCCTGACCCTGCACAGCGACCCGGCCCATGTGCTGGGCAATGTGATTATCGGAGCTCCATTCGTACTGATGGTCTGTTCAATGCTGGGCATGGGGATGGGCTGGCTGTGCATAATTATTGCCGGTGCTCTCGGGAATTATATTAATGCCTGGATAATGGCGCCAACACACCTGAGTATAGGGTTTTCCACCTCAGTATTTGCGGCTGTGGGCATTATGTCCATCAACGCCATAAAACACTCCAGGCTTTCCCTGACCAATGCCGTAGTTCTTGGGCTGGCTTTGCTCGCTCTTCTGGGGGTAGGAGGTGAAAACACGGACCTGGGCGCTCATTTGTTTGGACTTTTAGCCGGCTTTTTTCTAGGCTGGCTGGTCATGATGGTCATGGACACGGTTGAAAATATCCAAAAGCTGGATTTTTTATTTGGACTGACCGCTATTCTTCTGGTGGTGGAAAGCTGGCTTATGGCTCTTTTCGGGAATGGCCTGCTTGATATACTTTTGTAAAGGATTGTGGATCTGGGCAAGAGCAAAGAAAATATAATCCGGAGCTGAGTTGGATTCTTTAAGTTCTTCTTATAAAACCATCTGGAAGCTGGCCTGGCCCCAGGTGCTCATGATGCTCTTTCACTTTCTCATCGGTTTTGTGGATGTGTGGGTGGCGGGCAGGCTTGGCCGCGACGTTCAGGCCTGCATGGGAATAATCACCCAGGCCCTTTTCTTTTTTCTGGTGGTGGCCATCGCCCTGGCCAACGGCAGCGTGGCCGCCATCAGCCAGTCATTCGGGGCCGGACTGATGCGCAGGGTGCAGAGATATATTGGTCTTGGACTGGAACTGGGCGTTATTCTGGGGATGGTTTTCCTTGTGGTGGGCATGTTATTCAGGGACACTTTTCTTGACCTGCTGCAGATTCCTGACGAAATAATGCCCATAGCAGCCTATCTGCTCAAGGTTTATCTTTATGTCCTGCCCGGTTATTATCTGCTGATTATCTGCAACGCCTTTTTCCGGGCTCAGAGAAAAGTCATGATCCCCCTTTTTGCCATGATGATAGTCACGGTGGTGAACACATTCGGGGATTTTGCCTTTGGACTGGGCATGTGGGGTTTCCCCGCGTTTGGATACAAGGGTCTGGCCTGGAGTACTTTTGCCTCGGTTTTGTGCGGCATGTTTTTTTGTCTTACAATTCTGCACAGGCAGGGTCTGCTCAAAAGAAAAAGTTTCGCGCCCTGGCGATGGGTTAAAAGAGCCTTTCCATACCTGTTTAAGGTGGCCTGGCCCGCCGGCCTGATGCAGGTGGTCTGGCATTCCGCGTACATGGTTCTATTCGCCATAACTGCTGCGTTGCCGGTGGGAAGTGTAATAGCACTGGCTGGAATGAGCGCGGGCATAAGTGTGGAATCTCTTCTTTTTCTGCCCGGTTTTGCCTTTAATTTTACAGCATCCATTCTTGTGGGGAATTATCTTGGAAAGGGGGACATCGCCGGCGCCAAAAGGATGGGCTATCTGGTAATGCTTTTCGGGCTGGGACTGGTGAGCACCCTGACTCTGATTTTATGGCTGTTCATTGAGCCTGTGGCTGTTTTTATAGCCCCTGATCCTGAGGTCAGCCTGGAAGCCATCAATTATCTGAAATATAATATGGCGGCCATACCTTTTCTTCTGGTGTCCATGATTCTGGGAGGTTCCCTGACCGGCGCCGGAGCGACATTTTATCAGATGATCGTCATGGGCAGCTCAGCCTGGCTTGTAAGGATTCCCCTGGCCTGGTACCTGGGGCATATTTACATGCAGGAAGCCACCGGGATCTGGCTGGCCATGTTTATTTCCATGGTTGTCCAGGCCATGCTCATGCTTTATTTTTACCAGTTTAAGGACTGGACCAGGTTCGCCCAGAGAAAGACAAGAAGAATAGTCCAGCCTAATGGAACCATGAATAAGCTGACTGCCGGAAAATGATCTGTTTTTTTGGAAAAATGTTGAAATGAGAATTTTCTGAGGTAGTCAAACAAGGACATGATATGTTAGC